>NZ_CP134050.1:5597500-5897500 GCF_031583145.1 Brevibacillus brevis | reverse complement strand
ACCGGGATCGGGACGCTGATCCAGACAGGCTTCGGGCTTCGGTTGCCAGTCGTGCAGGGACCTTCGTATGTGCCGATTGGCGCCCTGGCTGCCATCGGAGGCAAGCTCGGCCTGAACGCCATGATCGGGAGCCTGATGCCGGGCGCCTTGTTGATGGCGCTCATGGGCTATCCGTTGAAATGGTTCGCCAAAGCGGTGCGCAAGTTTATTCCGCCGCTGGTGGGAGGGACGGTCATCATTATCGTGGGGATCGCCCTGATGCCGATTGGAATGGGCAACATCTATCACGCTCCCGGCGACATTTGGACCAATATTCTGATCGCCGCTGTGTCCGCGGTCGTGCTCATGACTTGCATGCTGCTCGGCAAGCGGGTGAAAGTGGCCGGGACGTTTTTCCGTCTCGTTTCGGTACTGATCGCCATCGCAGTCGGTACCGTCACTGCGGCTTGTTTTGGCACGGTCGACTTTAGTCCGGTGAAAGAGGCGAGCTGGCTGTCTCTGCCCAAGCTGTTCCCGTACGGCGCCCCTGTGTTTGACCTGAGTGCCGTGCTGACGATGCTGTTCGTCTACATGATCATCATGATCGAGACGACAGGCACCTGGTTTGTCGTTTCCACGGTCACCGACAGCGAGCTGACGGAACATCGCCTGAACCGCGCCGCAGTCGGGGAAGGGCTGGGCTGCTTCATCGGCGCCCTGTTCGGCGGGACACCTACCACCGGATATTCCTCCAATGCCGGTCTGATTGCCGTTACGGGCGTGGGAAGCCGCATGGCGATCATGGCGGGGGGCGTCATCCTCGTAGCTCTGGGTCTGGTACCCAAGCTGTCGACCGCCATCACCTGTATTCCGGAGCCGGTGATCAACGGAATCTTCGGCATTGTCTGCGTGGCGATCGTCGCCAACGGAATCAAGGTCATCCAGCACATCTCCATCGATGATCGAAACATGATGGTGATCGGAATCCCGATCCTGTGCACGATTGCCGTGACCGTGCTGCCCAAGGAAGCGTTGGCAGGGGTTCCTGACTTCGTGAACTACATTTTGTCCTCGGGGATCACCGTAGGGGCGCTGGCAACCGTTATCCTCCATCTGATCATCCCGGAAGGAAAGCCCAAAAGGCAGGCGGCAGCTATCCCGGTTCCTGTCAAGCAGGCCTAACCCCCGGACAGTCGCCAGGAAAAGAGAACCCGCTCCAAGGAAAGGCTGGAGCGGGTTTTTCGTGTGGAATCGGGAGGGGCAGATGATGCCCAATTGCTAGGAAACAAGCTCGAACGATTCGGTAATGACAATGCTGTCCTGAACCGACTGTACCATCGGGCAATTTTTCCGCGATGCTTCGATCGCCTTTTTCACTTTTTCCTCCTGCAAATTTTCTCCGTGAATGATGAAGTGCAGGTGAATCTTTTCGATCCGGTTTGCCTTTTCCTCGTTTCGAGTCACTTCGGCGGTCACTTTCATGTCCGAGCAGGGCATTCTCATTTTGGTCAGCACCTTGCGCAAGACCCCGCCGCTGCACACGGCAATGGATGACACCATGAGCTGGTACGGGCGGAAGCCGTACTCCTCGTCGCCGGATACGTGCAAATCGCCATAAGACAAATGGGTCACAAAACCGTTTTCTTTCGCTTCAAATTGCATGGGCTGGTACCTCCTGTTCTCGTTCAAGCATGCTTGAACAGCGTTTGTATGCAATGCGGCAGCATATCCATCAGTGTACCAAAAGCGTAATCGATATCCAGTCTCTCTGTCCACTGATGGGCGTCGCGTCCGACCGGTCCGAGGTTCAGGACTGGCACATCAAACGCCTCCAGCTCCTGCAGGGGAATGGAGTAGCCGCGGTCCCACAGAGGCATGTTGGCAACGAGCGGCTGCATGGAAGCAGCCGGGTATTCCAGCCCGACGTAGCTCAAATCGGAAATGCCGCCGAAGTAGTTCTGCCGTCGGAGCGTGATTTGGTGGCGTTCCCGGGCGTATGTCTCCATCTCTGCTGCAGTGCGGGCAATGAGCGGGTGCGTGCGCGAGCTGACTGCCGGGTAAAACGGCGGGGCGAAGAACAGCACGATCATCGGGGACAGCTCCTTGCACAGGATCGCCACCTGATCGACCAGCTCGATGGTCACGTCGCGATCATCCTTGTCCTGGCGATCAGCGACGATCTCGGACTGTATGCTCCGCAGCTTTTCCTCCCCGTATGCTTTGACGGCGTAGGCAAGCAGCTCCTCGTAGGTCATGACCCGGATGGACAGGTCGCGCGGCGTGAAAGGAGCGTTGCTGGCAAAGAGGCCGGCGTGCTGGACATACGTCTGACGGATCCGCTCCGCCACATTTTTGGCAGCCTGCAAGAGTGGCTCCACGACTTCGTCCATGCGCTTTTCCAGCAGGAACAGATTGAACAGGGTGACGGCGCGGTGCGGAATTTGCACGGAGTACTCTTTTTTCAAGTCCTTTTGGATCAGGTTGGTAGGAGGGGGAGAAGCCTCTCCTTCGACAATCTCGCAAAAGGCCGTGTTCAGCTCGAGCTCGCAGGTGATCTGGGACGCCATGAAGTTGCCGTTTAGCCCGGCGAACGGCTCCCCGACGTGCGTTTCCTTGCCGTAGCAGAGGAAGCCGGGGAGCACTTTCCCGATCGACCCGGTGTACAAGTACTTGTTTTGGTCGCCGGGAAACCGGGTGAACATCGGCTCCGAATTCAGCACAGTCTTGTAGGTGAGGTCGAATTCCTCGGCGAGCGCGAGCAGGGCAGGCACAGCAGCACGCATTCCGACCGAGTTCACTTCTTCGTCGGGGACGGTCAGAAGCAGGATGTTTCCGTCGAATTCTCCGTCTGATGCCCGCTCGACCATCGACATGTGGAGCGCGAGGCCGCATTTCATATCCATCGTCCCGCGTCCGAACAGCCAGTTTCCGCTCTGCATGTCCCGCTGAACCTCGGACGGCATGGTCTGGGCATTGGCGTGGAACAGGGAGGTGAGGGCCTGTGGATCAAAAGCCTGCGTCCGCCAAGCTCCGTAGTCTTCCACATCGACCACATCGAAATGGCTGACGAGGATGATCGTATCGCGGATGCCCGGCTTTTTGACCAGAGCGGTGACAAAATGGCGACCGTCGCCGGTAGGATGGGCGCGAACATGATCGGGGTGCTCCCGGTAATAAGGGAGAGTCCGCAGCTGGTCTACGACGTATTCCGGCAGCACCTTTTCGGCAGGCGACCCGGTCACGCTCGGAATGCGGACGAGACTGCATAGAAGATCCACCAACTGCTCTTTCGACTGCCATTTGCCCATGAAAAACGCCTCCAATTTCCGTAATGTGAAAATTCTTTCCGTATCGTGGATAAAAAAATTAAGAAAGTCCGCCGATTTTTTGCGAGATTTCCCTGGCGCCTTGTTTGGCTTTCTCGATCAGGACGGTTAGGCGATCCTCGTTGATCCGGTAGCTGGGAACGCCGATGCTGAGCGCTCCGACCACTTTGTGGTTGTACCCGATGATGGGAGCAGCGACTGATGCTGTACCTTCCGTTTTTTCTCCGTAGCTGATCGCGTATCCGCTCTGCTTGATAGCAGGCAGGCGTTCCAAGAAGTCCCGACGCTCTTCGGGATCGGCAATGAGCTCAGCGGCGATAGCCTCTGCCTCGCTCGGATCCATGTTGGCCAGCATCGTCTTGTTGGCAGCACCGATATGCAGCGGGATGCGCTCGCCCAGATTGTCGATCATGCGTACTGTCATGGGGCCCTCGACCCGTTCGAGAACGATCGCGCTCGTGCCGTGCGGAATGCTCAAATAGATGGTTTCCTTCACTTCGGCCGCCAGCTGCTCCATCACGGAGCGGGCTACCGCGCGCGTATCGATTTTGTCCAGGATGCGCAGGCCGATCTCCATCCAGGTATACCCGAGCTTGTACTGCTTCGTTTCCGGGATCTGCATGATCAGTCCGTACTGCATCAAGCTGCTGATCAAACGGTGAACCGTGCTGAGAGGAAGATCGGTCCGGTCCGCGATTTCCGAGATGGACCAATTGGGTTTGTTTTCGTCTGAGACCAGGACGTGGACGATGCTCATAGCCCGGTCAATCGATTGTACCAACGTGTTGTTTCCTCCTATGCCATGCCGCAGGAACCTCATGTTCAAGGGGTTCTCCCGGGCTGTTTCTTGTTTCAATCTATCAGAATTGTTTGGACAGATCAATATCGTTTCGGGCTCGAAAAAGACATTGACAAAAAATTTCAAACTATTTTACATTAAGAGTGTAATTTCGCATTATGGAAATGATTCCACGATACGGAAAAATGAGTAACGGCAGATGAGGTGAGCGCATTGGTAAAGTACGGTTGTCAATCCATGTACGGGGCAGTTGAAAGCATCATGATCAAACATCCCAAAGACTCGTTTATCAGTCAGGAGCATTTGAACCGTCATTGGCGGGAATACAACTACGTGACGTGTCCCGACTATGGGGAGGCGCTCCGGGAATACGAGCAGTTCGAAGCGATTTTGAAGCAGCATGTGCCCGATGTCCGGTATTTGCCGGCCGATGAGCGCACGGGAATCGACTCCATTTATGCGCACGACTCCGTCAAGATCACCCATAAAGGGGCGATTCTGCTCCATCCGGGGAAAAAGCTGCGCCAGGGCGAGCCAAAGGCCGTCCGTGACTATTTTCAAAGCATCGGCATTCCCATTCTCGGCGAGATTCAGGGAGAGGGCCTCGTCGAGGGGGGCGACGTCGTCTGGATGGACGAGCGTACGGTTGCCGTGGCCAGAGGGTATCGGACCAATGACGAAGGGATTCGCCAGTTCAAAGAGCTGACGGCGGGCATCGTGGATGAATGTATCGTCGTGCCTCTGCCGCACGGCAACGGACCTGACGAATGTCTGCACCTGATGTCCATCATCAGCTTTGTGGACAAGGATCTGGCGGTCGTCTACTCCAAGCTCATGCCGGTCTTTTTCCGGGAGCTGCTAATCCAGCGCGGCGTCCAGCTGATCGAGGTGCCGGACGACGAATACGACAATCTGGGCTGCAATGTCCTGGCGCTCGCACCGAGAAAAGTCGTCGTTTCTGCCGGGAATCCGGTCACGAAGCGGCTGCTCGAGGAAGCCGGAGCAGAAGTGTACGAGTACAAGGGGACCGAGATTACCTACAAAGGGACAGGCGGGCCGACCTGCCTGACAGCGCCGTTGGCAAGAAGATAGCAGTACCGAATAAGCCGGCAGTCAAGTAGAGCCGAATCCATTCCCGGAAAATCGAAAGGAGCCACTGAACATGAACTTTACTCGCGCGATCGTAAAGAAGCCAGGCAAGAGCTACGTGAACGGCTTGACGACCTCCCACCTCGGTGCGCCTGATTTTGAACTGGCCTTGAAGCAGCATGAGGCCTATATCGAAGCGCTGCAAAAGGCAGGACTGACAGTGACTGTGCTGGAGGCGGACGAAGAGTTCCCGGATTCCACCTTCGTGGAAGACACCGCCGTACTGACGGAAAAATGCGCCGTGATCACCAATCCGGGTGCCGACAGCCGCAACGGGGAAATCGAGGCGATGAAGCAGGTCATTCCCCGTTTTTACGACACCATCGAATCCATTAAGAGCCCCGGATACCTCGACGGCGGCGATGTGATGCAGGTGGACGACCATTTTTACATCGGCCTATCCTCCCGAACGAACCGCGAAGGCGCCCAGCAGCTCAAGGATATTTTGGGCAAGTACGGCTACGGCGCGACGATTGTTCCGCTCCAGGAGTTTTTTCATCTGAAAACGGGAATCGCTTATCTGGGCAACAACACTGTAGTCCTGGCCGGCGAGTTCATCGGCTCGGAAGACTTCAAGGGCTTTGAACAGATCACGGTGAGCAAAGAGGACGAGTATTCGGCCAACTGCATCCGCATCAACGATTTCGTCATCATTCCCAAAGGCTTTGAGGCCACCAAGCAAAAAATCGCGGCTGCCGGCTACAGCGTGATCGAGTGCGACATGTCCGAGTTCCGCAAGCAAGACGGAGGTTTGAGCTGCCTGTCCCTGCGCTTTTAGGGCAGGCAGCGTCCCCTCCCGGTACCAATCGGGCGACATGTTCTGAAGGCTGGATTCACATTCGATGGAAAAGGGAGCGACCGTATGCACCTCGAGAATGAGAAGGACAAGCAATTGCAGCGTTCCATGAAAAGCCGCCACCTGTTCATGCTCTCGCTGGGCGGCGTCATCGGGACGGGTCTGTTTCTGAATGCGGGTTATACCATCAACCAAGCCGGGCCGGGGGGAGCGATCCTCGCCTACATTCTCGGGGGCGTGCTCCTGTACCTGGTCATGACCTGTCTCGGCGAGCTTTCCGTCAAAATGCCGGTGACCGGCTCGTTTCAGGCGTACGCGACTGAATATATCGGTCCTGCGAGCGGTTTTACGCTGGGCTGGATGTACTGGCTGGGGTCTGCGACGACAGCAGGCGTGGAATTTACCGCCGCAGGCATGGTGATGCAACGGTGGTTTCCGGACACGCCAGTCTGGATCTGGTGTGCCGTCTTTATCGTTTTGCTGTTCAGCTTCAACGCCTTGACCACGAAAGGGTTTGCCGAGACCGAGTACTGGTTTGCGGGGATCAAGGTGGTGGCGGTCATCTTTTTCATCATCGTGGGCCTGGGCGCCATTTTCGGACTGGTCAGCATGGAGGGCAAGCCGGCTCCGTACCTCTCCAACTTTTCGGCGGACGGGGGACTGTTCCCGTTCGGCATCAGCATCGTGTTTGTCACCATGATGAACGTAATCTTTTCCTACCAGGGCTCGGAGTTGATCGGAATTGCTGCAGGCGAGACCGAAAACCCGCAAAAAAACATTCCACGGGCCATCCGCAACGTCATTTTCCGCATCCTTATCTTTTACGTCGCTTCCGTAGCTATTTTGTCCGCACTGTTTCCGTCCAGCCAGCTGGGCCTTCTGGAAAGCCCGTTTGTTACGGTTTTTGATGCCGTCGGGATTCCCTTTGCAGCCGATCTCATGAATTTCGTCATACTAACGGCGCTCCTGTCAGTCGGAAACTCGTGCCTGTACGCGGCGACACGTCTGCTTTGGGCTTTGTCGCACAGCAACATGGCGCATCCCGTTTTCGGAAAACTCACAAAACGGAAGGTGCCGCTCAACAGCTTGCTCATGACCTTGGCTTTTTCGCTGTTGTCGCTATTGACGAGCGTGCTGGCCGCCGATACCGTCTACGTGCTGCTGATGTCGGTGTCCGGCATCGCGATCACCTTCTCGTGGATGGGCATCGCCTTGTCCCAGTTCAACTTCCGCCGCCGGTATTTGCGCGAGGGAGGGAACGTGGAAGACTTGCAGTTCGCGGCCCCGTTTTATCCGGTCATGCCGATTTTGTGCCTGGCGCTCTGCACCTTCATCATGGTCTATCCCATCTTTGATCCGACTCAGCGGTTCGGACTGTTTTACGGAATCGGCGCGTTGCTCGTCTTTTACTTGTACTACTACGTACGCTACGGACGGCATCGGGACAAGCGCCCGGATATAACCAGGCAAGGATAAGGCGGAAAAGAAAACGGCCCTGCCCGGCGAAACGGGAAAGGCCGTTTTTCAGTTTTCTACAGGATCGGAAGGCGCGGAAGTCGGCGAGGCGGGAATGGCGCGATGCGACTCTCCTGCCGGCAGCTGCGGCGGAATTTTCGGAGAAAACGAACGTTCGGATTTAATGTTCGTCTTTTAGGCAGAAAGTGACGTCGTTTTCGCCTGATCGCGTGTAAAATAAATGTAAATACGAATAAACAGGTGAAAGATTGTTGACATGATTCATTTTAGCCGCTAGAATACGAATTGTTGAAAGTCGCATAACTGGTTCGATGAAGCTTGCAATTCGTATATCCTCAAAGATATGGTTTGAGGGTCTCTAGAGGGAACCGTAAATTCCCGGCTACGAATGGGGGTGCTATTTCTGGCATACCCTATTCGTCGGCCGGGAATTTTTGCATGCTCACAAGGGGGAAACGAACATGAAAAAGTATGACGTGATCGTGGTCGGAGCAGGTCCAGCAGGGATTTTTACGTGTTATGAGCTGACGCGGAAAAGGCCGGAAGCCAAGGTGCTCCTGATCGACAAAGGGCACGACATCTACGGCCGCCGCTGTCCGATCCTGGAAGAAAAAATCAAGCTCTGTCCACCGCCTGCGGGCAAAAAGGATTTCGCCGGGTGCTTGCCGGCCTGCTCGATCACGAGCGGTTTTGGCGGCGCGGGTGCTTACAGCGACGGGAAATTTAACATTACGACAGAGTTCGGCGGCTGGATGACGGACTACCTCAGCCCATCCACCGTGCTGAACTTGATCAAATACGTGGATTCGATCAATCTGGAGCACGGAGCGACGGAAGTGATCACCGACCCGACGACGGAGACGATCAAAAGCATCGAGCAGCGCGGCTATGCGGCGGGTCTGAAGCTGCTGCGCGCGCAGGTGCGTCACCTGGGGACGGAGCAAAACCTGCAGATCCTGCAATCGATCTTCGAGCATCTCAAAGGGCGGATCGACATGATGTTCAAGACGGAAGTGGAGGACATCATCACGGTCAAGGAAGCCGACGGCCATCGGGTCAAAGGTGTCGTCCTGAAGAACGGAGAGGAGTACGGGAGCGAGTATGTCGTGATCGGACCGGGAAGGGATGGATCGGCCTGGCTGACGAGCATCCTGAAAAAGCGCCGCCTGAAAATGTACAACAACCAGGTAGACGTCGGCGTGCGCGTCGAGACTTCCGATGTGGTGATGCGCGAAATCAACGAGCATCTGTACGAAGGGAAGTTCATCTACAACACAACGGTCGGGACGCGTGTCCGTACCTTCTGCAGCAACCCGTCCGGCCACGTCGTCGTGGAAAACCACAGCGGGGTCATGGCGGCAAACGGGCACTCGTACAAGGATCCGGCTCTCGGTTCTGCCAATACCAACTTTGCGCTGCTCGTCTCCCATACCTTCACAGAGCCGTTTGACAAGCCAAACGAGTACGCCCGGGAAATATGCAAACGGGCCAACGACCTGTCCAACGGGGGAGTCATCGTGCAAAAGTACGGCGACATCATGCGCGGCAGACGATCCACGGAATCCCGGATCCGGGAAGGCTTCCTGGAGCCTACGCTGAAGGAGGCCGTACCGGGCGACCTCGGGTTGGTGCTGCCGTACAATACGATGCGCAGCCTGATCGAAATGGTGGAGGCGCTGGACAAAGTGACGCCGGGGATTGCCTCGGAACACACCCTATTTTACGGCGTAGAAGCCAAGTTTTACTCCGCCCGTCCGAAGCTGACGGAGGAGTTCGAGACGGAGATCAAAGGTCTGTTCTGCGGCGGAGACGGAGCGGGAATCACACGCGGGCTGGCGCAAGCGGGCGCGGCGGGCGTCTGGATGGCACGCAGCATGATCAAGCGTTTCGAATAGGACCAAAACGGCAGGACAATAGAAAAAGGCTTCCATTCCAAAGGCATGTGCCTGGGGGTGGAAGCCTTTTTGTGCGTATTTATTCCGAGAGGGAAGCGGCTGTCTGCAGACTATTCAGATTTTCATTCATTTTCTTCAGGACGCGGTTAAAGGTAGCCAAGTCTTCTTCGGCAATATCCTGCAAGGCCGCGCTTTCCAGGAAGGTGGCTGCCTTTGCCCATTCCGGGAATTTTTCGATGGCGAGTGGCGATAGCGACACGTAGCGCTCGCGCTTGTCTTCCCCTTCTGCGCGGACGATCCAGCCCATTTCCTCCAGGCGGGTGAGGGTACGGGTAATGGTCGGCGCTTCCACGTTGAGATAGTTGCTGATCTGCACCTGCGTCAGTGTATCGCGGTAATACAGGCACATGAGGATGCCCCATTGGGAGCTGTAAAGTCCAAGGGGAGAGAGCAATCCGTTCAGTTTCTTGCTAAAGACTCGTGCCGTCTGGCTGATGCGGTGTCCGTAATATTGCATGAGCATCCGTCCTCCATGAAAGGGGTCCGATATTTCCTCACTTGCTTAAGTAAATATGTACAAATAAAATACTATCAGCTTCAACCATATAAGTAAATGATTATTTGTATGCGCCAAAATCGGAATTTCCCGGCGATCACATACGCAAGCAAGCTGATGGTCGAAAGCTCATCAGCTTGCTTGCGTTTGGCGACCCAGCCTTAATCGGCTGCCAGGATGGAGAGCGGCCCTTTTTCATTGATGATGGGCTCCAGATCGTACACTGAGATCGGAAACATGGGAAAGCCGACGTAATACGGAGTGATTTCATAGAGCTGAAAATAGATCACCAATGTTTTGTCTGCGAGATAAAAATCCTGGTCCGGCTTGATCGTCGTAAAATCCTGCAACGTCGGGATGTGCCGCTGCTTGATTTGCCGCTTGATGCTGTCGGACAGGACCCGGATGTAATCGCTCCCTGTTTTGAACAAGTCGCGGAGGCTGTACAGCTGTCCTGTATCGACGTCCGCCGAGACTGATCCGAGAAACGACATCCCGTGAGCCATTTGCGGCGTATAGGCGTAGTTGCTGAGAGTCGCGCTGATGATGCCTCGCTGGTTGTTCTTGATCTCATAGCTGCCTTGCATTTGGGTGTTCCCCTGGACCTGGACTCTTCGCTGCTCGGTGACGAGGCCCTGAACGGTTCGCAGCAGCGCGCGGTTGATTTGCAGCTGGGCCTGTTGGTTGGCGAGCCCGGACAATTGCGGATAGTGGATCGTGGTGTTCGGGCGGGAGATGGTACGCGTCAGCACGGTGACGGGCAATCGGTTCAATTCCACTGTAGTTAGTCCATTCCTTTCATAAAATAAAGATCTGTCAGATCAGCCTATTCGGATGTGGGCGAAGTGGTTTCTGCTGTTCGCATATTTTTCACAGGTGCAGGAAGATTTTGCGATCTATAATGGAAAAAGAATCCGATATTAATAGAAAGATAAGGAGGGACAAGGATGATTCAGTTGGTGAGGAGCACCTTGACCAACAAGGAAGGCTTCATGATTTTTGTCTTATGGAATCATTTATGGATGGCCGGACTGGTAGCTTACCAAACGAATGCGAACTTTTGGATGGTTTGCTCAGTGGGACTGCTGGTCACTCTGATCGTTTCGCCTTACTATTTCATTCGCAAGGACAGCCAGTTGATTCGTTATCTCGTAGCCATCGGACTCATGTATTATGCGATTTCATTCGACCATTTCAGTTCCTATCAGGAAGTGGCCTTTCTCGCATTTATCGTGATCGGTTTTTTGGCAGCCTATCTCGACTGGAAGCTGGTCGTGTTCACCGGCTTCGCGCAAATCATCGCAACATTGGTAGGGTTTTACACGCATACGTACGAGATCTTTACGGGCGATTACACGGAAATCAATCTGATTGTCCGGATCGCAGCCATCGTGATGATGATGGCGGCCATGACGTATCTGTGCCTGGCGGGACAAGCATCCTTGCGAAAGGCAGATGCAGCCCGTCTGGAAGCGGAGGAAAAAGAGCAGCGGCTGAAAGAGATGCTGGGACACATCCGGTCGATTACCGAGCAGCTGGACCGGACCACCGAGCATGTGCACGAGCACGCGGAAGGAACCAAGCACAACACCGACGAAATGATGATCGCCTTCAAGGAAGTGGCGACAGGGATGGAATCGCAGGCCAATTCTACGGTCAAAATCGAGGAGGAAGTCCAGTCGATCGACCGGGAAATTGAGGTCGTGACCACACAGACGAATGCGATGAAGAAGGAATCCGACCAGAACAATCAGCGGCTGGCTCAGAGCATCGGCATGATGAATGAACTCTCCACGCAGATGGAGCAGATCGTCCAGGCTGTCCATGTCGCAGCAGCGACGATCCATCAGCTCAATCGCCAGGCCAACCGTGTGGAGGAAATCGTGGAAGCGATCAATCAAATCGCTACGCAGACGAATTTGCTGGCGCTGAACGCCGCGATCGAATCGGCGCGGGCAGGCGAGCACGGGCGCGGATTCGCCGTCGTGGCTGACGAAGTTCGCAAGCTGGCCGAGCAAAGCGCCACGGCGACCCAGGAAATCACCGAGATCCTGAAATCGCTCCATCAGGAAAGCGAAAATGCCGTCAAGCAGATCAGCAACGGGGAAGCTTCCGTGGCCAAGGGCCAGGAGCTGGCCGTCCAAACCGTAGCCTCGATTGAGGCGGTCCGTGCGGGGATGGTCACGTTTTTGGAAGCGGCCGAGCAGGTACGCTCCAGCATGGATCAGGTAAAAATGCGCTCCAGCGAGGTCGCGGGCGAGATGTCTACGATCACGGCGGTAACGGAAGAATCGGTGGCGAGCTTGGAAGAGCTGTTTGCCACGGCAGAAAACCAACACCAGAAGGTGCGGGAAATTACAGAAGAGCTGGGCGAGCTGAGCTCGCTGTCACATCGTTTGCAGAAGACATTTCACGAATAATGGGACAGTGTGAATTGAAACAACAATTGCATTTTTTCTGCATTCTGCTAGAATAGAAAGGGTTATAATCCAATAGATTTACTGCCTTATCAAGAGTGGCGGAGGGACTGGCCCGATGAAGCCCGGCAACCACTGTACCTAGTACAGATTGGTGCCAATTCCTACAAGACAAGCGAATGTCTTGGAAGATGAGGAAGAGGAACGTGCATGCGCAAAACTCTTCCGCCGGGAAGAGTTTTTTTGTAGAGGGCATAATAACGAACGTTCGATTACGATTTATATAAAATGTACGTAATTTTAGTTGATTTTTTTGATAAAAAACCGTACATTACATAAGTGGGCAGAAAAGAACGAATATAAAGTGAGCGTAGAGAGGGGAACATCATGAAGAAGTTGTTGTTGGCTTTGACTACATTCGCCGTCTTGGCGGCGGGCTGCTCGGCTGGAGGCAATGCGCCGGCAGAAAAAACAGAAGGACAAGCGGCAGGACAAGAGGGAGCAGCGAAAAAGCGCATCGCCCTGGTTTTGCCTGAAAAAATCGGCGTCAATCCATTCTTCCAACAGATGGACGAAGGAGCCAAAAAAGCCGGCCAGGAGTTCGGCGCGGAAGTAAAGACGATCGAGTCTACGGACCATGGAGCGATAGAAGAAAACCTGCGCGTGGCGGTGGCGGAAAATTACGACTTGATCATCACCTCTTCTTTTGAATCGGAGGATGCGCTGAAAAAGGTGGCGGCGGAAAATCCGGACAAAACCTTTGTGATCATCGATACGGTAGTCGATTTGCCAAACGTCCGCAGCGTTACCTTCCGAGAGCAGGAAGCCGCATACCTGATGGGCGCGGCCGCGGGTCTGGCAACCAAAACAAACAAAGTCGGCATGGTGGTGGCCATGGACATTCCGCTCTTGAAAAAGTGGACGGGCGGATTCCAGGAAGGCCTGAAAGCGACGAATCCGAAGGCTGAGTTCCTCGTCAACTACGTAGGCAGCTTCTCCGACCCGGCAAAAGCGAAAGAGCTGGCTCTGCTACAGGCTTCCAAAGGCGCCGACTTCATCAACGGCGCTGCGGCGGTCGGCGATTTGGGCGTGTTCGAAGCGGCGAAGGAGAAAGGCTTTTACACAGCGGGGCAAGACGTAGACCGCACGACAATCGATCCCGAGCACATCGTCCTGTCCCAGCTGAAAGGCACCGATGCAGCCGCATACGAAACCGTGAAGGCGTTCACGGAAGGCTCCCTGAAGCCGGGCGTAGTGACGTACGGTTTGAAGGAAAAAGGCGTAGGCGTCACCTATGTGACCCACGAAAGCAAGACACCGCTGAACGCTTTCATCGGTCAGGAAGTGGTGGACAAGGTGAAGGCCATCCACGACGAGATCGTGGCAGGCACGCGGAAAGTGCCAGACACGTTTGAATAACGGGCAGCACTCGTGCATTCAGGTGACCGACTACCGCTGTGTAGTCGGTCGCTTGTGTATTGGGCGCCAACAGCAGAAAAGGAGGAGCGGAAATGGCGCATCGCCTGGAAATGAAGAACATGACCAAAAAGTACGGGGAATTTACCGCCAACGACCGGGTATCATTTTCCCTCGAGGCGGGCGAAGTGCACGCGATTGTCGGGGAAAACGGCGCGGGCAAGACGACGCTGATGCGGATGCTGTACGGAATGGAGCAGCCGACGTCGGGCGAAATCCAGCTAAATGGCAAGCCCGTCTCCTTTCGCGGTCCGGATGATGCGATTCGCAACGGAATCGGCATGGTGCATCAGCATTTCATGCTCTTCGGGGAATTCAGCGTGGCGGAAAATATCGTCATCGGCTATGAGCCCAGACAGGCGGGGTTTTTCCGGCGCAAGGAAGCGGTGGAAAAGGTGCGGGCATTGAGCGAGCAGTACCGGATCCCTATCGATCCGACGGCGCAGGTATCGGCCTGCTCGGTCGGCGAGCAGCAGCGGGTGGAAATTCTCAAGGTGCTGTACCAGGGGGCGGACATCATCGTGCTGGACGAGCCGACTGCCGTCCTTACTCCATTGGAGGTCAAGGACCTGTTGCAGACGATCCGCAATCTGGCGGCCGGCGGAAAGAGCGTCATCCTGATTACGCACAAGCTGCAGGAAGTGATGGAGGTATCGGACCGCATCACGGTATTGCGCGGTGGGCGGGTGACCGGGACCGTCTCCAGGCAGGAGACGAGTGTCGACGAGCTGGCTCGGCTGATGGTGGGCAGGGATCTGGAGCAGCTAAGCCAGCGTGTCCCGTTGGAAGGGGAGCGGCTGCTGCACGTAGACCAGGTGACGGTGCGGGACAAGCAGACGTTGCTGGATCGGGTCAGCTTTTCCGTCCACCACGGCGAAATCGTGGGCATCGCGGGCGTGTCGGGCAACGGACAGTCCGAGCTGCTGCAAGCGATCAGCGGCCTGATGCCCGTCCAGGGAGGGAGGATCATCCTGGGCGGCAAGGATGTGACCAACAAGTCGGTACAAGCCATACGCCAGGCAGGTATGGCGCACATTCCCGAAGACCGCTACCTGTGGGGCACAGCCAAGCAGGAGAGCGTCGAGGAAAATGCCTTGATGGGCTATCAGCGCAAGCCCGAGTATTATCGGCGAGGTGTCATCCTGCGCGACGCGTTCCGCAAGGTCGTGCGAGGCTGGGTAGAACGCTTTGCGATCAAGACGGGCTCCCGGGAGCTGCAGGAGCAGGCGGGCAATCTGTCAGGCGGAAACCTGCAAAAGCTGATCGTCGCCCGGGAGCTGGGACAGGAAACGCCGCTGCTGATTGCTGCCGAACCGACTCGCGGGGTGGATATCGGGGCGATGGAGTACATTCACCAGGCGCTGCTCGAAAAGCGGAACAGCGGCGACGGCATTTTGCTCGTCTCGTCCGAGCTGTCAGAGATCCTCGCCTTGTCGGACCGGATTTTGGTCATGTACAAGGGCCGGATTGCCGGCGAGCTGGCGCGAACGGAAGCGACCGAAGAAAAAATCAGCGTGTTGATGGCAGGAGGAAGCGTTCATGGCAGCAGTCAGAGAGCTGTGTAAGTCGTTGGTTCAGCCGATCCTGGCCGTCGTGATCGGCCTGTTGACCGGAGCGGTCGTGATCGCGGCGGTAGGCGAATCGGTCATCGGGACGTACCAGGAGATGTGGAAGGGCGCTTTCGGCAGCTTCTACTTCTTCACGTCCACATTGGCGCGCGCGACACCGATCATGCTGATCGCGCTGGGGCTCGCCCTGGCGTTTCGCGCAGGCGTGTTCAATATGGGAGCGGAGGGACAGATGGTACTTGGCGCCGTCAGTGCTGCGCTGGTCGCGATCTATTTGCCGGGTCCCGGCGTGGTCAAGATGCTGGCAGGACTGGTCGCTGGCATCGCAGCAGGCGGGCTTTGGTCGCTGCTCGCGGGATATATGGAGGCGAAATTCCGGATCCCGCTGCTCATTTCCACGCTCCTGTTCAACTATATTGCCGTGTTGTTTGCGAGCTACCTGGTGACCGAACCGTTCCGCGACAGAAGCGGCTCGGCTGCGCTCGCCCAGACCGTGATGCTGGACAAAAGCGTGTGGCTGCCCAAGCTGTTCGCAGGGATGAGCGTTCACGCGGGATTTTTCTTCGCCATCGCGGCCGCTTTGATCCTGTTCTGGGTCATCCGCTACACGCCGTTTGGCTACGAGGTCAAAATGCTCGGTCAAAATCCGTTCTTTGCCCGGTACGGCGGGATTAACCAGATCAAGGTGATGCTGGCCGGGATGTTTGCCAGCGGCGGTCTGGCTGGCCTTGCCGGGACGGTAGAAGTGCTGGGTTCGCACTATCGGTTCGTGGATGGGGCATTGACGGTGCCCAACTTCGCCTGGACGGGGATGATGGCGACGCTGCTCGCAGGCTCCCATCCGATCGGCATCGTCTTCACTTCCATTCTCCTCGCTGCGTTCCAGACAGGGGCGATGGGTGTGGAGCGAAATACGGAAGTCCCGTTGGAGCTGGCCAGTGTGATTCAAGCAGTGCTGATTTTATTCATTTCCGCGAGGTTCAGCTACGACTGGTGGAAAAAGCGGAAGGCAAAAGGGGGAGAGACACATGGAGCTGCTTGATTGGTCCCTCATTAGCTCGACCATCCGGATGGTCACGCCGATCCTCCTGGCTGCATTGGGCGGAGCGCTGTGCGCGCGGGTAGGCATTTTTAACGTAGGGCTGGAAGGGCTGGTATTGGTCGGTGCCTTTTCAGCCATCGTCGGCAATCACTTCACGGGCAGCCTGTTTCTCGCTGTACTGTTCGCGGCGCTGGTATGCGTGCTGTTTTCCTGGCTGTTTGCCTACATGACGATCGGGCTGCGGGCCAATGAAATCGTCGTGGGGGTAGCGATCAACTTTTTGGCGCTCGGGCTGACCACATTCGCGCTGCGCGCCATTTTCGGAGTGAAGGGCGCATTTTACGACAAGGAAATGGCCGGGCTGCCCAAGCTGGACATCCCGGTGATCGGAGATATTCCCGTTCTGGGAGACATCTTCTCCGGCCATTCCGTGCTGGTCTACCTCGCCTTCCTGGCGGCGATTTTGCTCTACCTGTTCTTTTATCGGACCGTTGCGGGCTTTCGCGTGCTGGCGGTCGGATTGAATCCGGTGGCGGCCCGCAGCCTGGGGCTCAAGGTGACCGGCCTGCAAGTGCTGGCGATTTCGATGTGCGGCGTGCTGTGCGGCTTGGCTGGCGCGCAGCTGTCGCTGGGACAAGTCACGATGTTTACGGAAGGGATGACTGCCGGACGTGGATTTATCGCCCTGGTAGCGATGATGATGGGCCAATCCCACCCGCTGGGAATCCTGGCGTCCAGCTTTTTGTTCGGCTTGATGGATGCCCTCAGTATCCGCTTGCAGGGCTTTTCCTTGCCGACGCAGTTTACTTCCATGCTGCCGTACTTGCTGACGATCGTGGCGATGTTCTTTGTAAAGGAAAAATCACGGGCAGGGAGCAATCAGCAGAGCTCCCGCTGATTTCATTTGCCGACAACCGGGTGATCACATAGGAGGAATGCGAAATGGACAAGGCAGAGCGCATCAAACGAATGAAGGTGCCTGCAGTCGATCCGGCATTGGCTTTGCGCTTGCCGCCGGGACAGGTGCTGACGGAACGTTTTCCGATCCTGCACGAAGGCGAAGTGCCTGTATACGATATGAAAGAATGGACGCTGCGGGTTTTCGGGGAAGTCGACCGGGAAGTAATGCTGACGTACGAGCAAATCATGAAGATGCCGCAGACGACCGTCACGTGCGACATTCATTGCGTGACGCGCTGGTCGCGCTTCGACAACGCGTTTACCGGGGTGCTTTTCCGCGATTTTCTGCGGGAGATCGGCGTCACGCCGCGCAGCTCCTACGTCATGCTGCACGGCGATCACGGATATACGACCAATCTGGCGCTCCGCGATCTCGACCGGGATGATGTGCTTCTGGCCCATTCCTTTGACGGCGAGCCTTTGACGGACAAGCACGGCTGGCCGCTGCGGCTGGTCGTCCCCCATCTGTATTTCTGGAAAAGCGTGAAATGGCTGCGCGGCTTTGAATTCATTCAGGAAAACCAGCCCGGCTTCTGGGAGCAAAACGGCTTTCACATGGGGGGCGATCCTTTCCGGGAAGAGCGGTTCTCCGGCGAAGCGTTGCCGATCCCTGAAAACGAGTGGGAGAAAAAGGAGTTTGATTGAGATGCTGACGAATCTAAAGATTGATCCAAAGGAATTGCCGAAACGCGTCATCGTGTGCGGAGACCCCAAGCGGGCTGCGCGGATCGCGTCCAAGCTGGACAACCATCGCCAGCTCGCGGAAAACCGGGAATACCACAGCTATGCCGGGGCATGGAAGGGTACGGAGGTGGCGGTAGTCAGCCACGGAGTAGGCTCGCCCGGAGCGGCCGTCTGCTTTGAGGAGCTGGCCAAGGGCGGCGTGGAGGTCGTCATTCGTGTAGGGACAGCGGGGTCGTACCAACAGGAGATTCAGCCGGGAAGTCTCGTCATCAGCTCCGCTACAGTCCGCCAAGACGGGCTCACCAGCCAGCTCGTACCTCCAGGATTTCCTGCCGTCGCGGATCGTCGGGTGGCAGATGCCTTGGCGGCAGCGGCACAATCGAGCGACAGCGGCCTTTCCATCGCCGAAGGAATCACGTTGACACTGGACGTGTTCTACAGCGGCGTGTTGGAATTCCCGCACAAGCTGTACCAAAAAGCCGGCGTGCTCGCCGTCGAGATGGAAAACTCCGCCCTGTTCGTGATCGCGTCGCTCAGGGGAATGAAGGCAGGGGCCATCCTGGCGATCGACGGATTCGCCGATGCGGATTTGCTGCAGGACTACAATCCGCATACGGAGACGCTGGCCAAAGCCGTCGAGGCGGAAGCTTTGATTGCCCTGGACGCCCTCGTAGCCGTGTAAAGCGGATGACAACCGAAAAGCCCGTGGACGACGATAGGCTGCGTTCGCGGGCTTTTTTTACGTTCAGGCGCTGTTGTTCTTCGTGAAAACGGCCAAGCATCGAGATCGCATCGGACATTCACATTTCCTTTTCCCTTTTTTAACATCCGCTTCACGTTCCCTTAATGCGGACACGGTACCATTCAAAGTGACAAGTGAACAGCTACCTCGGTTGGAGCCCTGGAGAAACCCCCGACAGCCTTACCAAGCACTTTCCTCGAGAGTTCTTTGGCAATGCCGTGTCGCAGGGTTTTTTGCTATGCGCAAAGGAGGCGGATGAATTGCATCAGAAGGAGTTCCTCGCAAGACTCGACCAGTACAAGCTGATTGCCTCGATCAAGGAAGCGAAGCATTTGGAAAAAGCCGCAGAGGCCGATCTGAGCGCAGTCGTGCTTTCCGTCGGAAATATCGGGGTCATCAAGGGGTACGTCGATTTTTTCAAAAGCCGTCACATTCCCGTATTTCTGCATCTGGAGCGGATCGGGGGAATCAGCCACGACCGGGAAGGGATCGCCTTCCTTTCCCACTACGTCAAGCCCGACGGAGTCGTGACGACGCGCAACACACTGATCAAGCTGGCGAAAAAGCAAGGACTCTTGACCATACAACGGCACTTTTTGGTAGATAGCGACGCGCACAAATCGGGATTGCAGTCCATCGTGGAGACGCAGCCCGATGCCGTGGAGCTGATGCCCGGTCTCTTGCCTGAGTTCATCGAAGAGTACCGGAGTGCGCTGGATACTCCGATCATTGCGGGAGGCCTGATCCGCAAGCGGGAGCAGATGGAGGAAGTCTTGCAGCATGGAGCGACAGCCGTATCCGTAGGCAGTCCCTTATTGTGGAAGGAGTGTTTGGCACATGATTCAATCTCTACTGTTTGACCTCGACGGTACTTTGCTGGACAGCCGCGATGCGGTCATCGATGCGGTCGCCCACACAGCGGAACGGTACGCGCCCGGTCATTTCAGCCGCCAGGAGCTTTTGGCCCGCTTCGGGGAATCGTTCGACGACTTCCTCGCAGAGGTAGCGGGAGGAGCCGGTTTGCCCGACAAACGGGAAGTGATCGATGGCTATTTCGCTTTCGTCCGGGAGCAGCACGAGCAGCATGTGAAGCTGTTTCCCTACGTCCGGGAAGGCCTCGAAAAGCTGCGGGAAGCCGGTTATGAACTGGCGATCGTCACCAACAAGCAGCGGGAATTCGCCGTGGCCGGCCTGGAGCTGGCCGGAATTGACCATCTGTTTGCAGCGGTGATCACGGTCGACGATGTATCCCGGGGAAAGCCTGCCGCTGAGCCGGTCCAAAAGGCGCTCGCAGAGCTGGGCAGACGCCCGGAGCAAGCGATGATGATCGGGGACAGCCGGTACGATGTGCTGGCTGCCGCCGGAGCGGGGGTGACCTCCGTTGTCCTGGAATGGTACGGGGCAGAGGAATGGCCCCATGTGGTTCCCGATTTTCGCTACGCCGATTTTCAGTCGTTTGTGGCTGACATGCTGGCTGTACACATTCAGGGAAGGAGCTCGTGAACAGATGGCACAAGTGCTGCTGAAGCAGGTGACCAAAACGTTTCAAAACCAGCAGGTGGTCAAAGGGATCGACCTGATGGTTCCCGATGGATCGTTCACCGTCTTGGTCGGACCTTCGGGATGCGGGAAATCGACCACGCTGCGGATGATTGCTGGGCTGGAGACGACGACAGCCGGAGAGATCGTGATCGGGGAACAGACTGTCAATCAATTGCCGCCGGGAAAGCGGGACGTGGCGATGGTCTTCCAGAACTACGCCCTGTACCCGACGATGAGCGTCTATGACAACATCGCCTACGGCCTGAGAAACCGCGGGACCTCGAAAAAAGAGTGCAAGGTGCTCGTGGAGGAAATCGCGGAAATCGTCGGCCTCACCTCGTACCTGAAACGCAAGCCTTCCCAGCTCTCTGGCGGCCAGCGCCAACGCGTGGCTCTGGCGCGCGCGATGGTGAAGAAGCCGAAAGTGTTTCTGATGGACGAACCGCTCTCCAATCTGGACGCGAAGCTGCGCAATCAGATGCGCGTCGAGCTGACGAGCCTGCACAAGCAGCTGGGCAGCACGTTCATCTACGTGACTCACGACCAGGTCGAGGCCATGACGATGGGCGATCAAATCGTCGTCATGAACGACGGTGACATCATGCAGGTGGCCGCCCCGATGGACTTGTACCAGGAGCCGGAAAATCTCTTCGTCGCCCAGTTTATCGGCTCGCCGGCGATGAACATCGTAGAGGCGGATGGAAAGGGGGACCATCTGTGGGGCTTCCGCCCGGAAAAGGCCGTTTTATTGCCGGCTTCCGTCACCCCGGTGACATCCCTGGATATGTGGGCGGCGCAAGGCCAGGTCGTCTCCAGGGAAATCCTCGGTTCGGAAACGCTGTTCCATGTGAACACGGAAAAAGGAAAGGTCATCGTCAAAGCCGATACCAGCCTGACCATCCAGATTGAAACGTCCGTGACCGTCACTGTTGAACGGCCCGACATATACGTCTTCGATCGCGCCAGCGGAAAACGAGTGGGCCGTCTGAATGGACGAGAGCATGTCTCGACCCTTGCAGGAGGGGTGGTCTGATGCGAAAGGCGGCAACTGCACAGGCGCTACCGGGCGTACGCCGGTTGAAAACAGAAGCGGACGAGACGCCATCCGCATGGCTTGCTCTCGTGTCGCGGCTCCGCCCGTATCTGTACCTGGCCCCTGCAATGGTCTGCTTTCTCCTGTTCTTCTTTTATCCGATCGGATCCATCATCTATTTGAGCTTTCAGGATTGGTCTTTGATCAATCTGGACGAAATGGAATGGGTCGGACTGCAAAACTACAGCGACCTGATCGCGGACAAAGACTTCCGCCAGGTCCTGGGGAACACGGCCGTATTTACGGCGGCAACCGTAGGCTTGGGCTTAGTGATCTCGTTCTTGCTTGCTCTGTGGCTGAATCGCAAGGCCAGGATTTACGGGGTAATTCAGGCGACGGTGTTCAGCCCTCACATCATCTCGCTGGTCTCCGTCTCGATGCTGTGGATGTGGCTGATGGACCCGCAGTTCGGACTGTTGAATGCAGCGCTGGAAGCGGTGGGGCTGCCCGGGTACACTTGGCTGACCGACCCGAAAAGCTCGCTTCTATCTCTGATCATCGTCAGCATCTGGAAGGGTGTCGGGTACAATACGCTCATTTTCATCGCCGGGCTGCAAAGCATTCCGGGCGATATCTACGAAGCGGCTGCGCTGGACCATTCGCCATGGTGGCGGACCCTCACCCGCATTACGGTCCCGATGCTTTCGCCGACAATCTTCTTTTTGCTCATCATCAATACGATTACATCGTTCCAGGCGTTTGACACGATCGCCATCATGACCCAGGGAGGTCCCATCAACAGCACGAACATGCTGGTCTACTACATTTACGAGCAGGGCATGGACTTTTACAATGGCGGGCTTGCCTCTGCCGCTTCCGTCATTCTGCTGATCCTCGTAGCCATCCTGACCGCCGTGCACTTCCTGGTGATGTCCAAACGCGTGCATTATCGATGACGACCAATAGCGAGAAAGGAGGAAAAGCATGAATCGAGTGGGTACGGCTTCCCTCAAGACAGTGGAATGGATCGGGCTGTTGATCGTCGCCTTCCTGTTTGTCTTTCCGTTTTTGTGGATGGCGTCCACCGCCTTCAAGACGATGGCGGAGGTCCGGCAATTTCCCCCGACGCTCTTGCCGCAGACGTGGGAATGGGGCAACTTTGCACAGGCCTGGCAATCCGGCCCGTTCCTGACGTATACGTGGAACAGCATTTTGGTGGCGGTCGGCATTCTGATCCTGCAATTTTTGACGGCGGTCCCTGCGGCATACGCCTTCGCCCGTTACAAGTTTCCGGGGCGCAATCTCTTGTTTGGCCTCGTGCTGGTTGTCCTGATGATCCCCGGACAGGTGATTTTCTTGCCGATTTACGTGCAGCTGAGCGGCTGGGGGCTGGTCAATACTCTGTGGTCTCTCATCCTGCCTTACGCCGCCAGCGCTTTCGGAATCTTCCTGCTGCGGCAAGCGTTCATGCAGGTGCCCGATGAAGTGATCGAGGCAGCGCGGCTGGATGACGCCTCCGAGTGGAAGATCATGTGGACGATCATGGTGCCGATGGCAAAGCCGGTTCTCGTCACCTTTGGGCTGTTCAGCTTCATCTATCACTGGAACGACTACTTCTGGCCGCTGATCATGACCAACAGCGACGAAGCTCGCACACTGCCCATCGGAATCTCCAGTCTCCACATGTCGGACGGCGGGACCCTGTGGAACGTCATGATGGCAGGCAATATGATTCTCATCCTGCCGATTCTCGTGGTTTTCTTTGTGGCCCAGCGCCATATCATCCAAGCGTTTGTCTACCAATCCAAATAAAACATGATTTTATGGGAGGACACGTACTCATGCTTTCTATGAAAAAGACAGGAACCATTCTTTGCGCATTGGCAATCGGCTTGTCCGGAGTACTGGCTGGCTGCGGCTCGACGACGAAAGACCAATCATCCGCGACCGGCAATACTTCTGCCCCAGCAGCGGCTTCGACTGGCAACGGACCTGTGACCATCGACTTCTGGTATGCGCTGGGCGGGGTTCGCGCGAAAACGATCGAAGACATGGTCAAAAAGTTCAACGAAACACATAAGGATATTATCGTAAAACCGTCGTACCAGGGAGCGTACCAGGAGAACCACTCCAAAGTGCTGGCGGCCGTCGCGGCGGGCAACAATCCGGACGTCACCATGGTAGAGATCGCTTCGATCGCCGCGTTTGCGGATGCGAAGGTGCTGGAGGATTTGACGCCGTACGCCAATGGAGACGAGAAGAAGTACATTCCGGGGCTGATGAAAAACTCCTACTGGAAAGACAAATTGTACGCAGTGCCGTTCAACCGCTCTACGCCTCTCTTGTACATCAACCGGGACATGCTGAAAGAAGCGGGTCTCGATCCGAACGGCCCGAAAACGTGGGATGAGCTGGTCAGCTTCTCGCAAAAGCTGACGAAAAAGGAAGGCGACAAAGTTACTCGCTACGGCTTCTCCACGCCTGTTGACATCTGGTTCTACGAGGCGCTCGTATTCCAAAGCGGAGGCTCCATTCTCAGCGATGACGGCAAGGAGCTGACCATCAACAACGAAGCGGGCAAGGCACCGCTTGAGCTCTGGTCCAAGATGGTGAAAGAGGGCATTATGAAAAACCCTCCTGGCGAAAACTACAATGCCTGGGACGTTGCCGAGCAGGATTTCCTGAACCAAAAAGTGGGCATGATTTTCACCTCTACCGGGTCTTTGACGGAGTTGAAGAAAAACGCCAAATTTGACATGGGTGCGGCATTCCTGCCAGCCAACAAAAACCTCGGTACGCCGACGGGAGGCGCCAACCTCGTCATGCTGGCGAAGTCGACGGATGCGGAGAAAAAAGCGGCGTGGGAATTCATAAAATGGATGACAGACACGGAGCAGACGGTTTCCTGGTCGATCGCATCCGGGTACATGCCTGTGACGACAGCGGCCGTAGATTCTCCGGAGATGAAGGCTTTCTACGAAAAAGAACCGAACTTTAAAGTAGCGGTAGATCAGCTGCAATACGGCTATCCGCGTCCGATGGCTCCTGGTTACAAAGAGCTGCAGGACATTATCCAGAAGGAGCTGCAGCGTGCCATGCTCGGCCAAGCCAGCGTAGATGAAGCGCTGCAATCGGCGACGGAAAAAGGAAGCAAGCTGCTGAAAAAATAAGCAGAAATCGCCAGGAAAGAGGGAGGCCACATGAACATTTGCATGGCACATCGGGGATGGTCGGGTAAGGCGCCGGAAAATACGATGACAGCGATTCGTCTCGCACTCGCTGAGCCCGCGATCCGGGCGATGGAGGTAGACGTCCAGCTTTCGCGTGACGGAGTTCCCGTACTGATCCACGATTTCAGGCTCGAGCGAACGACGAACGGAAAAGGGCTGGTCAAGGATCACACACTGGCGGAGCTGCGCGAACTGGATGCAGGCAGCTGGCTGGATCGGAAATTCGCGGGAGAGCGCATCCCGACGCTCGCGGAGGCGCTGGCAGCGGTCAAAGGCCGGTGCACTCTCAACATCGAGCTGAAAGCGACGAGCGACATGTATCCCGGCATCGCGGAAAAAGTGTTGGAGCTGTTGGAGCAGTATGATATGAAGAGCGAGGTCTACATCACGTCGTTTGACCACGAACTGATCCGCCATGTACGGACGCTGGATGACACCGTACTGACAGGACTGATCGTCTGCGGACGCCCCGTATTGATGCTGGAGCAATTAGAGGAGGCAGGTGCCAACATCCTGTCGATGGAGTACCCGTATCTGACTCGCGACCTTGCAGAGGAAGCGCTTGAGCGGGGCTACCGGGTCATCGCCTGGACGCTTGACAACCCGGAGCATATCCGGACAGTCATGTCGTGGCACCCGGGCGTGGAGATCTGCACCAACCATCCGGATCGGATGCTGGAGTTCGTGTAAAGGAAATGGATAAAGAGCCGCCGGAGCAGCGCTTCGTGCGGCTTTTTCTGGTTTGGGGAACTATGTATGTCCCATGTCCCTTCCGTGCCAAAAGATAATACCAACCAAATTCATCGGATTTTGCACTTATTCGTACACCTTCGCTGGCCGACCTGCTTATGATAAGAAAAAGGGCAGCTTTGCCAAGGAGTGACAAAGGACCATGATGCATCCCGATACCGAATTGCGCTTCATCAACGAGAAAATCGGGTACGGCGTGTTTGCGACCAAGTTCATTCCCAAAGGAACGATCGTGTGGGTGCAGGATGACCTGGACCAGGTATTGGATCCTGCTTTTGTGGAAACACTGGACCCACTGAGAAAACAGGACGTGCAAAAGTATTCGTTCAGAAATCAGTTCGGCAAGTACATCCTTTGCTGGGATAAGGCCCGTTACGTGAATCACAGCTTCCATGCGACCTGCGTCGCGACCGTCTACGATATGGAGCTGGCGGCGAGAGACATTCACCCGGGCGAAGAACTGACGGACGATTACGGAACGTTGAATTTGGATGAACCGTTCGATTGTTTCCCGGAAGAAGGCACAGACCGCTCGCGTGTGATGCCGGACGATCTCTTGCGTTACTATCGGCGGTGGGATGAAATAGCGGCAGGCGCTTTCGAACGCTTCAACCATGTCGAGCAGCCTCTGCGGCATCTGATCCGCCCCGAGCACCAAAAAAAGTTGAGCGCCATTCTCGAGCATCATATGCCGCTGGATTCGGTGATTCAGCTCTATTGCCAGCCACGATCGGGAAAATAGCCAAGAGCGAGAAGCATCGGGCCGGCTTGCTGCGGCCCGATTTTGTTGAACTTACGCAGGAGAATCAGTATTATGGAATGTAAAGGTGAAGTGAAAGGTTGATTTCATTGGAAAACAAGGTAGCGTCATCCAACTTTATCCGCAATATCGTGATCGATGACTTGCAAGAAGGCAAAGTAAAAGAAGTCATTACCCGCTTTCCCCCGGAACCGAACGGGTATCTCCATATTGGACATGCGAAGGCCATCTGCCTGAACTTCGAATTGGCGCACGAGTTTTCCGGGAAAGCCCACCTGCGCTTTGACGACACCAATCCGCTCAAGGAAGATACGGAATACGTCAACGCCATCAAAGAGGATGTGTCTTGGCTCGGCTTCAAATGGGACGGGCTCTTTTTTGCTTCCGACTACTTCGAAGAGATGTACAACCGTGCCGTGCTCCTTATCAAGAAGGGGAAAGCGTACGTCGACGACCTCTCTGCGGAAGATATGCGCAAATACCGAGGAACGCTGACGGAGCCTGGCGTGGAGAGTCCTTTCCGCAATCGCTCGGTGGAGGAAAACCTCGATTTGTTCGCACGCATGCGCAATGGCGAATTCAAGGACGGAGAAAAAGTGCTGCGCGCGAAGATCGACATGGCTTCCCCGAACTTCAACATGCGCGACCCGGTCCTGTACCGGATCTCCCATGCGACGCACCACAACACGGGGGACAAGTGGTGCATCTACCCGATGTACGACTTCGCCCACCCGCTTGAGGATGCGATCGAAGGCGTGACGCATTCGCTCTGTTCCCTGGAGTTTGAAGACCACCGCCCGCTGTACGATTGGGTCGTAGCGGAGTGCGAGATGGAGCACGTGCCTCATCAGTATGAATTCGCCCGTCTGAATTTGACCAACACCGTCATGAGCAAGCGGAAGCTCAAGCTGCTGGTGGACGAGAAAATCGTGGACGGCTGGGACGATCCGCGCATGCCGACCATCGCAGGCTTCCGCCGCCGAGGCTATACACCTGAATCCATCCGCGCGTTTGCTCGCGAGATCGGGGTAGCGCGCAGCAACAGCACAGTGGATGAGAAGATGCTCGAGCACTTTATCCGCGAGGACCTGAAATTGAAGGCGCCGCGAACCATGGCGATCCTGAATCCGCTGAAGGTGGTTATCACCAACTATCCGGAAGGCCAGGTGGAAATGCTGGATGCGGAAAACAACCCGGAAAACGAAGAGATGGGCAATCGCCAAATCCCGTTTTCCCGCGAAATCTACATCGAGCGCGACGACTTCATGGAAAATCCACCGAGCAAGTACTTCCGTCTGTTCCCTGGCAATGAAGTGCGCCTGAAGCACGCGTACTTCATCAAGTGCAACGACGTGATCAAGGACGCGGACGGCAATGTCATCGAGCTGCACTGCACGTACGACCCGGAAACCAAGAGCGGAAGCGGCTTTACCGGCCGCAAAGTAAAGGGGACCATTCACTGGGTCGAGGCTACGCAAGCGGTACCGGCCGAATTCCGCCTGTACGAGCCGTTGATTCTCGAGGAAGAAGAGAGCGAAGGAACGTTCCTGGACAACATCAATCCGAATTCGCTTGAAGTCGTGAACGGCTTCGTAGAGCCAAACATGAAGGATACGCAGCCGCAAGACAAATACCAATTCTTCCGCCACGGCTACTTCAACGTCGATCCGAAAGATACGAAGGGCGGCAAGCTGGTCTTCAACCGCATCGTTTCGCTGAAAAGCTCGTTTGAACTGCCGAAAAAATAACGAAAAAATAGATGCACCTACGGACGCTGTCCGCACGACTCTCTGTGCGCGGCAGCGTTTTTTTTGGCTTTACGTTACGTTAACGTTAACGTAAATGTTTGATTGTGGTATACTGATGGTGAGATATGAAACTACACGCAGAAGGAAGGCTGTGATCCTATGCTCTGCAGCAAAATACTCGTTCCGTACGATGGATCCGCATTAGCCAAAAAGGCGCTCGAAAAAGCCGTGAAGCTGGCACAGACCGATCCGGCGATCGAGATCGTCGTCGCCCATGTCGTGACGATTCCTGCCTTGCCCGACCCGGCAGTGACCGTCATTCAAACGTTGGAGGAGCACATTTTCAAGGAAGGGGAGGCTGTCCTCGCGGAGGCCAAGGAGGCTTTGGCCGGGCTTCCCAACCGCACGGAAGCGATTCTCCTGGAGGGTCACCCTGCTCCCGTCATTTTGAAGCTTGCCAATGAAAGCGGCAGCGACCTCATCATCATGGGCAACCGGGGGCTGAGCGGACTTCGGGAATTCCTCGGCAGCGTCAGCCACTCTGTCGTTCACCACTCGCCGATTCCGGTGCTGCTTGTAAAGTAAAGGGGATCGCCTTTTGGGCGGTCTTTTTTTTTTTTAGAGAAGAAAGAAAGGCCGGCCGTTTGACGCAATAGGCTTTTCCAACCATCGAAGTTGTGGATATTTTCCGAAAGCCATGTATAATTATTCATGTTGTTCCAAGAGAGGAGGACAGGCAGTGAATGGAAGTACCGGGCTTCAACGCAGTCTGAAACTGTGGCATATCGTGGTGATCGGACTGGGCTATATGGCTCCCATGGCCGTTTTTGATACGTTCGGGATCGTGGCCGAAGAGACGGGAGGGCATGTTCCCGCTGCATATGCGGTCACGCTTCTCGCCATTTTGTTTACGGCGGCGAGCTACGGAAAAATGGTACGGGTGTTTCCTTCGGCTGGGACTGCCTATACGTATACCCAGCAGACGATCCATCCGTACGCAGGGTTTTTGGTGGGATGGGCATCCCTCCTGGACTACTTGTTTTTACCTATGATCAATGCTCTTCTCACAGGTGTGTACCTGTCGTCTGTATTCCCCGATGTTCCGACGCATTGGTGGATTATCGGCTTCATTCTTTTGATTACGACGCTCAATGTGTTCCGGGTAACGGTGACGGCGTCGGTGAATTCATTCCTGGTGCTGTTTCAAATTTGCGTCGTGGCGATCTTTGCGGCTTTGGCGATTCGCGGCTTGCTGTACGAAGGCGGAATCGGTCACGTCTTTTCCGCGCGTCCGTTCATTTCTCCGGACTTGTCGATGGCAGCCTTGCTTTCGGGCGCTTCGATTCTCTGTTTTTCATTCCTCGGTTTTGATGCGGTCACTACCCTGACGGAGGAAACCGTGGATGCGAAGAAGACGATCCCCCGCGGCATCGTGCTCGTCGCTCTGGGGGGAGGGGCGTTGTTCATCACTGCGTCATACTTCTCGCAGTCGCTGTTTCCCGATGCGTCCGTTTTTTCCGATCCGGAAGCGGCATCGGCCGAAATCGCCCTGTCCATCGGGGGAACGATCTTTCAGCTCGTGTTTCTGGCGGCGGCCCTGTCGTCTACATTGGCGTCCGGTCTCGTTTCCGTGACCAGTGTGACGCGGCTGCTGTACGCCATGGGCCGCGACGGTTATTTGCCCAGAAGGTGGTTTGGCTACGTGCATCCCAAGCTGAAAACCCCACTGTTCAACGTCCTGCTGGTCGGGCTCCTGATGATGGCGGCCCTGTTTTTGGATCTGCTGACGGCTACCTCGTTCATCAACTTCGGGGCGCTGATCGCATTCAGCTTCGTCAATATCAGCGTCATCGCTTACTACGTATGGAGACAAAAGCGTGTACAGGTGACAGACTGGTGGCGGTATCTTCTGTCTCCCTTGATCGGCGCGGCATTTGTCGGCTTCCTGTGGGTCCATCTGGACGTAAAGTCGATGGTTTTGGGTCTGGTCTGGACCTGTCTTGGGGTCGTTTATCTGCTATACTTGGTAAAAGTCAAACGAACAAGATTGGAACGGATGCGATTTGAAGAGTAAGCCTGTTTTTCCTATCGTCAAAACATTGTCAAAAGGCGGATTCGCCATGTCGTACGGAATGGCGGGGAATGAGGATGCCCCCGTCCTCCTGCTCCTGCACGCGATCCGCAATACGCGGATGCTGTTTGCGGGGATCGTCCCTGCTCTGGCCGAGCATTATCGAGTCGTGGCCGTCGACCTGCGCGGACACGGGCAATCGACCGATGCGGCTTCGTACACGTTTGCCGACATCGTCGAAGATTTGAGCGGATTGCTGGATGCGGAAGGACTGGAGCAGGTGACAGTCGTGGCTGCCTCGTTTTCTGCCGTGCCGGCACAGATGCTGGCAGTCCGGGAGCCTAGGCGCGTCACGGGGCTGGTATTGCTGGATGGTGGCTTTTACCGGCTGGCGGACATGCCGGGGTTTGAGCTGGAATCTACGGTGGAGAGGCTGGCTGCAGCAAGGTTTTCTTCTGTAGAGGAGGCGGAAAGCCAATTTGCCCGCAGATACGGAGACGGGCAGCTTCCACCCGGATGGATGGCAACCGAGCTGGAGCGCAAGGAGGACGGGAAATACGGGTATCGTCTGCCGCGAGAAGCTTTTTCTGCGTATTTCCGGGAGTACTCGGCTTTTCCGAAAGAAGAGCTGTTTCCGTCCTTGTCTTGCCCGGTCCGGTTGCTCTTGGCGGATGAAAAGGGGCTAGCTGACGACGGTCAGCGAGGCTTTTTCCGGCAAGCTGCCGCCGATTACGCAAGACTGGTGCCGCATGCCGTCATTCGGACGATTCCGGACTCCCTTCATTTGCTGATGGTGACGAACCCGGATGACATCGTGGAAGAAATCAAAAACGTATGGAACAAGTAAGGGACAAGCGAAATGCTTGTCCCTTTTTGTACGGGGAAAAGTATGTTTACCGCTTTGCTTCTCGCAGGACCTTGTTGATGGCCTCGGCTGTTTTTGCGTCATGCTTGTTTGCGCGCAGCTGTTTTTTCACTTGTTCGAAGGCGGTGATCCCTGCCTTGGAGGAAACGGTCAGCACGCGGGTATCGGTCCCGTACAGACGGTGAATGTGCGCACGTGCCTGCTGAAAATGCGTGTTTTGGTCACTCGTACCCGTGGTCCCCGGCTGTCGGTAGGACGTATTTTCGCTCCCGCGGTAAGAGCTGCCGGAGAGATGGCTGATGAGATGGGACTGCATCGGATCCATTTGGTTGATCGACTGGCTGCCGGCTGTGGAAGGGCAGAGGACGACAGCGTCTTGGACGATCAGCGCTTGCACGCCGTGGATTCCGGCCGCATTCAGCTGCGCTTCCAGCTTGGTCGAAGGGCCGCCGCCATGGAGGTGGGAGCTGCCGATGGTGCTGTACACGTTTGTGCCCATTCCGCTATGCGTAGTGCCTTGTGCGTTCGTGGTCAGCTTCTTTTCCCGGTCTACGCTGGGAATGACGGTCTCCGTACCGGTTGCCGCCTGGTTTTGCGTTTGGGCCGTATGCGTAGCTTGTTGACCGGTTTGAGTGCCATGTTGACCTGTTTGGGTGCCCTGTTGAGCTGATTGTGCGCCATGTTGAGCCGATTGTGCACCCTGTTGAGACGACTGTGTCCGGGATGGATTCTGTTTATTAGGGGCCGCCTGATTGTTGCAAGCGGTCAGCAGAAGAACCAATCCCAGCCCTGTACCGACCCATTTTCCAACCTGTTTCATGAAATCCCTCCTGCTATGCTGTTTTCTTTATCGTGCGCCCGCACATCTTTGAGTATTTAAGGAGGTTGTTGGAAAAAATGTAAGGAGTGCTGTTTAACTTGGCAGAAATATGCACAAACAGGTGAATAGAGACATCAGGAGGTGGTAGTGTTGGCACAAACAAACAATGAGAATGATCAACCCGTATCACGAAGGAACTTTCTGAAAAACTCTGGCCTTGTGATCGGTGGACTGGTTGTCGGTGGAGTGGCTGGCAGCCTGCTCGCCAAACCGAAAACACCAGCACCGACGCAACCGGGAGCGACACCCGCTCCGACAGCCGACTTCAATCAGGCATTGATGTACTTCACTCCGGAACAGTTCAAGGTGGTGGATGCAGCCTGCGAACGGATTTTTCCCGAGGACGAGAACGGGCCGGGAGCCAAGGCGCTCGGCGCGGCTTATTTTATCGATCACCAGCTGGCGGGCGATTGGGGCTTCAACTCGCGCGACTACATGCAGGGACCTTTTTATCAGGGCGAAGCTACCCAAGGCTATCAAGGCAGGCTGAAGCGGCGCGAAATTTTTGATATCGGCATCCAGGAAATGAACAACTACAGCAACAGCACGCAAAAAAAGAAATTTTACGAACTCGCGCCCGAGCAGCAGGATGAGGTGCTCAAGGCGTTTGAAACCGATGAGGTGAAATTGACCACGATCTCTGCCAGTGCCTTTTTCAAGATGCTCCGTGCGAGCACCCTCGAAGGCGTTTACTCGGATCCGCTCTACGGCGGAAACAAAAACATGGACGGCTGGAAGCTGAAAAATTATCCGGGTAACCAGATGACGTATTCGCAAGTCATTGAGCAGGACAAGTTTGTGAAGATGGCTCCCCTGAGTTTGCGGGATCATCAACACGGATAAGGGGGACTGACAGATATGGCCAAAAAACTGCCAAAAGTCGATGTGGTCATCGTTGGGGTAGGCTGGGGCGGAGGAATCATCGCCTCGGAGCTGACCAAGCAAGGCCTGAATGTAGTGGGCCTGGAACGAGGCAAGGAAAGAAAAACGGAAGATTACTTCATGGTGCACGACGAGCTCCGCTACGCGCTGCGCTATGAATTGATGCAGGATTTGTCCAAGGAAACGATCACGTTTCGCAGCAAGACCAGCGTCCGTGCGCTTCCCATGAGGTCGTACGGCTCGTTTCTGCTCGGTACCGGATTGGGAGGAGCTGGCGTTCACTGGAACGGCCATACCTTCCGTTTCCTTCCGTACGATTTTGAGATTCGCAGCAAGACCGTCGAGAGGTATGGCGAAAAGAAAATTCCGGCGGACATGACCATCCAGGACTGGGGCATTACATACGATCAACTGGAGCCGTACTTTGACAAATTCGAGCGGATGGCGGGCATTTCGGGCGAGGAAAATCCGCTTGCCGGCAAGCGCTCCAAGCCGTATCCGACTCCGCCGATGAAGAAAATGCCCAGCATGAAGATGTTTGAGGAAGCCGCCAAGAAGAAAAACTGGCATCCGTACATGCTGCCATCGGCGAATCTTTCCGAAGCCTATACCAATCCGGATGGAATCTCGCGGGCAGCTTGCCAGTATTGCGGCTTCTGTGAGCGCTTCGGATGCGAATACGGGGCAAAAGCAGACCCGGTCGTTACCGTCATCCCCGTCGCCCAAAAAACAGGAAAGTTCGAGATTCGCACCCATTCACAGGTTCGCCGCATTTTACATACCGGCAACAAAGCGACAGGCGTACTGTACACCGATGTCACCACGGGCGAGGAAATCGAACAGCCGGCGGACATCGTCGTGCTGACCAGCTACGTGTTCAACAACACCAGGCTACTGCTGTTGTCCAAGCTCGGCCGTCCCTATGATCCGAATACGGGCAAAGGCGTCATCGGCAAAAACTACGCCTATCAGGTCATCCGCGGCGGTGCGACCGGCTTCTTCGAGGATCGGGAATTCAACTACTATGCAGGGGCAGGGGCGCTCGGAATCGTACTGGACGATTTCAATGGCGACAACTTCGATCACAAAGACCTGAAATTCATTCACGGCGCCAGCATCAGCCATACGATGACAGGTCAGCGGCCGATTCAGACGAACCCGGTGCCGCAGGGAACGCCGAGCTGGGGCAAAGATTTCAAGGCAGCCTCCCTCAAATACATCAATCGAACGCTAAGTGTAGGCGCACAAGGCGCGTCCATGCCTTTCCGCCATCATTTCCTCGACCTCGATCCGACATACAAGGACGTGTTCGGGGATCCGCTGATCCGCATCACCTTCGACTTCGAGGAGCAGGACAGGCAGCTGGCTGCATTCACGGCGGAAAGGTGCGGAGAGCTGCTCCAGGAAATGGGGGCCAGCAAGGTGGAAGTGAACGGAAAGCTGGGGCCGTACGATATCGTTCCGTACCAGTCCACGCACAACACGGGTGGCGTCATCATGGGAGCTTCGCCCGATACGTCGGCCGTGAACAACTATCTGCAAATGTGGGACGCGGAAAACGTGTTTGTAGTCGGAGCTTCCGCTTTTGGCCACAACAGCGGATACAATCCGACCGGAACGATGGGGGCGCTGTCGTACCGGTGTGCGGAGGGCATTCTGAAGTACCACAAGAGCGGAGGCGGCATGGTCGTCTAACCGCAGCAGCAAAGGCAAAGGCCGTCGGGCAATCCGGCGGTCTTTTTGCGCGGCTCCTCCAAAAGGCATGGCGAAGCCGGGTATCCAACATGGCTATCGTGCCTGGTCGGCCTTTCAGTGATAATAAAGTTTTAGACCGGAACCCCTTACAGTAAAAGGAATCCCGGTCTTCCAAATCACCACGTATTTGAACATAAGTTCAGCGTGTCGGCTTTGCGCTGCCTTCCTCGCCTTTGGCCAATAAACGAATGGCCGTGGCGACGGCTTCTTTTGTCTCGTCCAGCCTCTCCACGGCATTGCGGTCGTATGACGGACCGAACGGATTGGTCGCCGTCCATGCGGTAGCCAGGGCCATGATGGCAGTCATCAGGAAGCCCGGGGCGAACGTCTGTCCTACCTGTCCGGCGTCTTGCGCGTCTGCGATCATTTGCAGCTTCTTCTCCTGGACAGATGAACGGTCTGCCAAGTCGCCTATTACACTCTTCTCTAAACCATACCAGGCCATTAACCGGAACAGATCAGCATGCGTCATGGCGTATTCGAACACTCTAGCCGCATAGCCGGGAAGATCCTCGGGCGTAAACTCATTCTCTTCATAGACGCGTGCCAGGTGCTTCTGCAGGACCGTCTTAAACAGCGTTTCTTTATTCTCAAAGTACACGTAGATCATATTCTTGTTGCAGCCGGCGTTCTTGGCGATGCGATCTACGCGAGCACCCGCGACGCCATAGGAGGAGAACTCCTCCAGTGCCGCCTCTAGTATGCGTTCTCTTGTTGCCTCGGCATTCCTCACGCATGTCCCTCCTTGCCATATCTATACCTTTCCCATTAGTCGCCATGCTTTTGGCGAGGCCGCGGTGTACAAAAAATATATCACACCAATTCTTTATTTGACAAACCAGTTAGTTAGATATATTTTATAACTAACCAGATGGTTATATACTGATTGGTAAATCCTTAACGAAAGAAGGAAATGTCCATGACGCAACCGAACCGCAAGATTGCCTTGGTTACCGGAGGAAGCCGCGGCATCGGCCGAAGCACTGTGCTGAGCCTTGCGCGCCGTGGTGTTGACATCATTTTCACGTACAAGTCAAATCAAGAAGAAGCGGACAAAGTCATCTCTCTGATCCGCGATACCGGGCGCGAAGCCGTTGCCTTGAAGCTCGATGCCGGCGCTGTCGGCACATTCGATTCCTTCGTGCAAGATGTAGGCAAGACGCTTCAAAAGCTGGGTGCCGAGCGCTTTGACTATCTCGTCAACAACGCCGGCATCTCGCATCACAGAGCCTTCGAGAAGACCACGGAGGAAGAGCTGGACCAGCTGTATGAAGTGCACTTCAAGGGCGTGTTCTTTCTGACCCAGAAGCTGCTGCAGCTTATCCATGACGGTGGCCGGATCGTGAACATTTCCTCGGGTCTTACTCGCATGACCATACCGGAGAGCGGCGCCTACGCCTCCATGAAGGGCGCGATCGAGGTCCTGACTCGTTATCTGGCGAAAGAGCTGGGTCCTCGCGGGATTGCGGTCAATACCATCGCCCCGGGAGCCATCGCGACCGACTTCAGCGGACTCCGTACCAATGAAGACCTGAAAAAGATGATTGCGGGGATGACGGCCCTCGGCCGCGTCGGAGAACCCGACGACGTCGGCGAGGCAATCGCTTCGGTGCTCTCCGACGAGAATCGCTGGGTCAATGCCCAACGCATCGAGGTCTCTGGCGGCATGTTGATCTAAACTATCGGTAACCGTCGGCGCGAGCTTCCGGGAACGGTGCTGCGGCGCTCGCGGCAATTCGGGGCTTTACGCAGCTGCCTTATTATCTCTGCACCCTAGGCTTCACAGCTCCCCGAGCGCGTCCGTATTTCCCAAAGCACTTTCGCAGCAATGACAAGATGCTTTTGCAGCCATGCGAAAACGATTCGGCTTCCAGACTCGAAATCGGCGTCACTGCTTGCATTTTGCACGTGGCACGCTTTTTGCTTAAGCCAATGGGTAAAACGGAAAAGGGGAGAGTCAGACGATGTCGACAAAGAAATGGGGATGGGATACAGCGGCAATCCATGCGGCGCAGGAGCCTTGCCCGAAAACAGGGGCGGTCGTATCGGCGGTGGTGCCCGCTGTCGCCTACGCATTTCCCGACGCGGCTGCTGCAGCTGCATGCGTAGCAGGGGAAACGGAAGGGACGTATTACGGACGCTACGGCAATCCTACGATTTCGATACTCGAAGCCAAAATCGCCGCCCTGGAAAACGGAGAAGCAGCTCTGGGAGTCAGCAGCGGCATGGCCGCGATTTCGGCGGCGCTGCTTGCCTTTTTGCGGCAAGGCGATCACGTCGTGTGTACCCGGGATGTCTACGGAGGCAGCTTCAAATTTTTGACGACGCTTGCGCCGAGGTACGGAATTGCGGCCGATTTTGTGGATTGCACCGATTTGCAGGCGGTTGAGCGGGCGATTTTGCCCCAGACCAAGGTGCTGTACATCGAGACGCCGTCGAATCCATGCCTGACCGTGCTGGATATTGAAGCATTGTCTAGGCTGGCGCACGCTCGCGGCCTCACGGTGATCGTAGACAACACGTTCATGACCCCGTACTTGCAGCGTCCGCTGGAGCTTGGGGCGGACGTGGTGGTGCACAGCGCCACGAAGTATTTGAACGGACACGGGGACGTCATCGCGGGATTCATCGTCGGGAAGCGCGAGCATATCCAGTTCATGCGCAAGCACATCATGGGGGATCTCGGGCAAAATCTGAATGCCTGGGACGCTTTTCTCATCCTGCGCGGACTGAAAACGCTCGGCCTGCGGGTCCGTCAGCATTGCCAAAACGCAGAGGCGATCGCCTGCTATTTGGCGAAGCATCCGGCTATCTCGCAAGTCTATTACCCGGGACTTCCCGATCACCCGCAGCATGGGCTGGCCAAGCGGCAAATGGCAAAAATGGGCGGCATCGTGTCGTTTGAAGTGAAAGGCGGCTGCGAGGCAGCCAAAACTTTCATGAACGGCCTCAGCCTTGCTATGATATCGTTTAGCTTAGGAGATCCGGAAACGCTGGTGCAGCATCCGGCCTCGATGACCCATTTCTCCATCCCGCCAGAGGAGCGTGAGAGGTTTGGCATCACGGATGGACTGATTCGCTTGTCTGCCGGCCTGGAAGACGCAGAGGACATCATCGGGGATCTGGAACAAGCTCTGTCCCTGCTGCGGGCAGGAGCGTTGGCGGACCAAGCGTAGGAGCGAAGTGCAGGAGGACCGATCATGACCGAATTTTCCCGCATCGAAGAATTCATCCAATCGTACGCGGACAATATCGCCCATGTGCTGGGACTGGACGTCACCATTCTGGACGAACAAGGAATCCGGGTGAGCGGGACTGGCTACTACCAGGAGCTCGTGGGACTGCCTGCCCCGGAAGGCTCGTTTTTCCGGATGATCTTGCAGACCGGACAGCCGGGGATGATTTTTGACATGAAAAAAAACGAGTCGGAGTGTATGAACTGCAAGTTTTTGCAGCAATGCCGGGAGCTTGCGACCATCGGCTTTCCCGTGCACAAACGGGAAAAGACGGTAGGCGTTATCGGAATCATCGGTTTTTCCCCCGAGCAGAAGGAAAAGATGCTCCACCATTCGGAAAAGTGGATGCCGTTTTTGCAGCATATAAGCTCGCTGATCGAGCACAAGCTGCTGGAGCTGGATGCAGAGCTGGAAAAGAGCTGCCACATGCAGGAGGAAGTCCCGGAAGCGTCACTGCGGCCGGTGTATTTCGCCCAGCTGATCGGGGCGGAGACGGGACTGCGGGATGTGATCGCCAAAGCGAAGAAGGTCGCCGGCAGCATCTCGACCGTGCTGATCCGGGGAGAAAGCGGGACGGGGAAAGAGCTGCTGGCAAAGGCGATCCACAGCGAAGGGCCGCGCAGCCGATATCCTTTTGTGGCCATCAACTGTGCGGCGATTCCGGAGACCCTCTTGGAAAGCGAGCTGTTCGGCTACGAAGGCGGCGCTTTTACGGGATCGCGGCGCGAGGGCAAGCCAGGCAAGTTCGAGCTGGCGCACAAGGGCACCATTTTCCTCGATGAAGTGGGGGACATTCCGCTGTCTCTCCAGCCAAAGCTGCTGCGCGTGCTGCAGGATAAAACCGTCGATCGGGTAGGAGGCATCAAAACGATCGGCGTCGACGTGCGGGTAATTGCAGCTACGCATCGCGACTTGGAGCAAATGGTACGGGAGGGGACGTTTCGGGAAGACCTGTACTACCGTCTCCATGTCATTCCGCTGCGGCTTCGCCCGCTTCGGGAGCGCCGGGAGGACATTCCCCTCTACCTGAATCATTTCTTGCACCGCTATTCCAAAGTGCTGCAAAAGGGCAAGCTCCAGCTGGATGCCGGGCTTGCGCAGAAGCTGGCGGCCTACGATTGGCCGGGAAACATCCGCCAGCTGGAAAACGCGGTCGAGTACATGGTGAATATGGCGGATGGCGAGACGATTGGCTGCGGCGATCTGCCGGACTATCTGCTGCCTTCCGCAAGAGAGTCGGCAGCAGAGCGGCAGGGAAAAGGGCTGGAACAAATGCTGGCTGACTTCGAACGTTCCGTGCTGGCAGGTTTCCTGGAGAGCGGTCCCTACGCCCAGGATAAGGCGGCAATTGCGAGCGAGCTGCAGATCAGCCTGTCCACGCTGTACCGGAAGCTGGAAAAATACGATTTGACCTAGAACAGCCAGCCTGGATTCGGCGACTAAGCCAAAATCCGGGCTGGCTGTTTGCGTACCGATATGCCTCGCGCGTTTGCTTATCCTTACAGGCGCGACAGCAATCCGGCCAACAGTGCCGCCCTGACCGGCAGCTGATCGATCAGGATATGCTCGTATTCGGCATGCGGCCCTTCCCCCATCGCTCCCAATCCATCAAGCGTAGGAATACCCAGAGCCGCGGTGAAGTTGCCGTCGCTTCCGCCGCCGACCGCTGCTTCCGTGAGCGTCATACCCAGTTCTTCCGCGCAGTCCGCTGCCAGCTGAAACAGTCGCTCTGTCTGAGCCGTTCGCTCCATCGGAGGCCGATTGATTCCCCCGGAAATATGCAGGGTAGTGCCTTGCAAATGCGGCTTTGCCTGTGTGATCAGCGAGTGAATCCGCTCGGCCTCGGTCAAGCGGTCGATTCGCACGTCGATGTCGAGAACGGCGTTTTCCGGCACCACATTGGTCCGTGTGCCACCTGAAGCGATCCCCACGTTTACGGTCGTTCCCTTTCCGTAGTCGGTCAGCCCCTGGAGGAACAGAATCTGGTGGGCCATTTCCTCCACGGCGTTGATTCCATCCTCGTGGTGATTCCCTGCGTGGGCCGCTTTCCCCTTGATCGACATGGTGAAATGGCCGACTCCCTTACGAGCTGTTTTCAATGCTCCCGTGTTTGCCACTGCGGGCTCCACGACCAAAACGGCGCTGCTCTTTTGGGCATCTTCCTCGATGAAAGGCCGAGAGCTGGCGCTACCCGTCTCTTCGTCGCTGGTGCAGAGAAACACGATCCTTTTTTGCAAAGGGACTCCCAGATCCTTGCACGCCTTTACCGCCCAAATCGCTTGGACGATGCCGCTTTTCATGTCCAGGATGCCGGGTCCGTAAGCTTTGTTGCCTTCGACCCGATAGGAGAGTCGTCCGATATCCCAGACCGTGTCCATATGGCCTAGAATGAGGATTTGTTCCTCTCCGGTCCCGTAGGTAAAACGCAAATGATTGCCGGTCTCGCTCATCGGGATGACTTCCGCATGGAGCCCCAGGCGCTCGGAAAAAAGGGCTTGAAACTCTTCCCCGCAACGATCGACGGCCTGCTTGTCCTGGGTGGGAGACTCCGCTTTGACGACGCGCTCCAAATCTGCCAGGATGTTCGCTTCATTTTCTTTTAGGTAATGGAAGAAACTGGACATATCGACATTCCTCCTGATCCGTATGGTGGCTAACGTGCGTCGGCCATGATGGGCGCCGCCAGTTCGTGGATGTTCAGCGCGCACAGCGCCAATGTCTTCACAGCGATTTTCATGACTTCTTCATCGATGTCGAATTTTTCGTTATGGTGTCCAGCCGCCAGGGTCGTCCCAAACACGACATAGGAGGCAAGGCCGCCGTTTTGCTTTACGCGTTCCATCAAATAAGTCGCGTCTTCGGATCCGCCCGCCGAGATGCTCTCCACGACCGAGGTCACCTCCGGCACTTTCCCAGCCTGCGCATGGATGTAGGGCAAAAGCTCGGGGCTTGGATCGCTGCTGCCGGCTTTGCCGACGATCTCGATCGTGGATTCGACTCCGTACATCTGCGCGGAGCCCTGGATGATATCGAGAGCACGCGAGAGGATGTACTCGTTGACTTCGGTCGTGTCGCCTCTCGTCTCCAGCTTGAAAGCGGCCCGGTTGGGAATGATGTTGCGGCCGCTTCCGGCCTCCAGCACGCCCACGTTGATCCGGGAATTGCCGCCGCTGTGGCGTGTAATCGAGTGCAGGTTCATGACGGCGGAAGCGGCTGCGAGCAGCGCGTTTTTGCCTTCCTCCGGGCTGCCGCCGGCATGCGCGGCGACCCCTCTGTACGTCACGTCCAGTTTCGTCGTCGCCAGGTATCCGTAAGCTCCGCAGACGACTTCGCCCAGAGGGACGCCGGTGCCGACATGGCTCGCAAACAAGCGATCGACATCGTCTGCGACTCCAGCCTCGACCATTGCCTTTGCTCCGCGGACACCTTCCTCCGCAGGCTGAAAGATCAGTTTGATCCGCCCGTGAAGCTCGTCCTTGCACTGACTGAGGACGTAAGCAAGCCCCAGGCCGATGGCGGTGTGGGCGTCATGACCGCAGGCGTGCATCATGTTGGGGTTGACAGACGCATACGCTCCCGCTGCGGGCAGATGATCAAGCTCCCCGGATTCCTGCAAGTCAAGGGCATCCATATCGACGCGAAAGGCGACGGTAGGTCCCGGCCTGCCGGTGTCGAGAATGCCGACCACTCCGGTGAAGCCTCCCGACAATTGCGGGAGCCATTCTGCGACGGCGCCTTGAGACAAGGCACGCTGCTCCTGTGCACGGAGAAACTCCTGGGGCGGCACTCCCATACGAGCATCCTCTGCCACGACTTCACGTCCCGCCTTTACTTCATACCCCCAGGCAGCCAGCTGGCTCGCCACTTTACTCGCCGTGCGGTATTCCACCCAGCCGGATTCCGCGTACTTGTGAAAATCCCGCCGCCACTCCTGAAGGGAGGGATACATTTGGTCTACGAGACTGTTTATGCGCTTTTCCATACATTCGGCTCCTTTGCTATGCAAAATGGCAAAAAAATTCGCAAAATTGACCCAGCTTACAAAAGCGTTTCTTCACAAATGAAACAAAACCTGCAAGATTACTGAAAAAATGAATTTAAAATTTAGAATATTTGAAGTTGACACTGTTTTTCTAATATTTTATAGTTTTGATACTAAGTGAACAATAAGCGAATTTTTCTGTAAAAGGAGATGACATCTGTGCAGGACGTGTACGCATTCATCGAGCAGAACAAGGAAATGTACATTCGCTGGCTTCAGGAGATTTGCCGCCAGCCCAGTGTCGCCGCGCAAAACCGTGGCATGAAAGAGACGGCAAACATGGTGGAGCGGTTCATCCAGGAGATCGGCGGGGAATCGCGGCAGCTGGAGACGTCCGGTTTTCCCGTCGTATACGGAGAATTCGCCGGTGAGAGCGAGAAGACACTCTCCTTTTACAATCACTACGATGTGCAGCCAGAGGACCCCGTCGATCTGTGGGAGTCCCCGCCCTTTGGAGCGGAAATCCGCGACGGCCGCATGTACGCGCGCGGTGTGGCGGACAACAAGGGAAATCTCATGGCGCGGCTGGCTGCCGTTCACGCCTATCAGCAGGTGAGAGGGAAGCTCCCGACTCGGGTGAAGTTCATCGTGGAAGGGGAAGAAGAGATCGGCAGCGTCCACCTGGAAGAGTTCGTGGAAAAGTACCGCGAGATGATCCAAGCGGACGGCTGTATCTGGGAGTTCGGCTATAAAAACGCGGATGGACGTCCGCAGGTCAGCCTCGGCGTCAAGGGCATGTGCTACGTGGAGCTGGTGTGCCGCGGCGCCAACACCGACCTTCATTCCGCGAATGCGGCGATCATCGAAAACCCGGCATGGCGGCTGCTGTGGGCGCTTCAGACATTGAAGACGCCGGACGAAAGAATCCAGATCAAAGGCTTCTACGACAAAGTGGCAGCTCTGAACGAGGATGACGTCGCCATGCTCGAAAACATGATTTACAACGAGGAAAGCACGCTGGAAAAGCTGGGGCTGAAGTCGTTCCTGCTCGATTTGACAGGCGTTCCCTTGAAGGAAAAGCTGATTTTCCAGCCGACCTGTACCGTATGCGGACTGGTTTCCGGGTATACCGGGCCTGGCTCCAAGACGGTTCTGCCGGCAGAAGCGAGGGTCAAGCTGGACTTCCGCCTGGTGCCGGACCAAGACCCGCATGAAATCTTCACCCTGCTGCGCAAGCATCTGGACGAGCATGGCTTCTCCGATATCGAGATGGAGGGCTTTACGCTGGAGCATCCGGCTCGTACCCCGTTCGACAATCCGCTGACACGGGCTGTGGTGAATACGGTCAAAGACATCTACGGGATGGAACCGACGATCATGCCGATGTCGCCTGGCACGGGACCGATGTACATACTGTGCCAAAGCCTCGGCATCCCGGCCGTATCGGTAGGCGTGGGCAACTTCGCTTCCAACAATCACGCGCCGAACGAGAACGTCATCGTCGAGGACTATATCCAGGGAATCAAGCACATGGCCGCCATTTTCGAAGAGTTCGCCAAGGAGGTGTAGGGGCATGGACCAAGTTCCCGTGCTGTACCGCAGCTCGGATATTCTCGCGAAAGCCAGCGCGCTGAAGGAAGAGGTGACCGCCTGGCGCCGGGACTTTCACCAAAATCCGGAGCTCGGCTTTGAAGAAGTGCGCACATCGGACATCGTCGCTCGGCATCTGGAAAGGCTGGGGCTGGAGGTAAAGCGTGGTGTAGGAAGGACCGGAGTCGTCGGCCTTTTGCGAGGCAAGAATCCGGGCCCGACGATTGGCCTGCGGGCCGATATGGACGCCTTGCCGATTCACGAGCAAAAGGACTCGCCGTACCGCTCCACGGTAGCAGGAAAAATGCATGCGTGCGGCCACGACGCCCATACCAGCATCCTGATGGGGGCGGCCCAGTTTCTGAGCGGCCTGGGACAGCCGGAGAGGGGCAATGTCGCGTTCGTCTTCCAGCCTGCCGAAGAAGGGCTCGGAGGGGCGAACGAGATGATCAAGGACGGCCTTTTGACGGACTTTGGCATAGGCGCAATGGCGGGGCTCCACGTCTATCCCGGCGTACCTACCGGGCGCATCACGGCGGTGCGCGGTGTTAGCTGTGCGGCAGCCGACCGGATCCGGATCAATATTATCGGACGGGGCGGCCATGCGGCGCATCCGCACCAGGCGATCGATTCCGTCTCGGTCACAGCTGAAGTGCTGTCTGCGCTGCAGCATATCGCCAGCCGGCAAGTCGATCCTCTCGATTCGGTGGTGATCACCATCGGGAAGATCCAGGGAGGAAGCGCCAGCAACGTCATCGCTCCCGAGGTAGAGCTGCTCGGAACCGTGCGGACGCTGAATCCGGCGCTCAGGGAGCAGATGCCGCAGCGGATCGAGACTGTCGTCAAAGGAGTGACGATGGCCCTGGGAGCCTCGTACGAATTTGACTACCATTTCGGCTATCCTTCCATCGTCAATGACGATCGGATGGTAGACCAGCTATTGGCGACAGCGGATCAGGTGCTGGGCGGGGACAAGCACGAGCTGACCAAGCCGTCGATGGGCGGCGAAGACTTTTCGTATTACACGGAGCATGTGCCCGGTGTGTTTTTCCGCCTGGGAGTGGGCAATACGGACAAGCAGACGACGTATCCGCTGCACCACCCCATGTTCGATGTCGACGAAGATGCGCTTCCTATCGGGATCGCTATGCTGTCTGCGTTTGCCTTGAACTACCTGAGCAGCAACTGAGGACAAAAGATAGATCTACGAGAGAATAGAAGAGGGGGATTCATCCATGAAAAAGCGTTTGGCGGGTATGGGACTTGCTGCCGTGCTGGCTCTGTCGGCGGCGCTCGTCGGCTGCAGCAGCCAGTCCTCGACGACGACACCGGCACCGAAGCAGCAGGAAGCGGCATCAGGCACGGCTCCTGCATCGGGCGGCAATTCCGGCGAGAAAGTATTGACCATCGCAAGCGGCAACGACATCGTCAGCTTCGACATCCACGACCACAACAACACGTCGACGGAAGCGGTCCACGTCAACATGTTCAACTATTTGGTGAAAAAGGACAGAAACCAGAAAGTGCAGCCTGATCTGGCCACGTCGTGGGAGATCGTCAACGACAAGACCTGGCGCTTCAAGCTGCGTGAAGGCGTCACCTTCCACAACGGCGACCCGTTTACCGCCGATGATGTGAAATTTACGCTGGAGCGGGTCGCCAAAGACCAGAAGCTCCTCGAATACGGGAACTACAAGCAGATACAAGAAGTGAAAGTGGTCGACCCGCATACGATCGAGATCGTCACGAACGAATCGGAGCCGGTCCTCTTAAACAGGCTGTCCCGCCTGGGCTCGGGGATGCTGCCCTCGAAATACATCAAAGAAAAAGGCTGGGATGAGTTTCTCAAAAATCCGGTGGGAACCGGGCCGTACAAGTTTGAGAAATGGGAGCGCGACGATCGTCTGATCATGGTGAAAAACGATCAGTACTTCGGGGACAAGCCGAAGTGGGACAAGCTCGTATTCCGGGCCATTCCGGAGGATGCGACTCGCGTGGCCGAGCTTTTGACCGGAGGAGTGGACATCGCGGTCAATATCCCGCCGAGCGATCTGGAGCGAATCGACAGCAACGAAGGCACGCATACGGCGACAGGCCCTACCCAGCGGGTCATGCAGCTCACGCTAAGAATGACGCCAGGAACCGTGACGGAGAATCCGAAGGTGCGCGAGGCAATCGATCTGGCAATCGACGAAAAGGCCATCGTAGACAGCATCCTGGCCGGAGGCGGCACGCCGACTCGTACGCGCGTGACGCCAGGAAACTTCGGGGCGGAGCCATCGCTTTACAACACCTCCCTGTACGACCCCGAGCGGGCGAAGCAGCTCTTGGCGGAAGCCGGCTATCCGAACGGCATCGACATCAACTTCAGCGCGACGAGCGGCCGCTATTTGAAAGACAAGGAGACCGCCGAGCTGATCCAGGCGATGCTGGCCGAGGTGGGAATCCGTGCGAAGCTGGACCTGATGGAGTGGAGCAAATTCAATGAGACGTACAAGGCGAAAAAGTTTGGCGAGATGTTCATGATTTCGTACGCAAACTCGATGTTTGACGGCTCCTTGGCGTTCGACCGCCTGACCACGGAACGCGCCAAAGGCGAGTCCGACTACTCCAATCCGGAAGTCGACAAGCTTTTGAAGGAAGCAGAAAAGAACATGAACCTGGAAGAGCGCGCGAAGCAATACCAACAGGTGCAGAAAATCGTCGCGGAAGAACGCCCGCACATTTACATGTACCAAATGAACGCCAACTACGGAGTCAGCGACAAAATCAATTTTGAACCGCGTCTCGACGAAATGCTGTTCGCCGACGAGATCACCCTGAAGTAACGAAAAACTCGAATATTTCCCAGGAGAGGTCTCTTCAAGGCGAGACCTCTTCCTGCTACAAAGACATATCCGGAGGTGACACCATGAGGCAGTATTTGCTGAAGTCGTTGCTTCAGATCATCCCTGTCCTGTTTCTGATCTCGATCATCGTGTTTGTCCTCGTCTATTGCACCGGAGATCCCGTCTCCCTGATGCTTGCCGATACGGCGACGGACGAAGACCGGGCCATCCTGATCGCGGCGCTTGGGTTGGACCAGCCGCTGTACGTCCAGTACTTCACCTTCATCGGCCACATGCTTCAAGGGGACTTCGGGACCTCGTTCCGCTACGATATGCCGGCCCTCCCGATCGTATTGGAGCGGCTTCCCGCGACCTTTGAGCTCGCGATTGCCTCCATGCTGGTCGCGACCGTCATTTCCATTCCGCTCGGCATCCTCTCTGCTACGAAGCGCAATTCCTTTCTCGACATTTTCTTTTCCGGCTGTTCGGTGCTGGGCAAAGCGATGCCGCATTTTTGGCTCGGAATCATGCTGATCCTGTTGTTCGCGGTGGAAATGAAGGCCCTGCCGGTCTCCGGCCGGGGCTCCTTCGAGAATCTGGTGCTGCCTGCCTTTACGCTGGGTACAGGGATTGCTGCGGAGATGACACGCCTGATCCGCTCCAGCATGCTCGAGATTTTGAATCAGGACTACATTCGGACGGCACGCAGCAAAGGGCTGTTGGAGAGCATCGTCGTCTACAAGCACGCCCTGCGCAACTCGATGATTCCCGTGGTCACGATCATGGCGCTGCAGACCTCTACCTTGATCGGCGGCACGTTGATCACGGAAACGATTTTTTCCTGGCCGGGGATGGGACAATTGATCATTCAAGCGGTCAATGCCCGGGACATGGCGATCGTACAGGCAGCCGTGTTCGTGGTCGCCTTTCTCGTCATTATCAGCAATCTGATCGCGGATATCCTGTACCGGGTGTTGGACCCACGCATCAAGTACAACTAAACGGAGGTGATCCATGTGTCGGCATCATTGGAAACGCAAGCCCCGCAGCTGCAGGGGATGGGAAAAACGGCACGGCAGACGGGACGGCTCGGGCGCTTTGCCCGGTTACTCTTCAAGAGCAAAACCGGGACGATCGGATTCATTATCGTCATCGCCGTCACGTTCATGGCGGTCTTCGCGGGCGCGATCGCTCCGCATGACCCCGCGAAGACACAAGCGGCCAAGCGCCTGAAACCGCCGATGTGGATGGAGGGAGGCTCCTCCGCGAATCCGCTGGGTACGGACAACCTCGGACGGGATGTGCTCAGCCGGATCATTTACGGCTCGCAGGTATCGCTCCTGGTCGGAGTGTGCGCCGTAATCCTGGCCGGGCTGATCGGGGTCATTCTCGGGCTGGCATCGGGCTATTACGGAGGATGGATTGACAGTGTGATCATGCGGACCGTCGACGCTTTCCTGGCGATCCCCAACATCCTGTTCATGCTCGTCATCCTGGCCGTATTGGGACCGAGCCTGATGACCCTGATTCTCGTGCTTGGCTTCACCAACTGGGTGAAATACGCGCGGATCATCCGCAGCGAAGTGCTGGGGGTAAAGGAGCGGGACTATGTCAAAGCGGCCCGTACCGTAGGCGCAAGCAACCGGAGAATCATCCTGACCCACATTTTACCCAACGTCATTTCTTCGTTTATCGTCGTATCCACCTTGAGCGTCGCTACCACCATCATCGCCGAAGCCTCGCTCAGCTTTCTCGGCCTGGGCATCCAGCCGCCGACCGTTTCGTGGGGCGGCATGCTCAGCGATGGCCGGCAGTACTTGGCGACAAGCTGGTGGATCGCCACCTTTCCCGGAATCGCGATCACGGTCACGGTGCTGGGGATCATGTTCCTGGGGGACTGGCTGCGCGATGTGCTGGATCCGCGGATGAAGGCAAGAAAGTAGGGAGGTGGCCCAATGGAAGCCAAATTGCTCGAGGTAAAAAACCTGCAAACGCACTTTAAAACTGAAGATGGCGTCGCTCCATCCGTCAATGGCATTTCCTTTTCGGTCGCCAAGGGAGAGACGCTGGCGATCGTGGGCGAATCCGGCTGCGGCAAAAGCGTCACTTCCCTTTCCATCATGGGGCTGGTCGCTCCGCCGGGCCAGGTCGTGGGCGGAGAAATTTTGCTGGATGGCCAAAACCTGCTGGGTATGAGCAAAAAAGAGCTCCGCAAGCTGCGCGGCAACAAGATGTCGATGATTTTCCAGGAGCCGATGACCTCGCTCAATCCCGTCTTCACGGTGGGCAACCAGCTGGGCGAAGTGTTCCGCCTGCACCAGCAGCTGGACAAGCAGCAGGCCCGGGCAAAAAGCATCGAGATGCTGGAGACGGTAGGGATTCCCCGCGCCGATAAGGTGGTCGATTCCTTTCCTCATCAGCTCTCGGGAGGAATGCGGCAACGGGTCATGATCGCGATGGCTTTGGCGTGCAATCCGGCTCTTCTGATTGCCGACGAGCCGACCACAGCCCTCGACGTCACGATCCAGGCGCAAATATTGGAGCTGTTGAAAAAGCTGAACCAAGAGTACGAGACAGGTGTCATCCTGATTACCCATGACCTCGGAGTCGTGGCGGAAATGGCGGATCGGGTCGTCGTCATGTACGCGGGAGAAATCGTGGAGCAGGCCAATGTGTTCGAGCTGTTTGCCAACCCCAAGCACCCGTACACAAAAGGCTTGCTCGGCTCGTTGCCCAAGCTGGACGAGGTGCGGGAGGAGCTGGAATCGATACCGGGAGCCGTACCCAATCCGCTGGACATGCCGGCAGGCTGCAAGTTTCATCCCCGCTGCCCCGTGGCAACCGAACAATGCCGGGAAAGAAATCCGGCCCTCGTCGAAGTGGCGGCGGACCATCTTGCGCGTTGCTTATATGCCTAAGGAGGAGACGGGACCATGAATCAGACAAAAGAGGCGCTCCTGGAGGTAAAGGGGCTGAAAAAGTACTTTCCGTACAAGCAAGGCATGTTTTCCAAGCAAACGGGCCACGTGCGCGCAGTGGATGGGGTCACCTTTACGGTATATCGCGGGGAAACGCTGGGAATCGTGGGAGAATCGGGCTGCGGCAAATCGACGACCGGGCAGATGATCCTCCACCTGCTCGAGCCGACGGAGGGGGAAATCTGGTTTGAGGGCAAACGGCTGGCCAACTTGTCCAAGGAGGAGGAAAAGGCCGTTCGCCGGAACATGCAGATGATTTTCCAGGACCCGTACTCCTCGCTGAATCCAAGGATGCGGGTAGAGGACATCGTGGCCGAGCCGCTGCGCGTGCACGGCATCGGACGGGGCGGGGAAATCCGGGAAAAGGTCGTGGAGCTGCTTCGGCTCGTCGGGCTGGATGCCCATCACCTGAGCCGGCATCCGCACGAGTTTAGCGGCGGTCAACGGCAGCGCATCGGGATCGCGAGGGCACTCGCGCTGCACCCCAGTCTGATCGTCTGCGACGAGGCGGTGTCTGCGCTGGACGTTTCCATTCAATCGCAAATCCTGAATCTGCTCAAGAAGCTGCAAAAAGAGCTGCAGCTGACGTACATTTTCATTTCCCACGGGCTTCCTGCAGTCAAGCACATCAGCGACCGGATCGCCGTCATGTACCTGGGGAAAGTCGTGGAAATGGCCGAGCGCGACGAGCTGTTCGCCAGACCGATGCACCCGTATACGGAGGCTCTGCTGTCCGCAGTCCCCATTCCTGACCCGACGCAGCGCAAAGAGCGGATCGTCCTGCAAGGGGATTTGCCGAATCCGGCCAATCCGCCGTCCGGCTGCCATTTCCACACGCGCTGCCCGTATGTGCAGGACATCTGCCGCACAGCGGAACCGCCCGTGCAGCAGGGGGCGAACGGCCATGTCGCTGTCTGCCACTTTCCGTTGAATGTGTGAGCGGTCCAAGAAAAAAGAACAGCGGGCTCCCTATGCCTGCTGTTCTTTTTTGCCGATTATAGCAACGATTTGACTTCGCCTGTATTCGGATTCACCACGAACCAGCCATACGTGTTTGTGTAGCTGTCGCCAGATTGGAAGTTGTTCACGACGGTTTGATAAACTTGGATCACATAATGGCCTTTTTCGTCGTCGTGATCATACTCGACTACGTGCGAGGGAGTGAGGCTGCCTGCCAGTTTCTTTTTCACGAGCTCTACGGCTTCCATTTTGGAGTACATCTTGGATACCGGCAGCTTGCCGATGAAGATGGACTTCGTCTTCGCGTCGTAGATGACAGGCTTGTTCAGATTTTCCGCGACGAAGCGGATGGGTACGTATACAGAATTTTTGTACATAATGCCTTGCACGTCACTCTGGGGAGATTTCGGCACTCCTTCAAAGTAGTAGGTAAACGGCGTCTTCGTTCCTTCCGCCACATCTGGAAAAGCGGGAGCGGCGATGGCAATCCCGGAGAAAAGCACCGAACCTACGACGATGCCCCCGATGAATGACTTGATATCCCATTTCATGTAGCAATCCTCTTCCCTTTCTTTATCTATATCTTCCCAGGACATATTATGGCAAAATTCGACGGGATCAGCTATCAAGCAAGGGTACTAGGAAACAAAGACTAGAAAAAGATGTAAAAATGGGACTGGACAGGAATGGCACAGTAGGCGTACTGTCTTGGTTCGAGGGATCCGGGGCACCGGAGAACGAAGTGATGCGAGAGTCGAAGGATGCAGACTTTCCATCAGGGAAGGCAGCCAGTATGATAAGGTAGAAGCAAAACTATCAGACAAGGTGAGAGTGAATGGCAATTCTGCACAATGATTGGGCCGAGGTGCTGGCAGAGGAATTTCAGAAGCCGTACTACTTGCAGCTGCGGCAAACGCTGAAGGAAGAGTATCAGACGAAGACGATCTATCCCGATATGTACGATATTTTCACGGCACTGCATTTGACCGGGTACGAAAATGCCAAAGTCGTTATTTTGGGCCAAGACCCGTATCACGGGCCGGGACAAGCCCACGGCCTCAGCTTTTCGGTCAAGCCGGGCATCAAGCCGCCGCCCTCCCTGCAAAACATTTACAAGGAACTGCAAAGCGACTTGAACTGCACGATTCCGGAACACGGCTATCTGACTCACTGGGCGAAGCAAGGCGTGATGATGCTCAACACGGTGCTGACGGTGCGAAGCGGCATGCCCAACTCGCACAAAGGCCTGGGATGGGAGATGTTTACCGACCGGATCATCACGCTTCTCAATGAGCGGGAAACGCCGCTGGTGTTTATTCTGTGGGGCAAGCATGCCCAGGAGAAGGCATCGTTCATCGATACCCGAAAGCACTTCATCATCCAGTCCCCGCACCCCAGCCCATTTTCCGCCAACCGTGGCTTCTTCGGCAGCCGACCATTCTCGCGGGCGAATGCGTTTTTGCGATCCAGGGGTATCGCGGAAATCGACTGGCAGCTGCCGCTTGACCCGGAAGAAGCGTAATGGAGCACGGGGGCTTCGGTCAATCTTTGCTTTTGATGACGAGCAGCTGTCCGGAGCGAACGGAAATGGTTCCGGTTTCGGCTGTAAGCACGTTGCTGATCCCAAGCGTATCTCCGATGGTGAGCGTGGCATTGTCCAGCGGATACTGAAAGCCATCCAAGGTAATGCCGGTCACTTCAGCGGTCAAAGGAAGCAGAGACAGATGGGAAAAATGATCCCGGCTTACCTTCAGGGTGCTGCTTGTCAGATGGATTTCGTTGGTTTCATCGACGATTTTGCAAGGGACACCGGCTTTCAGCGCTTTCCTCAGAAGGTGCACGTTGGCTAGCGTATGGTCGAAGCGAGAGCCCAATGCCCCCAGCAGCACGATTTCGGCGGGGTGCTGCTCCAGCGCCCAGGCGAGCGCCATTTCCGTGTCGGTCAAATCCTTCATGACCGGATCACAGGAGGAGACGAGCTGGCTATGCCGCTCGATTTCCTCTTTTTCCGCGAGGCTCACAGAGTCAAAGTCTCCGATGGCGAGCTTGGGGGAATAGCCTTGCTGAACGAGATACAGAGCCCCGCGGTCGACGCCGACCAGCCAATCGTCGGGACGGATCTGACGCAATGCCCAGGGCCCCAGACTGCCGCCGGCAAACAGTAAGATGCGAATCGGATTCATGATGTAGCCACCTTTTATTTCGGTATCGTAGAGCGAAAGCTGCTTTGGCACGCGAGGCGATAGCCTTGGACCAGCTTGCCGCCCAGCCTGTCCTGCTCCTGGGTCGTGGGAGCGGCCAGACAGGTGCCGCCTGCGAGCAGCTGCACGGTGCATTTTCCGCAAGATCCTTGCTGGCATTTGTAAGCAAGATTTGCTCCCTGAGCGAGGGCAGCAGACAAAAGCGTCTGGGAAGGCACGGCCTTCACGGCGAACTGTCTGCCGTTCTGCCGCACCAATACGACTGGAGTGCTTTCTTGCGGGCGTGCGACCGGCCGGCTGGCCATCTGCGGTTTTGGAGCTTCCGCTTTTACTGGCAGGGGAGCTGTCTGCATAGGGACGGAGCCGGTGCGCCCGGCAATCAATGAACCGACTGTGAGCGGTTTGCGCATGGGAACCTCCAGGGTACAAACTTTTTTTCATCTTACCATGCCCGGGAACTTCGGGACAGAGAAGGGGATTCTTTCAGAAAAGTGATTGAATTTTTAGTTTTTATCGATTAAAATATTTTTATCAAATAACCCTGGAAGGTGATTCCATGATTGCCATCAAGCGGATGAGTGACTGCACGTTTGCGGAAGTGACCAAGGCTTGGAACAGAGGTTTTGAAGGCTATTTTTTCCCGGTCGCCCTGACGGAAGAGCTGTTGGTGCAGCGTCTGGGAGCGGAAGGGTATTCGCTCGGATTGTCCGTCGTCGCCTTTGACGGCGAGGAGCCCATCGGTCTGGTCGCCAGCGGCCTGCGCACGGTCAATGGACGGAAGATCGCATGGAATGGCGGCACTGGGGTAGCCACCGCATACCGAAGGCAAGGTGTGGGACGCCAGCTGATGGCGGCGACGTTGGAGCTGTACCGGGAAGCAGGAGTGGACGACGCCATCCTGGAGGCCATCAGCCAAAATGACAAAGCCATTGCACTCTACCGCCAGCTGGGCTATGAGATCGTGGATCGACTTGTGTTTTGGCAGCGGACAGATGCCTTGCCCGGCGACCTGTTCGGAACGGGAAGGGAGTCAGCGTACCGCGTACGGCCGATCCTCGCCCAGGAAGTATCTGTCCTGCCCTTTTACCGAACGGATGCTCCTTGGCAAAACCAGTGGCAGAGCATGCGGGACGGCGAGGCTCTCCTGGTCGAGGACGAACGGGGGCAGGCTGTGGGTTACGCCATGTACAAGCGGGCGGTGAACGAGGAAGGGAAAATCGCGGCCATCGTCTTGCGCCAATGCGAGGCCCAGCCCGGACACGGCGACGAGGAGGCGATCCTGCGAGCGGCTCTGCGCGAGCTGTACGGGCCAAGCGAGCTGGAATGCCGTCGCTCGACCTTCAATCTGCCGGCTTCCCAAGAGAGACTGCTGGGCATTCTGGAGGAAGCGGGATTCAGTTCGTCGGGGACGGAGCAAGTGTACATGGTCAAAAAAATGAATGCGTCGGAGAGCTCGGCTTCGATCAAGCCGTCCTGAATTACGATTGGCAGCTGGTGCAGTAGAAGACTTTGCGGGAGGAGAGCCTGTCCCCTACGATTGCGTGTCCGCAGCGTGGGCAAGGCTCTCCTCCTCTGTCGTAGACCAGGCAGCGTTCGTCGAAGCCGCCCGTGAGTCGGTCGCCTTGGTAGAGCGGGGTTTCCATGTATCCGCCGTGGGCCACAGCTTCGTTTAGCACCGTTTGCATGGAATCGTAGAGTCGGGCGATCTCGCCGGGAGCAAGCGCCGGGATGCGCCGTGTGGGCATGATTCGGGCGCGAAAGCAAATTTCATCGGAGTAGCAGTTCCCGATTCCGGCGAGCCAGTGCTGGTCGACCAATGCGGTCTTGAGGATGCCGCGTTTGCCTGCCAGCATCTGGCTGAGCTGGGATGCCGTGAAAGCAGGTGCCAGTGGTTCCGGCCCCAGTTCTCCGAGGCGCTCGTCCAGCTGATCCGGGGTCAGCAAGTGCAGGTAGCCCAGTCGCAAGCCGTGAAAATACAGGATTCGGTCACCAAATGAAAGCGTCACCTGGGCAGTGCGAGGCAATCTGTCCTCGGAGGCACCCAGGTAGAGAAAGCCGCCCAGCATGAGATGGAGCAGCAGGACATAGCGGTTTTCCAGATGAAACAGCAGATGCTTTCCGCGCCTGTCGATGAGTGTGAGCCGATTGCCCTGCAGGATCTGGGCAAAGCGCTGCGGCGGCATATTGATCGTCTTTTCCCGCTCGACGAGGGCGTCGGCAATAATCTTGCCCTGGATTTGCTGCTGAAGCAGGCGGCGGTAGGTCTCCATTTCCGGCAGTTCCGGCATGGCGCTGTCCTCCTTTTGGCGGTTGTGCTTTCTTCACATAGGTTTTCCAGAAGATCCCGCAAGCATGCTGGGGGCGGCCCTATCAGCCCCGGCAGCGTTTTCCGATTTGCGGACATGATTTCCAACGCCATGCCGAAATCGGGTAATATAGTATAAGGGTGTAGCCCCAAGCCATACGTACGGACAGGAGATTACAGGATGCAAAAAGTGGAATTGATCGCGACGGCGACATTTGGATTGGAATCGGTGGTAGCGGAAGAGGTAAAAGGACTCGGATACACCGATGTGCAGGTGGAAAACGGCAAGGTGACCTTTTCCGCCGATATTTCTTCGATTGCCCGCACAAATTTGTGGTTACGAACGGCCGACCGGGTGCGTCTAAAGATTGGGGAGTTCAAAGCGACTACGTTTGACGAGCTGTTTGAAAAGACCAAAGCCTTGCCGTGGGCGGACTGGGTCACGGAGGACGCGACGTTTCCCGTAGAGGGCAAGTCCGTCAAGTCGACCTTGTACAGCGTGCCCGACTGCCAGGCCATCGTGAAAAAAGCCGTGGTGGAAAGTCTGAAGAAGACGTACAAACGGGACTGGTTCGAGGAAAAAGGACCGATGTACAAGATTGAGGTAGCCCTACATAAGGATGTGGCCACGCTGACCATCGACACGTCCGGACCGGGATTACATAAACGCGGCTATCGCGGCCTGATCGGTACCGCTCCGCTCAAGGAGACCATGGCTGCGGCGATGATCCTGCTGTCCCGCTGGAAGCCCGACCGGGTGTTCATGGACCCGTTTTGCGGCTCCGGCACCATCCCGATCGAAGCCGCATTGATCGGCCAAAACATCGCGCCGGGCATGAACCGCGAGTTCGTGTCGGAGAGCTGGCCGGTGATTCCCAAGTCGGTCTGGAGGGAGGCGCGCGCGGAGACGCACGATCTTGCCCGGTACGACCAGAAGCTGGAGATCATCGGTACGGATGCGGATGAGGAGATCTTGAAGGTCGCCCGCAGAAATGCGGCAGAAGCTGGCGTCGATGACCTGATTCACTTTCAGCGCATGGATGTCCGCGATGTCCGCACCAAGAAAAAGTACGGATACCTGATCTGCAATCCGCCGTATGGGGAGCGCTTGGGCGAGTGGAAGCAGGTGAGCAGGCTGTACCGGGAAATGGGCCAGACCTTTGCCGCCATGGACACGTGGTCTTTCTACATCATCACGTCAGACGAACTGTTTGAAGAGCATTTTGGACGGACGGCGAGCAAAAAACGGAAGCTGTACAACGGAAATATCAAGGTCGACTACTATCAGTTTTTCGGGCCGAAGCCGCCTCGCCCGACGAAGGTTTCCCCTGCCGAATAACAGCCTCTGCCGAGGAAAAAGAGAAGGGGTAATTGGAGGAGAATACGAATGAGCAAGAAGAGAATGGGAGGACGGGTCGCGGTTGCTTGTCTGGCGTTTGCAACACTGTTGACGGCAGCGGCCCCGATGGCTGGCGCAGCATCAGGAGCGGGCAGCAGCGAGATGAAAAACCAGACGCCTGTCCAGGAGCCATCCCAGGTTGCACCGCAGGCCGAATCCCAGAGTCAAACCCAGCAACAGGACGAAACTGTCACATTCACCGATCTGGGAAACAGCTACGCGAAGGATTCCATCAACCGATTGGCCTCTCTTCAACTGATCAACGGCCAGGGAGACGGACTCTTTCACCCGCAAAATACGATTTCCCGCCAGGACATTGCCGTCCTGCTGAGCAAAGTGGTCGGCCTGCAGCCGAAGACCGCAGAAGAGGGGAAATTTGAGGATGTTCCGGCCGGCAGCCCCTACGCACCCTATGTGTACGGATTGTCCGAGCTGGGGGTGATGAACGGCCGCAGCGACAACACGGTGGGAGCGACGGATCCACTCACGAGACAGGAGCTGGCTGTATTGCTCTCCCGCCTGATGAACGCGAGCCACGTGGCCAAAGCGGCAAGCTCGAATGCGGTGGAGTACAGTGACGAGCAGGATATGGCGGATTACGCCCGCGACGCGATCGCGGAAGTGTCCAGCCAACGGTGGATGCAGGGAGCGAATGGAAAATTCAATCCACTCGGTACCGTGACGCGCGCGGAAGCGGCCGTGATCGCCGAGCGCGTGCTGAACGCCCGTTACCAGCAAGCGGAACAAGCGAAATTTGTTTTGAGCACCAAAACGCTCAGCGTGATGGCAGGAGACAGCCAACAAGTGAAAGTGACTGGCGCGGATGGGCAAAAGCTCGCATTCACCCCGATCTTTGCCTTTGACCGACCGGAGCTGGGGATGATTCTGCCAGACGGTACGTTCGTTGCCGGTCCCACGCCTGGCAAAGGGAATGTGACGGTGACATTGGGATACCACACCGAGACCATTCCGGTCGAAATCACCAATGCGACGCCGCAGGAAGAGCCGAAGGACCAGTCGTCCGAAGATGACACCGCTTCGCAAAACGCAGATGCGGCGCATGCGCCTGCCACAGCAGGCCAGGATGCAGCTGGCACAGATGCGTCTTCGGTGGACAGTCAGGGCTCCGCGACTGGAGATAAGCAACAGGCGGATGAGGAAGCAAAAGGGGAAGCATCAGCCGAGCAGGATGACCTGGTCAACGTAGCCCCCGGCAGCTTTACCTCGGTCAAGACGTTTGGGCCTCCGGACTCCTACTTTCAGACGGTGGAAAAGCAATATCCTGGCCCGGTAGGCGGGTTGGTCACGCCGTCGGAAGAGTGGACAGGCTACAACCGCCAGTTTGGCCGGAAGGTGACGGTCACGCTGTCTGAAGAAAAGCCGCTGGAAAGAGTGGCCTTGACTTTCAGACAGCAAAAGACGTCCGGCATTACGCTTCCGGAATACATGGACGTAGAGGTGTCGCGCGACGGAAAGGCCTGGTCCTATGCGGGCAAGGCGCTCCACGACGTCCCTGCCTCCGAGGAAAAGCAGGTCATTCGCACGCTGGCCGTGACGTTGCCGGATGTGGAGGCTCGCTACGTTCGCGTCTCTTTCCCGGTCAAGGTGTTCGCTTTTGCAAGGCAGCTCGAAGTGTGGGCGAATGAGGACGGCCAGTGGGAAGGCGGACCGGTGCTGCTTCCGCCGCCTAGCCCGACGCAGATGATGGAAGACAAAAAAGCGGGCAATCGCGTGGAAAACATGCTGCTCGCGTATTCCGGGGCGTACGGGGACCGCGGCAACTGGACGAAAGACGACTTCCTGCCGATGGTCGGCTACCGTACCGTAGACGGCTATATGCGCGATCAGATGTTTGACACGATCCTCTTTTTGCCGTACCAGGATATGCCGGCTACCAAGGAAGGCTGGCAGGGCTATCTGAACGATCAGTTCGGGACGGACCGCCAGCTCGACGCATTGAACAAGGCGATGCGGGAGTACAATCGCCTGAGAGGGACCTTGTACACTACGCCTACACAGGAAAAGGTCGTCCTGGCGCTGCCGTATCCGAATATGAACCAGACCAGCTTCGGCAAGCTGGCGGACAATCAGCCGTCGCTTTCGTTCAACCCGGCAGGGGTCGGCGAGGAGCAAGCGTACCAGAATCGCAAGAAGGCCCTGGAGTGGTATTTCCAGGAGCTGCAGAAGCGCTGGAAAAAGGCCGACTTCCAGTATTTGCAGCTGGAGGGGATTTACTGGTTCCACGAGCTGATCGAGGACGCTGCTCCCAAAGAGCGCGACTTGATTCAAAGCATGGCCAGCATGGTACACGACGAGGCTTTGCGCTTCTACTGGATCCCGTACTACGGCGCACCAGGTGCCGGGGAGTGGAAATCCATGTACTTTGACTACGCGTTCCTGCAGCCGAACTATTACAGCGACAAGCCGGTACAGCTCGATCGCATCGAAGGTGTCATGGACACCATCCGCAAATACGGAATGGGCGTCGAAATCGAAGGTGACGAGCGGATGTACCGCGATCCGAAGTTCTACCAGACGTACTACAACCAGCTCGTGGCCGCCCACAAGCTGGGAATGGACAAAAACAACGTCCACGCGTATTACTACGGTTCCAAGACACTGATCCAGTCAGCAACCAGCACGGATCCGGTGGTACGGGCCATTTACGACGATACGTACAAATGGATGCGCGGCAAGTTCGATCGAGAAGAGTATTACGAGGCGAACGAACTGCCGTAAGGGCCATTGGCAAGCGAAAGAAGAGAGCCTGTTTCCCAGACACGGGGAGACGGGCTCTTTTTCGCAGAAAGGCTATCCTGCATGGTGGCGACACTTTTCGCAAAGAAGGATCAGGTCCCGGAGAACCATCTCTCTCATGGCCTGCAATTGCGGGCAAGGATGGTAGTAGTTTTTCCCGGTCGCGCAAGGTTTGCCGAACGTCGGGATGCCGGCGGCCGAGATTTGCTTCTGCCACATGTTTTTGAGGGTAGCAAGCGGCCGTGACGATTGGGCCACACAGCCCCATCCGAGCAGCATCCACGGATGGTCGCGCAGCTGGCGGGCCGGAGTGACCTGTTCCTCCAGCGTCGTTTTACCGTCTTTCAGGAGCCCTTCGAACAGCCGAATCGCTTCCCTGGCTTGCGGATGCTGCAAGGAAAACAGATTGTAAATATGCAGTCTTCCCTCCAGCTTCCCGTCGGCGGCTTCGTCTGCGTATATGGCCTCGGTCAGCTTGATCAGCTGACGCATGGCCGGATCGAGCGTGGCCTGAGCCATCGTAGCATGATGGGGGGCTGGCCTTTCCCGGAAGTAGGTGGCTGCTCCCGGGTTCAACAGCAGACAGCTGCCCAGGGAGACGGGCGACGTCCCCCATTGGATGTAGGCGGAAGTCCGGTAGACGTGCTCCCCCTTTGCTTGAAACGTGGCATATGCGGCGGGTTGGTACATGGCTTGGCCTCCTTCTGGCGCGTCACTCTCCTTGCTACTATTCACTATATGCTAGAGTTGGCTGGCTAGTACGAACGGAGCGAGAGTACCCGGTGAGGCAGGGAGAGGCTTGTAAAAAAAAGACGACCCACATACAGGTGTGCGGGTCGTCTTTATACGTTTTACGGTTGGGAAGGGGTTTGTTCCTCTTGCGGGATCATGCGGAACAAGCGGACGTACAAAGCTGCGCTGATTAGCGTTACCGCGAAGATAATGCCAAATACGCCAACCGGCGAAAGCCACTGGGAAGCTCCGATGGCCAAGGGTGCGATGAAGCGCCCGATTGAAAACTGCAGGGAGGAAGCACCCATGTACTGTCCGCGGGCATCTTCCGGCGAGTATTTGCTGATGAAGCTCTGCGCGACCGGCGTGCGAATCAGCTCGCCCAGCGTCAGGATGGCCATGCAGCCAAACAAGAGCCAGATATTCGCCGTAAACGCCATCAGGAACATGCCAAACCCGTACAGGACCGAGGAGATGACCAGGCTGTTGCGGTCGCTCCAGTGCTGGAACCATCGAGTCACAGGGAGGGTGAGCAGGACGACGAGCAAGCCGTTGAGCCCCATCAGCCAGCCGAATGCGCTGGTGCCTCCGACGCTCAGGGACCAGTCTCCCCACCAAATGAGCCGTTGATTGTGCACGTATTCTTTTACGTACAGCGACATGTACAAATCGAGCTGCATGAAGGCGATGGCCACCAGAATGCCCGCGCCGATGTACAGAGCGAACACCTTGTCGCGGAAGATAACCGAGTAGCTCTTGAACTGCTGGGAGATCGAGAAACGCTCCTGTGCCTTCTGCGCCCGTACCTCGGCAGGCAAGGTCTCCCTGATCAGGAAAAAGACCGCACAGGCGAACAAAAGCTCGACTGCCGTACAGAAAAGCAGCAGCTCAAAGCGGTAATGCACAAAAAAGAACGAGCCTAGCACCGGTCCTGCCACGACCCCGATATTCATCGCCGTGTAAAACGTGGCAAAGACGATACGTCTGTCTTCCTCCGTCGTAAGGTCCGCCACCATCGCGGAGCTGGCCGGCCAGTAAAGCGAGCTGGCAATGCCGATGCCGATGAATGCCAGATAGTCAATGAACGGGGAGCCCGAGAAGGCAAAGATGGCAAACATGGTGGACGATGTGCAGAGCGAAAGCAGCATCGTCGCCTTTCGTCCGACTTTGTCCGCCAGATAGCCCCCGAACAGGTTGGACAGCATGCCCAAAAGCGGTGGAACCATCAGGAGAATCCCTGCGACGTCCTTTCCGAATGAATCGCTGAAATACAAGGCCATAAAGGGAAAGTACATCCAGAAAAACGTGTGTGTGATCAGTTCGCCGAAGAGGCGCACTTTCAGGTTGGTATCCCACGAACGCCAGTACATGACAAGAAATCCTCCATTCCGATCTGCTTCTTTGTCTGCAGGAGCCTTGCCTGCCACTGCTGCACAAGAAAAAGCGCAAACGGGGAGAGACAGCAGCTCTTCCGCTTGCGCTTTGCCTGACGATATACGGAGAGGGCGAAAATCCGCCGTTGTGTCGAGAGGCCAAAAAACGGCCATCCTACCTGGGAAAGTAGGGTCCTCGAAGACGGGTGCCCAAAAATCCGATCGGGAAAAAGACGGAAGCGGTTATTGGCGTCCTGCAGCTACTTGCTTACGATGGGGTTTGAAAGAGGCAGCGCCTCTTATCAGAGGCCCACCTAGGCGAAGATAACTACAGAAAACACCATGAACCTACACTCCCGTCTTTCAAAATTTTTGTAAGGATCAACTCTTGTTGACTAGGATACTTCAAACAACGCTGGCGATGCAAGAGAATTTTACGATTTTTTGGAAACAACCTGAATGGTTCCGGGATGGTCGGAAACGACTTCCCCAATGATCCGCGCCCATGAGATTCCTTGGCCGTGCAAAGCATCCAGCAGGCGAGGCGCTTCCTCTGCGGGGAGGCTGATCAAAAGCCCGCCGGAGGTCACGGCATCGCACAAGATCAGGCGGCCGACCTCATCCAGTTCATCCGGAAACTGCACGCGATCCGATACCCAGCGGAAATTGGACTTGCTGCCGCCGGGAATGATTCCCTGCTTCGCCAACTCGCGAGTTCCGTCGAGAACGGGGACCTCGTCCGCAAAGATGCGGATGCCAGCCTGACTGCCTTCTGCCATTTCCAGCGCATGCCCCAACAGGCCAAAGCCCGTGACGTCCGTGCAGGCATGGACCGGATATCCCTCCATACATTCGGCCGCGTATTTGTTCAATGTCGCCATGACGGTCATGACCCGCTCGGTTTTTTCCGGCGACAAGGCATCCCGCTTGATCGCCGTCGTCTGGATGCCGACACCGATCGGCTTGGTCAAGATCAGCAAATCTCCCGGTTTTGCCCCTGCATTGGTGAGGACCCGCGACGGGTGAACGGTGCCGGTCACAGCCAGCCCGAACTTTGGCTCGGGATCGTCGATGGAGTGTCCGCCGACCAGTACAGCGCCTGCTTCCGCCACTTTGTCCGCAGCTCCGCGCAAAATCTCCGTCAGGATGCCCGGATCCAGCTTGGTGATGGGAAAGCCGACGATGTTGAGCACCGTGACCGGTTTTCCGCCCATGGCAAAAACATCGCTAATCGCATTGGCCGCTGCGATCTGGCCGAACCAGTACGGATCATCCACGATCGGCGTAAAAAAGTCGAGGGTCTGCACAAGTGCCAGATCGTCCGTCAACTGAAACACGCCGGCGTCATCCGACGTTTCTACGCCTACGAGCAGGCGCGGGTCGCGCGAAGCAGGAGCGGGCAAGTTCTTCAGGACCGAGGACAGGGCATCCGGGCTGATCTTGCATCCGCATCCGCCTTTCGTCGTGTAGGAAGTAAGCTTTACACTCTCTGACATGTTATGGCCTCCTGACTTGTGAGGAATAATGATAGAATACAGAAAATGAAAATAGATAGTTCTAGCATAACAGATGTAAGGGTGACATAACATTGCAAGAGATAACTGTGCAGGAATTGTTGGTCAAAGGGTACGCGAATTTGATAGACGTTCGCTCACCGGGAGAGTTCGCCAGGGAATCGATTCCGGGAGCGGTGAACATCCCGCTGTTTAGCGACGAAGAACGGGCCAAGGTAGGGACGGCCTACAAGCGGGAAGGACAGCCGGCAGCGCAATGGCTGGGTATGCAGCTGGTTTCCCCAAAAATGGAGACGTTGATGCAGGCGATTCGGCAACGAGCGGAAGATTTGGGGGAGCCGCCCACGATCTTTTGCTGGAGGGGCGGGATGCGCAGCCGGGCAATGGCCACGTTTGCCACGTTCTCGGGACTGCGTGTCCGCCGCTTGCAGGGCGGGTATCGAGCCTACCGCCAGCACGTGCTGGAGACGATCGAGCCGTACGAACTGCGTGTCCCTGTGTACTTGTTACACGGTATGACCGGCGTGGGGAAAACAGAACTGCTCAGAAAGCTGGAAAACCGAGGCTATCCGGTCCTCGACCTGGAGCGGATGGCTGGGCATCGGGGCTCGGTTTTCGGGCATATCGGCAAAGGCAAGCCGGCCAACCAAAAGATGTTTGACGCGAGGCTGTTTGAAACGCTCCGAAAAAACCAGGACGCCCCCTTTTTCATCATGGAGGCAGAGAGCAAGCGGATCGGCAATGCAGTGCTGCCGTCCTTTCTGATGGACGCCAAGCGGCAGGCGGTCCACATCCAGCTCACGGCATCGCTCGAGGTACGCGTACAAAGGGTGTACGAGGAATACGTCGTTCCGTTTTCGTGGCGACCGGACTTCGCCGAAAAAGTCGAGCAGGCGTATGCGTCGATCGCCAGAAGGATGCCGACGGAGCAGGCTGCACTACTGCGGTCGGCCCTCGCAGAAAGAGACTATCGGTCGGCGATCGCTTCGCTGCTCGTTCATTATTACGATCCGCGTTACCAGAACAAGCAAGACGAATACGTGGATCGATGGGAACATCTCGTGGATGCGTCGGACCTGGAAAAGGCGGCAAGTGAAATCGAGGCGATAATTGAAAAAAGTCTGCCCATTCGGTAAAATATATTTTACTTATATTTTCGAACGTGGGGGGAGAAACGCATGCTGGATTTGCGATTGGTCAAACTTGCCGGGAATTTGCTAGGTCATTCGGTTCGCCTGAAAGAGAAGGATACGCTGCTGATTGAGGTGCGGGGAGAGGGCCATGCGCTGGCCAAGGAGCTGGTGAAGCAAGCTTACGCCAAGGGGGCGTTTCCCTTTGTCCGCATCATCGATCAGACGATCCAGCGCGAGCTGATGATGGGAGCAAGCGAAGAGCGGGCAGCCCATCTGGCGAAATGGGAAGAGCCGATGTTCAAAAATCTCGATGCGTACATCGTCATCAATGGCCCGGCCAACGACAGCGAGATGGCAGACGTGCCCGTGGAGCGTCGCCGCGCCCATCAAAGGGTGATGCAAGAGCTCAACGACTATTTGATCGCGAACGTGCGCTGGACTCTCCTCAACTATCCGACTGCCGCGATGGCGCAGAGCGCAAACATGTCTACGGAAGCGTTTGAAGACTTTTACTTCGATGTCTGCTCTGTCGATTACGAAAAGATGCATCAGGCGTTCCTGCCGCTGAAGGAACTGATGGATCGCACGGACCAGGTACGGCTCGTCGGCCCGGGTACCGACCTTCGCTTTTCCATCAAGGACATTCCGAACATCATTTGCTCGGGACTGCGCAATATTCCCGACGGAGAGATCTTTACCGCTCCTGTCCGTGATTCTGTTAACGGGACGATCGCGTTCAACACGGCGACCAGCTACATGGGCACCCGATTTGAAAACGTCTGCCTGACCTTCGAAAACGGCAAGATCGTGAAGGCGACGGCCAATAACACCGAAAAGCTCAACCAAATCTTCGATACGGATGAAGGGGCGCGCTACATCGGGGAGTTTGCCATCGGCGTCCACCCTTACATTTTGCATCCGATGAACGATATTTTGTTCGATGAAAAAATCGCGGGAAGCTTCCACTTCACGCCGGGCCGCGCGTACGACAACGCGGACAACGGCAACCGCAGCCAAATCCACTGGGACATGGTGAACATCCAGCGCCCAGAGTACGGCGGCGGTGAAATCTGGTTCGACGACGTGCTGATCCGCAAAGACGGCCTCTTCGTCCTGCCGGAGCTGCAAGGATTGAATCCGGAACAATTAAAAGGGTAAACCGCCCATCAGAAAAGCCATCATGCCTAGCGTGGTGGTTTTTTTATTTTCTAAACAAAAATGTTTACAAAATGCCACTCCTTACCATATACTTATTATACAAATAAGTTTAAAAAGTAGCTGGGGGGAATGGATCATGATTCGCTTGGGATGGAAGCATCGTTTGCACGCCTTTTTCGCAGGGAGATTGCTCGGATGCGAGTATTTGGCCGATGAAGGCTTCGTGACGCAGCTGCTGGAGATGGGGCAGCATTCGGCAGTTGCCGATTTCGACCAAAGCGTGAACGAGCTGTGGATCTGCCGATAGCAGGCATACCAGTCCGGCATGTCGGCCCGCAATTTGCTACAATAGGAAAAAAGCATGGAACAGAGGGATCAGACGTGAGCGGCAAAGAATGGATGGAATACATCGTCAAAGAAGAAGATGCGGGGCTGAACGTAGAGCAGATCGTTCGGCAAAGGCTGAACGTATCCGGGCGTATGATGCAGCGGCTGACGAGAAGCAAAGGCATCCTGCTCAACCGGAAGCAGCCGTTTTTGCAGCGCCAGGTAAAAACGGGCGATCAGATCGCTGTCCGAGTCGCACAGCGACAGCCGGACAGACAGCCGCGGCATGATGCGCCCGGGGAAAAGCGGCAAGCTCAAGCATCCGCAGCCGGTGGACGGATGAGCCAATCGGGGCTGGCTTTGCCCATTGAATTGTTGTACGAAGACGACCATTTGCTCGTTGCCAACAAACCGGCGGGCATGATGGTGCACCCGGTCAAGCAGGAACAGGACGGCACGCTCGTTCATGCGCTAGCGGAGATGTTCGCCCAAAGAGGGGAGAGGGCAGGAGTCCACCCGGTGCATCGTCTGGACAAGGACACCTCCGGGGCCATTTTGGTGGCCAAGAGCAGCTACGGCCACCAGCTCGCTGACCGACTTCTACGGGAAGGAGGGCTTCACCGGGAATACGTCGCCGTCGTCGGGGGACGGCTGGCTGATGAACGCGGAATGATCGACGCGGCGATCGGGCGGGATCCGAACCATCCGACGAGGCGGCGGGTGACGGAAGGAGGGGATGCGGCTCTTACCCATTACGAGGTGATGGCGCGCTCCCCTTACATGACGATGGTCCGTGTCTGGCTGGAGACCGGGCGCACCCATCAAATTCGGGTTCACTTTGCCCACATCGGCCACCCGCTCGCCGGAGATACTTTGTACGGGGGAGCGAGGGGACTTTTGCGCAGACAGGCACTTCACGCATCTTCCCTTGCATTTCGCCACCCGCTCCTGGAAAAGGAGCTTCGTATAGAAGCGCCGATGCCGACCGATCTTCGGCGGCTGGTCCAGGCGGAGTTTGAGGATAACTGACCGGATTCAAAAGGAAGAGACTGCCGCGAGCAGTCTTTTTTCGTACAGGGATTCATGTTCGGGACCTCCACACGGATGCTCGCGCTTCTGGCAAAAGCCCTTGCGCCAAGCGTTCGTGCCCAAAGCTTCCCCGCAGGAAATCTCGCCATACTTGTCACGAGGCAGTCTCTGTCAAAAAGGGCGCGCCTCGGTTTTTTTACCGCTTGATAACGTAACAGTGTTATGTTACATTGTTTTCGGAGGTGCTTTTCATGGACCGCGATTTCATCTCGAAAAAGGAGCTGCTGGAGCTTACCGGCATATCCTACGGCCAGCTGTACCGTTGGAAAAGGAAAAACCTGATACCCGAGGATTGGTTTATTCGCCGCTCCACGTACACGGGGCAGGAGACCTTTTTTCCGCGAGAGCAAATACTGGCCCGGATCGACAAGATCATACACATGAAGGACGATCTGTCCCTGGATGAGCTGGCGGATGTGTTTTCCCCCCAGGTCTTCGGGTCGATGGTCAAACGGGAGGAGCTTGTCGAACAAAACATTGTTTCGATTCCGACGTTTGATTTGTTTGTCCAGCACTTCGGCGACGAAGAGGCGTACCCGTTTGAGCACGTGCTGTACGCCTACATGGCGGAGCGTTTGCTGGCGACGGGGGAAATGAGCCTGGAAGAAGGCAAAGGGCTGCTGCACGCGATGGAGAGCCACTACCCCAAATTTCAAGGAAAGCCGTGCGAGCTGATTTTCATCCGGAAAATGGGGATTTCCGCATTTGCCCTGGCTTCGAGTTCGGCTGAGCTGTATTTCGAGGGCAGTGTGAAAGTAGTCAGCAGGCTGAACGTAGCCGCCTGTCTGGAAGAGTTGAAAACAAAACTCAAGTAACGCAAGGAGGATTGCGGCGATGAATCAGGACAATCGGCCAGATCTGGTCATTCAAGGCTCGGTAAATGCGTCGGGAGGCGTCTACCGGGAAGTAAACGTACAGGGGCTCGGCAAAATCAAGGGAGACTTGGAATGTCATGAGCTGCAATGCGGGGGCCACGTCAGCATTGACGGCAGCATGCTGGCGACTTCGGTCAGGGTAGACGGAAATGCTTCCGTGCGTGGAGGGGTCAAAGCCGATACGATGGAGATCTACGGCCAGATCGACGTCAACGGCGATGTGAAGACTACCAGCTTGCTCGTGAAAGGTAACGCGAAGGTGCACGGCAGCCTGACGAGCGATGAGATCCAGGTCAAAGGCTTCTTCAAGTCCTCAGGCGATTGCGAGGCCGAAGTGTTCAAGGCTGAAGGAGCGTTCACCATTGGAGGCCTGCTCAATGCGGGCCAGGTCGAAATTCAATTGCATGGAAACTGCCAGGCGAGAGAGATTGGCGGGGAGCATATCGAGGTGCGCAAGGCCGGCAGCAGCACTTTGAACAAGATTTTGAAGCACATTTTCAATACCACGCTGACCGTCGACACGGTCGAAGGCGACGAGATTTATTTGGAGTACACGAGGGCCAAGGTGGTGCGCGGAAACAATATCGCAATCGGCCCTGGATGCGAAATCGACCTCGTGGAATACACGGGAGAGTATCGACAGGACAATGGCGCGCAAGTAAAAGAGCATACGAAGCGGTAAGCGACTCATGAACAAAGACCCGGCAGAATTGCTTGGGTCTTTGTTCGTAGCTGGCGCAAATGGGGAGCTTTTCAAAATATTTTTTCTGAAAGCGCATGCAAGTGTTTACATGCAGAGGGGTGCAGGATATAATTTCCTTGGAAAAAGAAGGGGTGTTAGCAAGCACTTGCATGGAAAGGAGGAGCGGCATGGATCATTCAGACAGAGAAACGTCAGTAGGGGGAAAAGGGGAAGAGCAGGAGACGCGGGAGCGCATATTGGCAGCGGCCAGCCAGCTCATGGCCCAAAAGGGGTACAAGGGGGCGACGACGCGCAAAATTTCCGAGCTTGCAGGCGTCAATGAAGTCACGATCTTTCGCCACTTCAAAAACAAGGATGCGATTCTCGAGGAGCTGCTGAAAGGAATCATGAACGTCCGCCAGCAGCTGGAGGACAGTCTTCACGGGGATTTTTCCGAGCTGAAAGACATGCTGCTTCGCTACGCGCGGGCGTACTACGAAATGCTCGTCGAGCGAAAGGAAATCATGATGATCTGCATGATCGAGGCAGACAATCACCCGGAAGTGATGAAGCTGATCAGCAGCTTGCCGATGACAGCGGTCGAGGTCCTCTGCAACAAGCTCCAGGCGTTCCAGGATGAGGGCCATTTACCGAGGAAAGACGCTTGCGTAGCGGCGCTGATGTTTGTCTCCACGTGCTTTTATGCGTTTATGGCGAAATACCGGGCCAATCTCGAGCTCGAATTTACGGAAGACCAGCTGTTTGAAGATGCGTCAGAGGTCCTGATCAACGGGATCATGGGGAAAATGAATTCACATCGCTAGGCAAATAGGAGCGGAGGGCGTCATGAAAAAGAAATGGCTTGTTTCTGCAATGATGATCGTTTTGTTGGCAACATCGGCTTGCAGCCAGGAAAAGCAGGCAGCAGAGCCAGTCAAAGAAGTCAAGCAGGTCGGGATGGAAACGGTGAAGCAGGAGCAAGCTGTGTTTGTGTCGGAACTTTCCGGCACCCTGCAGCCGCTGGAGGAAGCTGTCGTTTCCTTTGAAGTGGGCGGCCGTGTCGTCGAATTGAACCGAAACGAAGGCGACAACGTCAAGGCAGGGGACGTCCTCGCCCGGCTCAATGCACAGGACTATTCGCTGCAGGTAGCCTCTTCGAACGCCGTCGTCCAGCAAACGGCGGCGAGTCTGAGCAAGGTCAACAACGGGGCCCGTGACGAGGAGGTCGTGCAAGCCCGCCTTCTGGTCGAGAAGGCTCAGACAGCGTATCAGAAAGCGCTGGATGACTTCAAGCGAATCGAACAGCTGTACAAGGAAAATGCCATCTCCAAAAGCGATTTTGAAAACGTGCAAAACGGGCTGACGCTGGCGGAGAAGGATTTGCAAAACGCCAAGCAAGCCTACTCGCTCGTCACCGAGGGAGCGCGGGCAGAGGACAAGGAATTGTCTCGCGCCAGCTACAATCAGGCCGTCGTAGCCAAGGAACTGGCAGCGACGACACTGGCAAAGGCACAGCTCCGCGCTCCGTTCACCGGGACCATCCTGGCGAAGCTGTCGTCGACAGGCACGCTGGTCAGCCCGGGCGCTCCGGTGTATCAGGTGGGGAATATTGATACGTTGAAAGTTGTTCTGCCTGTGCCGGACCGCGAAATTTCCTCCTGGAAGGAAGGGGAGACCGTTTCCCTCGATCTGTACGGGCAAAAGCGGGATGCAAAGGTCAGCAAAATCTTCCCTGCCACCAATCAGAGCACGGGTACGATCGGGGTGGAAGTGCAGGTGGCGAATCCGCGGCACGATTGGTTCGCCGGGCAGGTAGTGAAGGCGACCAAGACGATGAAGGGGCAGGAAGGGATCTACGTGCCGGTGGAAGCAGTTCTGAGCAGAGGCCAAAGCGATGCCCATGTGTTCCTGAATGTCGGCGGCAAAGCGGTCAAGACGGCTGTGACCATCGGCCAGTTGTCCAATGACCGACTGGAGATCCGCAGCGGCCTTAAGGTGGGGGACCAGCTGATCGTCAAAGGCGTGGACCGGTTGTTTGACGGAGATCCCATCGAGGCAGCGGGAGGTACACAACCGTGATCGAGTACATCGTGAAGAAGCGCAAGATTACTCTTTTGTTCTTCGTGATGGTCGTGCTTGTCGGCTTCCTCAGCTTTTTTCAGCTGCCGAAGCAGGAGTCTCCGGACATTATCATCAACATGGCGACCGTCACGACGATATACCCGGGAGCCTCGCCCGAAAAGGTGGAGCAGACGGTCACGAAAAAGCTCGAGGAGAAAATCAACGAGCTGCAAGGCCTGAATTACATATCCTCTACGTCGACGCTGGGCGTCTCGTCGATCATCCTGGAAACAAAGAGCGGCGTCGATCCGAAGCAGAAGTGGGACGAACTTCGGAAAAAAGTGAAGGATGCGGAGGCAGATTTGCCTGCCGACGCGAAACAGCCGATCATCAATGACGATTTGAACCGCACCTTTGTCCAGACGTTTGCCGTCACGGCCGATAGGACTGAGCAGCTGTACAGCCTGCGCGATTTGATGAAGTCGTGGAAAGAGCAGCTCCGCACTATCCCCAATGTCGCGGATGTGACGGTGGAAGGACTGCCGGAGCAGGAAGTCCATATCGAGGTCGATACGCAAAAGCTGAGCCAGTATGGACTGACATGGGGCCAGGTCATGATGGCGGTCAAAAAGGAAAATGAAAAGATTCCGCTTGGCGACTTGACCACCGACCGCAGGACCTATCAGCTCAAATTGGCGGAGACAGCGAATGTCGATGAGCTGAACCAGGTCATTATCAGCCGTACCGCACAGGGCTACCCCATCTATTTAAAGGACATCGGTACCGTGAAGCTGACGACCGAGGACGTCAAAGCGATGTCCTACTTCAACGGCAAGCCTTCCCTGTCTGTCAGCGTGAATGCGGAAACGGGGAGCGACGTCCCTTCCTTGCAAAAGCGCGTGGACGAAATGATGGCGACGCTCGGCAAGTCTCTCCCGGTGTGGGCCGAGAAGCACTCCATTTACAGCCAGAATGAACGGGTAGACGAACTATTTTCCGATCTTACCCGGGAAATGTTGATCGCCATTGCAGCCGTGCTCTTGGTATGTACTCTCGGATTGAACTTGATCACTTCGTTCGTCGTGGCGCTGGCCATTCCCATCTCGCTGGCAGTCGGACTGCTGTTTCTGCCATCCCTCGGCATCTCCCTGAATATGATCTCCATCGTCTCGCTGATCATTGTGCTGGGGATTTTGGTCGATGATGCCGTGGTCGTCAACGACAATATCGAGCGCCGTCTCTCCGTCCTGGGCGAAAAGCCGCTCCCGGCAGCCGTAAATGGCGCGAAAGAGGTATCGATCTCGATTGTGACTGCCACGTTGGCGACGATTGCTTCCTTCGCTCCCCTCATGTTTCTGAGCGGGAATGCAGGACAGTTCATTCGCCCGGTGCCCGCCATCATTTCGCTCTCGATGCTGGCCTCGATGATCATGTCGCTGACGATCATCCCGATCTTCCGGCAATGGTATGAACACCGGCGAAAAGGGGGAGCGGAGGGCTATCGCAAACCGGCCGGCCTGTTGGGCAAACAGCTGAACCAGCTGACGAAGTGGTACGCCAATCAGCTGATGCCCAAGATTCTGCGCCGTCCGCTGCTCGCGGGGATGGTCGGCGTCCTGATCGGAACGGCGGCCTACGGCTTGATCCCGTTGACTCCGGTGCAGCTGTTTCCAAACGACGACCGTCCGCAGTTTCTGGTCAACATCCGTGTGCCCGTAGGAAGCAGCATCTACGAAACGGATCGGGTGGTTCGCGGTGTTTCCGACTGGATTTTGAAGCAGCCTGCGATCGAATCCGTCGCTTCCTATGCGGGTGGCAGCGCGCCGAAGATGTTCGGGGGCGACACGGGGGCAGGCAGCGGAATCACCGTCGGGCAGCTCGTCGTCCGCTTTGATGAGAAGAAAGTGAAAATCGAGGACATGATCGAGCCCTGGGAGGAAGAATTCAAAAAGCTGTACCCGGAAGCGACGATCCTTCCCATGCAGCTCGAAGCGGGGCCGCCTGTCGGCAAACCAGTCGTGATCCGCGTGTACGGCGAGGATATCGAAGCGCTTCGTTCCCTTTCCGCCCAGGTCAAAGATTTGGTGGCGAATGTACAGGGAACGTACGATGTGCAGGACGATTTCGGGGTGGAACGATACACGCTTGAATTCGTCGTCAACAAAGAGCTGATGGAGCAAAAGCTGGTCAACTATACCGATTTGTCCCAGACGCTTCGCCTGGTCAGCGAAGGCATCACCGTCAGCGAGTTCGATACGGGCAACGACCTGATCGACATGAAGCTGTTCCTGCAAAAGGGTGAGGAAGAGCCGTCGGTCCTGTTCCAGCGTCTCAGCATCGCCAACGCCCGAGGCGAGCTCATTCCCCTGTCCCAGCTGGCACAGGTCAAACCGACGTTCAGTACCCAGGCCATACCGCACCGGGACCTGTCGCGCAGCGTAACCATTTCCAGCGACTTGAAGGGGCGCACGGCCACAGAAGTGATGACGGAGCTGAAGCCCAAGCTGGATGCCTTGTCCATGCCGGAAGGATACCGCTACGAAATTGGCGGGGAGACGTCCGAGCAGACGGATATTTTTATCGACATGGGCAAACTGTCCATTCTCGTCGTGTTCCTGATTTTGATCTTGATCGCCATGCAGTTTTACTCCCTGACCATCCCGGTGCTGGTCATGAGCACCGTCTATCTCGCGGTGTCCGGCAGTCTGATCGGGCTGTTCGTCACCCAGACGCCGCTCGGCTTTATGACAATGATGGGGGTCATTTCCCTCTCCGGGATCGTCGTGCGAAACGGAATCGTATTTATCGAATTCATCGAAGAAGCTCGCCACGCAGGCAAAGAGTTGAAGGAAGCGGTGATTCAGGCGGGGGAAGCGCGTCTCAGGCCGATTCTTTTGACCTCGCTTACGGCAGTGGCCGGATTGATGCCGCTGGCCATATCCGGCGATGTGCTGTTCAAACCGCTCGCCGTCACGATCATCTCCGGTTTGCTGTTCTCGACGCTGCTGACGCTGATTGTCGTCCCGTCGTTTTACACGGTGCTAGCCCGGCGGAAAATGAAGAAGCTGGCCAAGAAGGCAGCGAAGCGACCCGATTTGTACGGACCACAAGCAGAGTTGAACGGATAGGAGCGTATCCGAGGAGGAGTAGGAAGAAGTGCTCGAAGGAGCGCTTCTTCTTTTTGTCCGGGAGCGTCCGTTCACAGATGATATTTTTGTCCTACATCCTCTGTACAGCGGAGCGGATTTCCTTTTCCCCTTCATCGTTCCCTTTCAGAAGCGAGCCGTACCGGTCCCCCCGACCCGTCCCATGCCAGCCGTCCGGATGGCAGTGAAACCGTGGAATGCCGGAAGTTTTAGCGTTTTCCCGCACGTTTTGGCTGTGTTATGATAGGGGCATCTGCGAGAGCGGAAAAGAGAGAAAATGTGAAAAAGGAAGGGAGTGTCCAGGATGCAACAGCCCCAGCTTCTCCACGAAGAAAAGGTATTCAAAGACCCGGTGCACCGGTACGTCCACGTGCGTGACAAGTTCATCTGGGATTTGATCAATTCTGCAGAATTCCAGCGGCTGCGCCGGATCAAGCAACTGGGCACCAGCTATTTTACCTTTCACGGCGGCGAGCATAGCCGCTTCAATCATTCGCTCGGCGTATACGAGCTGATGAGGAGGATCCTGGAGACATTCGAAGAGCGGATTCATCTGACCTACGAGGAAAAGCTACTCTGCCTATGCGCCGGTCTGCTGCACGATGTCGGCCACGGCCCCTTTTCCCATTCCTTTGAAAAGGTGTTCCGCTACCATCACGAGGACTGGACGCGTGCCATCCTGTTGGGAGACACGCAAATCAACCGCATCTTGCGCCGGTTTGACGACGATTTTCCCAAGAAGCTGGCGGAGGTCATCAACAAAACGTACGACAACAAGCTCATCGTCAGCCTGATTTCCAGCCAGTTGGATGCAGACCGGATGGATTACTTGCTGCGCGATGCCTATTATACCGGGGTCAACTACGGCAATTTCGAGATCGAGCGGATTTTGCGCGTGATGCGGCCGCAGGAGGACGGAATCGTCTTTAAATTCAGCGGCATGCACGCGGTCGAGGACTATATCATGTCTCGCTACCAGATGTACTGGCAGGTTTATTTTCACCCGGTGACGCGCAGCGCGGAAGTCGTGCTCCGGAAAATATTTCAGCGGGCAAAGGAATTGTTCGTGCAAGGCTATGCGTTTGTCCAGGAGCCGCTTATGCTCCTGCCGTTTTTGCAGGACAAGGTAGAGCTCAAGGACTATTTGGCTCTGGACGAGTCGATCATTCTTTTTTACATGCAGATGTGGCGCAGCGAAGCGGATCCGATCCTGAAAGATTTGTGCGCGCGTTTTCTGGACAGGAATCTTTACAAGTACGTCGAATATAACCCAAGAGATTTCCGCTTGCTGGCAGAGTTGAAAGAGGAGTTCCAAAAGGCGGGCATCGATCCGATGTATTATTTGGAGGTAGACACCACCTCCGATCTTCCGTATGATTTTTACCGTGCCGGCGAAGAGGAGGAGCGGATTCCGATCATGCTCCAGATGCCGTCAGGGGAGCTTGTCGAGCTGTCGCAGAAGTCGGAGATTGTGCAGGCGATCAGCGGGAAGCGCCGGTTTGACTACAAATTGTACTTTCCTTTAGATAAAGTCATGGCTTTGCCCGGGGATTCGTCCCGGAAGATTCGAGAACGTCTGGGAGTGAGGCAAGATGCTTAATCGTCACGCCAAAATCATTCGCCTGATCGAGATCGTCGGCGAAATGAACGGGCGGAAAAAGCTGCAGAAAATGGTGTACATAGGGAAACATCTTCAGATGGACTTCGATGAGCGTTACGAGTTTCACATGTATGGGCCGTACTCCGAGGAGCTGACGCTGCGGGTGGACGAGCTGTGCAATATGGGCCTTCTGGACGAGCAAGTCGAGAGTAAAGGCGCGATCCACATGTATCGCTACACCTTGAACGAGACCGGACGCGATTTTCTCCGGTTCCATGAGGTGGACTTCGGCAGGGGAGAGCGCGCCATTCGCCGCATGAACGAGGAAAACTCCCGCTTCTTGGAGCTGGTCTCTACGATTTTGTACTTCAACGACCTGCCATACGAAGAGATGAAAGCCAAGATTTTCACCTTCAAGAGCAAACAGCGCTACACCGAGGAGGAAATCCAGAAGGGACAGGCGTTTGTGGAAGAATTGCGGGATATGATGAAAGAAGACGGCCCTTTGATGTAAACAGAAGGGACATGACATAAAAGCGTCACATGGCGTACGAAACTGTCACGGTTTTGGATACGTCTTTTTTTCTGCATAAAATGGGCAGCCTGGTGAACCGACGAAGTGCAGACCTATGATTCGATTCGTAACATAAATCAAGGATACACAGACCTAGGAGACAGGTCTGTTTTTTTGTCTCATGGGCGGTGGTCATAATGGGAGAACAAGGCTCCTTGACAACTGCATAGGCAAGAGAAAACGGATCAGAAGAAAGGCTGTTGATAACGATGCGGATTTGCGCAAAGTGGCTGTGGACTATAGCGGCGTGTCTATTGATAACCATTCTGGCGGCCTGGAGCTGGCAAGCGGCGAAAGCCAATGAGGAAAAAGTCATGTACGTGTACAGCGATAGCTGTGGATATTGCCAGTCGTTCCGCCCGACGTTCGAATCTGTCCTGGCGGAATATCCACAGCTCGCTGTGGAACGTCTGGATATCCACGATGATCGGGATTTGGCGGTTGCCTTAGACTTGGGAGCGGAGGCGACTCCGACCGTTTTCGTCGTGAAAGGCGGGCAGGTAGTGGACAAGCTGGAAGGTGAAGTGCCTGCGGGGGTACTCCGAAACTTTTTGCAGAAAAATCTGGACATTCCTCTTTCTGGAAGAAATGTGGACAGGTACAATATTCTGTAAGAGAAAAGGGGGAGAAATCATGAACATGGTGTGGAAATGTTTGGGGATAAGTATCCTGTTGAGCGGATTACTTTGGGGCCAGGCTGCGGTTGATTGGGGAGCTGGTCGAGCCGAAGCTGCTCAGCCACAACCAAATCCGACCGTATCCGACTTCGCGAAGCACCCTGCCAAGGATGCGATCCTCCTCGGGCTGCAAAAAGGCTATCTGTGGAAGTATCCAGACGGACGTTTCGATCCCGACAGGCAGATCGTGCAGTCCCAATTCGTAGCGAGTCTGGTGGCGATTCGCGGCGTGAAAGAAACTGCACCCGTGCCTGAGCTTCCCGCAGGCCATTGGGCCAAAGCGACGTACGAGCGGGCCCGAAAGGCGGGTATCCTGAGCGAGGTCAAGATCGACCCGAACAAGCCTCTGACCAAAGAGGAGGCGGCACAGCTCGTCTTCAACGCGTGGAAGCCGTACCGGGGCGTGAAGATGAAAGGCTACTCCAACACGGGAGCCCTCATCACCTGGGGATGGATGGACCCGGCCCCGGCAGGCCAGCCAAAGTTTCGGGAGGACCTGCCGGTGACGCGAGGGGATGCGGCGAAGATATTGGCTTATTTATGGAAGGATAAGTGGCAGTTGGAGTTGGGGGCAAAGTGGGCGGAGGAGTTTGAACGTAGTTTAGTTATTAATAATGGAGTATTAAAAGGTAATGTACCAAAAGGAAATAATGAATTTAGTATTATGGCTAATGTAATACCAGTAAACAATGGAATGAGGGGATTTTTAAACGGTGAATTGATCAATATAAAAGTTATTGATTACAAGCCGTTTATAATTCTCAGCATTAGAAATACGTACGATTCCTCAAATGTGGGATTGTACTACTATTCCGTACCATCTCTCAAAAAAGAAAATAAAACAATTCAATTTTCATCACCTAACTCGGGGGGAAATAATGAATAGCGTTTATCGAAAACACAGAAGGATTTTTCTTTCTGTGTTTTTACTTCTTTGCCTTCTGGGGTCACCTCTGTATGGGAAAGCAATCCTCCCCAATCTCCATGGGATAGTCCTTGGAACAATTGACAAGGACAAAGTAATTGTAAAAAAGGGCGAGTTTCACGAGATTTCAATTAATGGGATTTCAGCTACTCTCGGTGGTACATTAGCAAACATTGAAGTGAATGGAATAAAAGATGATAAACAAGTTATTGGCTTTGCAGATATAGATAGAAAAGCGGATCAAGGCTGGTATTTTGTAGACAATATTGAAGGCGCTTATTGGATTAACAAATTTGGTGGTAATCCTAATTACATTTTTGGTGGAGCGGCAAATGTCTATAGTAAGACAGTTAGTAATCTAAGTGACCCTTCATTTCCCCCCTACCAAGCCTACAACCTCGCAGAACTAGCCACAGCCTCCGGAGGGGCGGGTTACACCATCGGCGACAACCTCCAGCCGAACGGAAACGGATATATTTCCGTGGGCCACTTCCGCACGACACCAGCCCCGACCGGGCAAGTCTCCACGAACAAAACCGCATACCAGGTCAATGAACAAGTGACCATCTCGGCGAATGCCACGGACTATTCTTACTATGACCGTGGCATTCTTGTTTGGAATTTGTCCGTGATCAACAAGACGACCGGAAAGGGATACTACGCCTTTGAAACCAACAGGGAGATCGCCGATCAGAGCGGTTACCTTCCGCCGGTGAACGAGACAAGCAGTCCAAAGCCGTTTCCCTGGAGCCAGACATACCAGTACAAACCCACGGAAGCAGGGGTTTACGAGGTGTCGCTTACCATTACAGACAGACACCATCGCGCCAGGCAAGGCTCCTCTAGCATGAGCACGTCGACTCCGTACACGTATCAATTCACCGTCGGGGACGTTCCTACCGATCCCGGCCCCGACCCTGATCCGGACCCTCCCGCTTCATGCAAGCGCACCACGATGGATTTGCGTCTGGAGCAGGAGAACAGCAGCAAGGAGATGGGCGGTGTCGTCAGCGGGGGTGAGGGAATCTCCGTAAAAGACGACACACGGATCATTGCGACCGCCAAAAAGGCGGGGACGTTCAAGCACAACGGGATGGTGATGCAGAGCGGTTCGGGCAACAACCGCAAAGTCGGGATAACCGATGCGCCTACATCCGGGACCTTTACGATCACCTATGAAAGCGACGATGGAACCGAATGCTGGCAAAAGACCTTTCAAGTGAGAAAGGGCGGCGAGGAAGAAAAAGACCATTGCCCGATTGTGATCCACAGCGGAACTGCCCTGAAAAATGGGGCTACGATAGAGGTCGCTCCCAACGAAGAGGTAACCCTGATCGCGAAATACACCGATGCGGAAGGAGACCAGCTTGCAGCCAAAGTGAAATGGGATGTGATCCGGCCGGATGGTTCGATCGAGAGGTTGCCGGGTGGCTACAGCGATGAAAAGGGGAGAGAAAGGTGGGCGACATGGGAATCCGACAGACTGACTCTGCCGTTCGGGACCGGGAAGGACTCGCATGATGTCATCTTGGAAAAGGGAAAAACGTATCGGGTCAAGCTGAACTACACGGGCCTTTTATGGGAGGGGAGGCCGGAATGCAACTGGGAGATCACGATCAAGGTGCGCGATTCTTCCTGCACGATCACGGAGCAGGCGAAAATCAAATTCAAGGTGTACGGTGAACCGCCATCCGAGTTTCCGTCTGGAGGGGCACCCCTTTATGACTTTATGTTCGACCCGTTTTACAAGGAAACGTTCACGAAAACCGCAGATGGGTACGACATGCACATGGCCGTCTCGGCGAACGCGGCGGGTACGTGGTATTTGGAGTACGATGGGCGAAAAGTGCCGATCGGCCAGAAGCGAATGGCCGATGAAAGGCAGGATGTGCTGCTCCCGGATGATTTTGCAGTGGGAGAAGAGATGAAGCTCGTCTTTATTTCTGAAACAGGCTGCGTCAGAGAGTTTTCCTTTACCGTTCTTACGTACAAGCGATGCTACGAGCTTTTGATCAGCATGGAGACGGTACTTGGTGACCAGAAATGGATGAGAAGCGTGGAGCGCGGCGAGACCATTGAGCTTGGCACGTCCGATTTTGGCAATGACGGGTACGCGCTCAATCTGTTCACCAGCGAGGATACGAATTACCAGGTGCGTTGGCTTGACCCCGACACCGGAGCGTGGGAATACAGGCGCGGCTCTACCAACCTGCCGGGGAGCTCCAAGGCGTCGGAAGGACATTGGCTGCGCCTTCCGCAAGACAAGGACACCAAAGAGATCCTAAGCGGCCTGTACATCGTCGAGTTTTACGATGACGACAACTCGACCAACCAGTGCGACGGACATCTATTTATCCAGATTGGGGATGCGGCCCCAAAAGGCGAGAATCTGCTGATCATCAAGAGCAGCTTTGCCATTTCGCCCAAACAGCCGCAAGCAGCGGGAACGGCCGGCACGATTACGTTCCAGGTCAAAAATGCCGGCAGCGAGGAGCATGACACCAAGCTGGCGGTGCGCTGGGAGAGCTCTCCGCATGAGACGATGCTCGACGTGGACGGGTTCAAGCCGGGTGAGGTACGGACCATTCAAGTGCCGACCCAGTACCCGCAGCAAGCGGAAAACTTCATCGCAAACATCAATCCCGGAAAAAACAAGCCGGACAACGAGACCATCTGGACGGATAACCGGGCCATGTGGCCGGTCAAGCTGAATGGAGCACCCGCGATACCCTATCCGCCGGGCGGGGGCGGTGAATTCGATGGCGGCGAGATTGGGCTGGAAATTTACGATAGCGACAATCGCCAGCTTCAGAAGCTCTCTTTGCAGGCAGACGGGGTATGGGAGCGGGAGCCAGCGACTATTCGCGTCGTGATTGACCAGACGAAAATCAATGAAGGCTTTCAAAAAACCAAGCAGGAAATCAACTCAAAAATCAGCGCTTACAAGTCAGCGCTTGAGCAATCCGTGAGCGGCGAAGGAATTCAAAACGTGACCGTGACAGCACAGCCAGGCTGGATCTCCGATTCGAAAAGCATGGCCGTGTACAGTCCCCAGCAGCTCGATCTGAAAGTCAGCGGTCCCGGTACCGCCCAACAGTGGCAGGTGAGCAGCGCTTCTACCGGAGGGGACTATCTTTACACCGGTACGGTTGTGCCGACGCAAACGACGTGGCGCGAGGAGCTGCAAAGCCAAAAGTACAAGGCAGAGATCAACGGCTTTGTGATCTCGATGGATTACCGCATCCAGTTTGAGCTGGCATACGACAGCTGTTCCACGGACGATGACGGCGAGGAGACGTGTGAGCCGCAGAGCCAGTCCAAAACGATGTCGGGCCGCTACACCATCACGGTGAAAGGGGGAGAGCGCCTGTTTGAAGTATTTGAGCCAAACGCTACGGGCTCGCTCCGCCACACAGCGGAATGGTCGGAATACCATGCCCGTGACCGCTATCCGAACAGCCAGCCTTTGGATTATTACGCCGGCGAGCGGATTTTGACCCAGGTGGAGCTCCAAGCTCGCCATCGCCATCCGGTCAGCGGTCAGTACCCGGTCGTGGTTGCCGCGCAAGCATGGATTTCGGAGACGGGCAAGAGGCAGACAGCTTTGCAATCTTCCCTGACCCTCAAGTCAACCACCCCTCAGCTTTGGAGGGGGCCGACCTATTCGGCATCCAAGCTGGGCGAGCGCGAGACAGGAGTGGATATTCCGCTGATGGGCGACAAGCAGCGCGGCTTCCAGAAGGATTCGACTTACGCCGTGCACTATTTCGTGCAGTTCCGATTTGGCGCAAGCAAAGGCTTTCCGACCTTCAATAAAAGCGCTGGGCAGGGACACGGCCCAGGCGATTACCGGATAGGGTTCCGCATCATCGCGAATGCCTGGGAACGCCAAGGAATCCGCAACCATACGACACAGTAAATATATTTGCACCCCCTCTCTTTCTTTTTCTACTGTGAAGGAAGAAAAAGAGACGAGGGGGTTATTTTTGTGGGGAAATCGGCCAAGCGCCTGGCGTTTTTTCTGCTGATCATCGCGCTGGTGTGGGGAGGAGCGGTTCCGTCAGGGTGGGCGAAGGAACGGCGTTCAATCGTAAAAGAGGCATGGGCTTGGGAAGAGGCTGGCGATTTGCGCATCCAGGCGTCGCTTTCCCGAGCAGATGAGGAGCTCGTGGTCGGCTTCCGGCAGGATGGGCAGGAGGCATCCTACTCCCTGCGGGGGGAAAAGCGCTTTTCGGTCGCAGTGAGGCCGAGTGCGGAGAACAGTCCGCTGACCGTTGAATGGAGAGTGGCGGGTGAAGAGAAGCCGATCCTTCGCTGGCGAATCCCTGTGCCCGATACTGTCTCGTTCGGCGAAAATGGGATAGAGGTAAGAGAAGCCCCGTGGGATCGTCATGCGGAAGAGCGGGAGGACAGGCTCGAGCTGGAGAATGCTGCGAATTGGACGCCCGAGCGGAAATCCGACGCGGAAAGTGCTGATCAAAAATCGGAACCGGTGGAATCAGATGGGCCGAGCAGACAACAGGCGAAGGTGGAGCGATGGGCTGACGATTTTTACAGCGAATACTCGGGCGACAAAAAGCCGACAGAGGTGGAGCTGCGCAGCAGGAAGTCTCTCTTTGAGATGGAACCGAACGATTCCTTCAGCAAGGCAGACTGGCTGTTTGACGCCACGGACGCCTATGGACGGATCGGAAAAAGCGGGGACGTCGACACATGGAAAATCAAAGCAACAAGCAACGGGACGATGAACGTCACTCTCCGCGACATCCCGGCTGGCCAAGACTACAGCGTTTACGTATTTTCCGAAGAGGATCAGGAGCTGGCCCGCTCCGAACAGCCAGGGAGCGCAGACGAGGAGATCGAAGGGATTCGAATGGAAAGGGGGGCCTGGTACTACATTCAGGTGAAAGGCAGCAAGGACTCTTACCATAAAGACTACTACTACCGCCTGCGGGCAGATTTTATGGCGGACCAGGGGGACGGCAAGCTGGATCAGTACGAACCGAACGACTCCGTCTCGGATGCGTATGAATTGCCGAGCGACTACAGCTCGAAGATTCAGGGGAACCTCCACAGCCTGTCGGATACTGATTTCTATCGCATCGGCATGACGCTGGCTTCGACGATCAAGCTGGAACTGAACGAATTGCCGACAGGTATGGACGTCGACCTGTACCTGCTTGACGAGACGGGAAACAAAGTCTTGGGGAAGTCTGAAAAACCGAAAAACGCCAGTGAGCAAATCGTCTTTCAGGCAGACCCCGGTACGTATCTCGTCAAAGTAGCTGCAAGCAAACGATCCGGATTTACTCCCAATTCGTACAGCCTGCATGTGGCGATCGAGACGATCCCGGTCATTCTCATCCCGGGAATTGGAGGCTCCCGGCTGGAGGCGGAGGAAGACGGGAAGATCTCGGAAATATGGCTCGGGCTCGCCGACAGCCTGATTGGAATCAACGATCCCAGACATCGCAGGCTGCTCTCGCTGGAGCCGATCCGTCCCAACAGCGTCGATGTCAAGCCGAGAGAAAGCAATGTGAAGATCTTCCCGGAGAGGGCCGATGAAGGGTTCAGTGCGATTGAATACCTTTCCTATACGCCGCTCGATCCCGTGCGCAACATGACCGAGCAGTATTACAGCATGGTCAAGCAATTGGAGAAAATGGGGTACAAGAAGTTCCGTACGTTGTTTGCCATGCCGTACGATTGGCGTTATAGCAACGCCAAAAATGCGGCGGAGCTCAAGCAAAAGATCGATACGGCTTTGGAGAGGTCGGGTGCGGGCAAGGTACAGCTGGTTGCACACAGCATGGGAGGGCTGCTGATCCGGGAGACGCTCTTGAACAACATCTCCTATCAATCGAAAGTTCATCGGGTCATCTATATGGGCACGCCGTTCCTGGGAGCCCCAAGAGCGTACCAGGCGATCCGGTACGGCTACAACTTCTCCATTCCGTGGATGGACGAGGGGACAGGGAAAATCATTTCCGAGTACGCTCCCGCTGTATATGAACTGCTACCGTCCAAAAAATATTTTCAGACCGCCGGCTTTCTGAAAAAGAACCAGAACGATCCATACAGCTACGACGAATTTTTGCAGGACAAAGCGATTCGACTCTCCTATTCTCCGCTGGTCAAGCAGGCGGGGAAGCTGCACGAAAAGTGGGACAACAAGACGATCAACGTCCCGCAATACTCCATTATCGGGCAAGGGGAGCCTACGCTGCTGGGATATTTCTTCGACGGATACCATCAGACATGGACTCCGTATTACGACAAAGGAATGGGGGATGGCACGGTCCCGTACCTCAGTGCCAGCTACGCCCAGAAGGACATCAAGAAAAAGTACTACGTCAAAGGGGAGCACGCAAAGCTGCCCACTATTCCTGAGGTCATCAGCCAGGTAACGCAGCTGCTCAAAGGAGACGAGACGACGCAGCCGGGGCTGCGCAAATCAGCAAGCAACCAGCGTGAGTACTTGACCTACATTCTTTCCCGGGCAGACGGCGGGTTTCCTGAGGTCACGATTGCCAAGGCAGGTAAGAAAATGACCCTCTCCCCGACGGAAAAAGAAGTGTGGGACGATCTCTCTATCGAATATCATGGAAATCTCGTCGTCATCCACGTGAAAGATGGCGAAGAGCTGGAATTTGTCCCCGCGCATCCGGAAGAAGAGGCTGGCTTCGACCTGCGAATCGAGCGCTTTTCGTCGGAGGATCCCGAGGAAGAGCAAGAAACGGGGAAAAGGTACCGCCTGGATCAAGAAGGAATGAGGGAAGTGCACAGTGATTCACGATAGACGAGGAGGGCTCGCATGGATAACTTGCTGGTTTGGCTGTTTCTGGGCCCCTTCCTATATTCGTGGCAACTGGCTGGGCCCTTCGTGGGACTGTTTCTGGCGGGGTATATTCGCGCGCTGTTTGGCTTTCGGATCTGGGCGACCTTGCTCTCTTCCTTTTGTTCCAGCTTCCTGTACTACGTCGTCATCATTCCGTCGGACGGGATGCTGGGAGGACTGTGGATTCTCAAGCTGGTGATGGGGCTCCACACAGCGCTGTTCGTTACAATGGTTCTTTGGATCTACGACAAACTGCGGCGTGGGCATCGGAACGAAAAGACCGAGGACACTCAGGACCCTCCAAATTGACACCGGGCATACAGGCAAATTGCTTCGGTATTGGTTTCCGAGTAGAATAAAGAAAGGAGAACGAAGTCTGGAGGGTTTGAACGTGGATATTTTTGACAATAAAAAGGGCGGCTTTACAATCATGAGCGGCAAGACCGATGTTCACGGAGGTTTCGGTCAAGGTGTTCTCGACTTGAACGCCGTTTCTTCCGTCATTATCGACGGTGACGAAGCGTATATCGATATGGGAGCGCTGCACGCGAAGAGCTCCGTAGAAAAAGGCATCAAATGGACGGCCAACAAGGATGACGTGCCGAACGGCAAACCGTACTGGATCGTCTGGGTGACGGTTGACCGGAACGAAGCCGGGCCGTACTATGCGGGAGCGACTGCCTGCTATATGGAGATCGACCGGGAAGCTCGACGCGGATACAAAATTTTGGCAGACCACGTCAACCGCATGGATTATTCCATGAAACGGCGCATCATGCTGTCCGAATTGGGCGAGAAGGAAAAAGCAGCACTGAAAAAGCTTTTGATCGACAATAATGCGGCCATGTACGACAATTCCTCGGAGGAATTAAAGCAAGCTTTGTCCTAATCCTTGGAAATCGTGAACGGTCTGTGAACAAATGGTGAAAGTAATTGTTACCAGTTTAGGAGTAAGGTAAACTTATTTTCATAACTGTGTACATGTACACTAGGTCATCAAACAGGGAGAGAGCCGTCACTCTTTCCCTGTTTGTCTTGCTTTTTGGCCCCCTTTCGTGCCTGGCCTTGAGAGGCTATTTTTTCAGCTCATGTTCGCCCAGACGGAGCGGAACACTACAAAGGCATGACGACTAAAGTCTGACGGAAGGGGCGTTACCCGATGAGCGAAGATCCACGTGTACAGGATACAAACAACGACCATTTTGTAAAGCATGGCGGGGTCCATTTCCGCACGCATGTGTCTCCCCAGGAAATCAACAACTTTATTCGCAAGCTACCTGCCGGGAAAAGGGACAGCTTGTTTGAAGTATTGGAGCAGCTAGATCAGGCGGGGATGATCAGCATCGTCAACGACCATGTCTTTACGGATGGGAACGGAGTCATAGCAGGCGGCGAGCAGGAGTCGCTGAGATAAAAAAAGGGACGTGGTCCATTTCCACGTCCTCTTTCTTTTACTCGCTTGGCTTCCACCAGCTGCCCATGCGTTGCCAGAAGGATGATGAATCCGGCGGCTTCAACGGTGTAGGAGCCTGGTTGGCCGGCAAGTGGTCCGTGCAGTATTCCTGCGGTTCCGTTCCGCTGGCGAAGTAGAACAGTTCGGGGTTGGGGCAATTTTCCGTAGCCAGCTTGCCCGAGTGCGGGTCGATGTAGACGGAGACGACTCCCGCGGGCATGTCGAACAAGGCAGGAGGCTGGTCCTTCAAGGCGCCTTCCATGAATTGCACCCAAATTTTTTTGGACAAATAGCCTTCCGTGACGTCGTCTACCTTTTGGTTTTTGTCGTACCCGATCCAGACAGTCGATACGAGCTGCGGCGTAAATCCGCTCAGCCATGCATCGTAGTCTGTGGAACCGGTTTTTCCTGCCACAGGCCGGTTCAGCTCGTTCACGACCCTGAAACCGGTGCCCCCGCGCTCAAAAACGCTTTGCATCAGATTCGTCAATAGAGCGGATGCAACGGGGTCGGCAGCAGGCGTTTTTTCGATTTTTTCTTCGACCAGCACATTCCCTTGACTATCCTCGATCGACGTGATGGCAATCGGCTTCACGGCTTCCCCTTTGTTTGCGATGGCAGCGTATGCGGCATTCAGCTCCAGAGGAGATACAGGCGACGTCCCTAATGCAAGGGAGGGAACTGCTTGCAGCGGACTTGTGATCCCCAATCGCTTCGCCTGATCTACCACCTTTTGCGGTCCCAAAAAGTCGATGGTTTTGACCGCGTAAATGTTGTCGGAGGTCTTGATCGCCTCCCGCATATTGATCATGGCATTGGCATACTTGCCGCCGAAGTTGCTGGGTATGTACTGCTTGTTGTTGTCGTACGTAAAGACGGTCGGCTCGCTTTTCATCATGGTCAGCGGCGTATACCCGTTCTGTAAGGCGGCGAGGTACATGATCGGCTTGAACGACGAGCCGGGCTGCCGCTTGCCAAGTGCGCGGTTATACTGGCTTTGCTTGTAATCTCTGCCTCCCACCATCGCTTTGATGTATCCGGTAGCGGGGTCCATGGCGACGAGTGCTACCTGGAGGTTGGGGTTGTCCTTCGGCAGTACCGATGCAACGACGGATTCGGCCTTTTTCTGCATGACCGGGTCTAAAGTGGTATGGATTTTCAAGCCGCCGTGGATGAACAGCTCCTCGTCGATTCCGTACTTGTTCTTGACCAGATTCGCGATGTAGTCGCGGAAATAGGGAGCGAGCTCCGTGTCCGAACTCGCGGTGCGTTCCACGAGCTTGAGGGGTTCGGCGTAGGCCTGCTCCGCCTGTTTGTCGGTGATGACGCCATCCCGTACCATCGCGTTCAAAATCAGCTTTTGCCGAGCTTTCGCCTTTTCAAAATCGGCATAAGGGGAGTAGGTCGATGGCCCTTTCGGAATGCCGGCCAGCATGGCGCTTTCAGCCAAGGTCAAATTTTTGGCGTCCTTGCCGAAGTACGTCTGCGCTGCCGCTTGAGCTCCATAAGCGGAATGCCCGTAGTAGATCTGGTTCATGTACATCTCGAGAATGTCGTCTTTGCTGTAGTTCAATTCCAGCTGAATAGCCAAGAGCGCTTCCTTGAACTTCCTCTCCCACGTCTTATCCAGGCTCAAATACAGGTTTCGCGCCAGCTGCTGGGTGATAGTGCTGGCGCCCTGGCGCATGTCCATATGAATGACGTCAAGATAGGCGGCCTTCGCCAGGCGTTTCCAGTCAAAGCCGTAATGCTCCCGGAACGTCCTGTCCTCAATCGCGATGGTCGCGTTGACAAGAGCCGGGGAGATTTCACTTAAAGGCACAACGATTCTGTTTTCTCCGCGGTGCATGGTATCGAGCACTTCTCCCGTGGAGGCGTAAATGGTCGTCGTCTGTTTGACAAACGTCTCAGGCAGCGGCTGCGAGCGCAAATACAAGACCAGGAGCAGGATGGCAAACGATACGCACAATAGGCTGAGTATGACAAATTTTACGAATTTCTTGGCCCAGCGAAGGCAGCGAATCAACGGCGCTTCCCGAATCACTTCCATGTGCCCATCCTCCTTTCTCCCGATGGAATATTGGAATCGGGACATACTAAGACACAAGTTAATCCTAGTATGGGTCAGCAATTCAATGGATAAACTTGCCTTCCCCAAGGAAAGGAAGAGAGTCCAAAAAAAACTTGCAATTTGAAGGACAGCCACTATAATTTTCTTGTACTGTCGAAAGTATAACGGGATACGAATACAGACGGAACAAGAGCAGCCAAGGCTCGGCGGCGTTTGGCTCGCTTGCAGAAGCCCTGATTTCATTCCCGGAGCGAAACCTTCCACTGAATCGCGGCCCTTCCTGATTTCGGCCAGCGATGATAGAGGTTTGAATACATGCGGTTACTTGAAGGAGGTTACATAGCCATGAACATGGAATTGTGGTACACCGAGAAACAAACGGAAAATCACGGGATTACGACGAAAATTACCGACACCCTATACAGTGAAAAAACCGAGTTTCAACAAATCGACGTCATTACTACCAAGCAATTTGGTCGCATGTTAGTGCTCGACGGCATGGTTATGACCACCGATGTCGATGAGTTTGTCTATCACGAGATGATTTCTCATGTAGCGCTCAACACCCACCCGAACCCGAAGAAGGTCCTGGTAGTGGGCGGCGGCGACGGCGGAGCGATCCGCGAAATCGTGAAGCATCCATCCGTGGAAAAAGCGGTATTGGCTGAAATCGACGGTGGCGTAATTGAATCCTGCAAAAAATACTTCCCTGACATCGCAAGCGCGCTGACGGGCAATTCCCGCGTAGACGTGCAAGTGATCGACGGCATCAAACATATCCACGATCACAAAGGCGAGTACGATGTGATCATGGTCGACTCCACAGAACCGGTAGGTCCGGCTGTCGGCCTGTTTGAAAAAGGCTTCTACCAAGGGATCTTCGACGCTCTGAAGCCGGATGGCATCATGGTAGCGCAAACCGAATCGCCATGGTTCAACCGCGAGCTGATCAAGCGCGTGTTTAAAGACCTGAAATCGATCTTCCCTGTGACCCGTCTCTATACATGCAGCATCCCGACTTATCCATCCGGCCTCTGGAGCTTCACCATCGCTTCCAAAAAGTACGATCCGTTGGAAGTGGACGCTTCCCAGATCAAAGCGCTGGATACCAAATACTACAATGCGGACCTTCACCACGCTGTCTTCAAACTCCCGAACTTCGTGGCTGAGCTGACCCGCGACTAATCGGAGGAGGACGAAGAAGAATGCGTTTCGACGAAGCATACTCCGGCAACGTCTTCATCCGCAGCCACGGGAATTACGAGGAAAGCCAAGCGGTCATCTACGGCATGCCGATGGACTGGACCGTGAGCTTCCGTCCGGGCTCCCGTTTCGGCCCTGCCCGGATCCGCGAAGTATCCATCGGGCTGGAAGAGTACAGCCCGTACCTCGACCGCCTTTTGGAAGACATCAAGTACTTTGATGCGGGCGACATTCCGCTTCCTTTCGGGAATGTGGAAGGCAGTCTGGACATGATCCGCAATTTCGTGGCGAAAGTGCTGGCAGACGGCAAGTTCCCGCTCGGCCTGGGCGGTGAGCACCTCGTTTCCTGGCCGGTGTTCCAAGCGGTCTACGAAAAGTACAAGGACATGGTCGTGTTCCACTTCGACGCGCATACCGATCTTCGCGACAACTACGAGGGCTACCAGTATTCCCACTCCACTCCGATCAAAAAGGTGTGCAACCTGATCGGCGGCAAGAACGTGTACTCGTTCGGGATTCGCAGCGGGATGCGCGAAGAGTTCGAGTGGGCGAAGGAAAACATGCACCTGTACAAATACGATGTGCTCGAGCCGGTGAAGAAGGTGCTGCCGACTATCGGCAACCGCCCGATTTACCTGACGATCGACATCGACGTGCTCGATCCTGCCCACGCGCCGGGTACCGGTACCACAGAAGCGGGCGGCATCACTTCCCGCGAGCTTTTGGACACGATCCACTATATGGCAAACAACGGTGCCAATGTCATCGGCTGCGACCTGGTGGAAGTAGCGCCTGTGTACGATCACAGCGAGATGACGCAAATCGTGGCGTCCAAAATTGTCCGTGAGCTGCTCCTCAGCTTTGTAAAATAAACGACGATCTTCAATGAAACGCCTTCGGTACGACATACCGGAGGCGTTTTTTGCTATGTCCCAGGGAAAGAATCGACCTATTATTAAACATTTCTGTTTACAAAATATAATAACGAAGGTACGATGGACGTAACAAGGCAAGAGGGAGATGTTTCCTATGAAAGAAGTGTTCGCCCATCCCGAATTTCGCAAGCTGTTTTTCTCCAATCTCTTTTCCGGGTTCGGCCAGGGCATGACGATGATCGGAATCGCCTGGTATCTGGTGGAAACGACCGGCTCCGCTCAGCTGCTGGGATCGACGATGTTCACATCTGCCGTCCTGATGTTTTTTATCGGTCCGTATATCGGGACGCTGATTGATCGATTCTCCCGCAAGAAGATGCTGCTGATCGAAAACGTGATCGGCTTTACCGTCCTGGGCGCGCTGGGCGTATGGGGCTTTTTCGGGGCGTACGCCGAGTGGATGCTGATCGCCATCTATCTCGTGACGACCTTCATGTACCAGATTCATTATCCGGCCCAATCGGCCTTGGTGCAGGAAGGCTTTGAACCACGGCACTACAACAGCATCAACAGCCTGTTGGAGATCGAGGGCCAGACCGCGTCGGTACTGGCGGGCGGGTTCGCCGGGCTGCTGCTGAATTCCTACGGCCTGCACATCGTCATCCTGTTCAATGCACTGACGTATCTGTTTGCATTCGGGCTGCTCTCCACGATGAAGTACACCTTTACGCTGGAAGGCGAGGCCAAAGCGAACCGGGGAGTCACTTGGCTGGGACAGCTCGGGCAGAGCTGGCGCTACATCCGGGAAAGACGGGGCTTTTTGATTTTCGGCATCTCTGCGCTCATGCCGTTCATCGCGATTATGGCGAGCAATTTGCTCAAGCCCGTCTACGTGAGTCAGACGCTCAAAGCCGATGTCTCGATTTTTTCCTTCGGGGAGATGGCCTACGCCATCGGAGCGGTAGCTGCAGGCGTGCTCGTCTCTGTGGTGGTCGCGAAATTCGGGCAGCTTTCCTCAATGGTAGGGTCCACACTGCTGTTCGCGGTCGTGATCGTGGCGATGGTGGCTTTGCCGTACGGTTGGGCATTGGTGGCGTCCTACATGGTGTACGGCTGGTGCAATGCGTCGGTTCGCCTGATCCGCCAATCGCTGTATATGACGGTCGTCCCCAAGCATTTGATGGGGCGGGTCATGAGCTTCTTCAACTCGGTAGGAATGATGATGCGGCTGGTTCTGATCGGCTGGTTCACGGCGATGATCGACTATACGGGAGCAAGCATCGGCTATTTGATTCTGGCGGGACTCTTGCTTTTGGCCGCAGTCGGAGTCGCCGCGACCATGCGCTTTTTGCTCGCGGAGGCCGCCGCACAGGTCGCGGTTGCAACCGAAGAGCGTTAACGGGTAAAATGAACGGATGAACGAGCGCGCAATGCGCGAAGAAACGGTGGAGAGTGGAAATCGTCATGCAAGACGTGCAAATCAGACTGACAGCCAGACATCGGGTAGAAGGCGACTGGGAAGAAACAACCCACAGCTATCCGGGAAAATGCGTGCAAAAGGCATCTGCCTGGTACCTGACCTATACGGAGCAGGTAGAGGGAGCGGGGGAGGTCAGCACGACCCTCAGGCTGACGGAGAAGTCGATCACGCTGGTACGCCAGGGGGGAGTCTCGACCAGGCAGCAGTTTGAGAAAGGGGCCAGCACGCATTCCAGCTATCAGAGCCCCTATGGCCCATTCGCGATGGAGACGCATACCAACAAGCTGCGCATCCGCTACGAAAACGAAATGCCCTTGTCTGTGGAGCTTTCTTATCAGCTGTGGATGAACGAACAGTATGCGGGGGAGCACGAACTGTCGATTCAGATCCTGGCGCAATCATAAGCCGCCCTTGGCAAGGGCGGTTTTCCGCACGTACAATAGGAGTACTTGCGGCTGACGGGAGGAGGAAGCCATCATGCTCTTTGCCTTGGGGAACGGACTGCTCGCAGGGCTGGCGCTGGCAGCGTTTTTGGCAGTAGCCGACGGGCTGTTTGGGACTGGCACGTTTGCGGTGCTGATCGATGTCAGCTATGTTCCCGGCCTGGAGCAACTGCCCTCCGTCGCCGAGCTGTCGATCCATCTGCTGATCAGTGTGGGGATCGCCTATGCATGGTTGCGCTATTTTCCTAGAGGCGGGAAGGTGGCGGCGGGAAGATACGCGCTGTACTGGATGCTGGCATTCGCTGTAGCCTATTTGCCGTTTAGTCTGCTCAGCGGCTCTCCCTTGTCATGGAAAGCGTTTTGGATCTGGATCACGGGACACTTGCTGTTCACAGTCGTGCTTTCCTTGCGAGTGGCAAGGAGCTGAAGACCATAAGAAAGTAAATATGCCGAATATTCGGCATAGTGATGATTTTTTGGCAGCATGGATGAAAGGAGGAATGCCGCGTATGGCCATGTCCGAAACCGTAGAGATGCTGCAGGCGATATTGGGGGCAATTGACGAAGGGATTCACGTGGTCGATGCGAACGGGATCACCATCTACTACAATCACGTGGCAGCCAAGCTGGACGGCTTGACCTCGGAGGAAGTGCTCGGCAAGCCGCTGCTCGAAGTGTTTCCTTCGTTGGACCGGCAGTCGAGTACGCTGCTGCGGGTCATCGACAGCGGAGAGTCGATCTACAACCAGCCCCAGGTCTATAAAAACTGGAAGGGCGTCCGGGTCGAGACGATCAATACGACCTTGCCGGTACGGGTGGGAAAAAGGCTGGTCGGGGCCGTCGAAGTGGCCAAGGATATCGGGAAACTCAAGGAGCTCTCGGAGCGGCTGGTGGATCTCCAGGCGAAAATCAGCAAGCCGAAGCGAACCAAGCGCTCTGCGGACGGACTTTCCTTCCAGTTCGAAGACATTTTGACCTGCAGCGAGCAGATGAACCAGGTCAAAGAACGCGCTCGCCGGGCAGCGCGGACGTCGTCGCCGGTGATGATTTACGGAGAGACGGGCACGGGCAAGGAGCTGTTCGTCCAGTCGATCCATCAGGCGTCTACCCGCAGCTCGGGGCCGTTTATCGCCCAGAACTGTGCGGCGCTCCCTTCCTCGCTGCTCGAGAGCATTCTGTTCGGCACGACAAAAGGGAGCTTTACAGGGGCAGACGACAGACCCGGGCTGTTCGAGCTGGCAGATGGAGGCACATTGTTCCTGGATGAACTGAACAGCATGCCGTTGGATTTGCAGGCCAAGCTGCTCCGCGTTCTGCAGGACGGACATATTCGCCGCATTGGCGGAAGCCAGCAGGTCAAAGTCGATGTACGCGTGATCGCCGCCGTCAATGAACCGCCGAAAATGCTCGTCCAGCAGGGATTGATGCGGACAGACCTGTACTACCGGATCAATGTCGTCTCGTTTGAATTGCCACCGCTCCGCAAAAGGCGCGAAGACATCGAGCTTCTGGCGGGTCATTTTCTGGAAAAGTTCAATCGGCAGTTTGGCATGAGCGTCCGGGGAATCAGTCCGGAGGTGAAGCGGTTGTTTGCCGCTTATCCGTGGCCGGGCAATGTGCGGGAGCTGGAGCACGTGATCGAGGCGGCGATGAACATGGTCGATTCGGACTGGATCGAGATGGAGCACTTGCCCTTGCATGTGTTGGAAAGGCCGGCGGGTCTCGCGGAGGCGGAGCCGCTCGTGACGCAGACGGCGCTTCAGATGGAATCGGGCAAAACGCTTCCGGAGCTGGTCCGGGAATTGGAGGAGCGCGTGATCCAGGAAGCGATGAGCTCCACGGAAGGCAATGTGCTGCGAGCCGCCAAGCTCCTGGGGATTCCCAGGCAGACCCTGCAATACAAGCTGAGCCAGCGCACGACACCTCCAAGGTGACTGCCGAATATTCGGCATTAGAAACGGTAGAGAGAACCAAAGCGAAGGACGCCCTTGCGATGAAAAACGCGAAGAAATGCGCTGCAAACACGCGCATTCCCCATTTTCTAAATTTTTTGATTTGATTGGCACGACCCTTGCATCTCTTGTTTCAGTGAGTGAAAGGCAATCGCTTCACTACTGACGAGAGGAGATGTTTCACAGATGGCAGTAGCGACCAAGCGCGACTGGCGCGAGATTGAGCTTTGGAAAGACGTGACCGACGAACAATGGAACGATTGGATGTGGCAGCTGACCCACACCATTAAAACAGTAGATGATTTGAAAAAAGTGGTGAACCTGACGCCGGAAGAGGAAGAAGGCGTGCGAATTTCCACGCAGACCATTCCGCTGAACATCACTCCTTACTATGCAAGCCTGATGGACGTGGACGACCCGAAAGACCCGGTGCGCATGCAGTCCGTACCGATTTCTTCGGAGATCATCCGCACGAAATACGACATGGAAGACCCGCTGCACGAGGACGCGGATTCCCCGGTTCCGGGCCTGACGCACCGCTATCCGGACCGCGTGCTGTTCCTCGTGACCAACCAGTGCTCGATGTATTGCCGCTACTGCACGCGCCGCCGCTTCTCCGGGCAGATCGGCATGGGCGTTCCCAAAAAGCAGCTGGACGCATGTATCGACTACATCCGCCGCACCCCGGAGGTACGCGACGTGCTGCTGTCCGGCGGGGACGGCCTTCTGATCAACGACCGCGTTCTCGAGTACATCCTGAGCAGCCTGCGCGAGATCGAGCATGTGGAAATCATACGCATCGGTACCCGGGCCCCGGTCGTATTCCCGCAGCGCATTACCGAGAACCTGTGCAACATTTTGAAAAAGTACCATCCGATCTGGCTGAATACGCACTTCAACCATCCGAAGGAAATTACGCCGGAAGCGAAAAAGGCCTGTGAAATGCTGGCCAACGCGGGCGTGCCGCTGGGCAACCAGGCAGTTATTCTCGCGGGCATCAACGACTGCGCCAACACCATGAAAAAGCTGGTGCAGGATCTGGTGAAAATCCGCGTTCGCCCGTACTACATCTATCAGTGCGATCTCTCCGAGGGGATTGGCCACTTCCGGGCGCCTGTAAGCAAAGGGATCGAAATCATCGAGCACCTGCGCGGCCATACCTCCGGATACGCAGTGCCGACGTTCGTGGTAGATGCTCCGCACGGCGGCGGAAAGATCCCGGTGAGCCCGAACTACATCATCTCGCAATCCTCCGACAAAGTGGTCCTGCGCAACTTCGAGGGAGTAATCACCTCGTATCCGGAGCCGAAGCATTACCACGAGCACGACGAGGAAAACTGCGAGTTCTGCCAGGAGGCCAAAGGCAAAGCGGTGGGCATCGCTGCGCTCATGCAGGATGAGGCTGACAATCTGGAGCCTGCGGACCTGCCGCGCAACAAGCGCATCAAAGCCACGAAGGTCAAGTCTTTGGCAGATGTGCGCCTGGAACAGAAAATAAAAAAAGAACACACGGATTCCTCGCCAAAAGAAGCGTCGGGAAAATAAGGGGAATCTGAGAGAAAGTCGCCTGGAGCGTAGGGAGCCGGGCGACTTTTTTGTGAATAATTAATTGAATTTTCGACCAATAAAGTTTTGTTAGACTTTTTTCTCGGGCAACTTTTATGATGGTTGACCTGCTTTAAGTGTGATAAGATCAAGACATACTCCGAGCCGAACGATCGCTCAGTTTTATTTCACTTTTCGGAAAAGATCAACAATAAGACTGAATAGTCATTCATTTTTTTGCCCAATTCTGATAAACTAGAAACAAAAGAAAACGCAAACCATTGAGGAGGAGTAGAATCATGCTGGCACTCATTAATCTGATCGCCTTTTTTCTGGTGCTCGCTTACGGACTTTATTTGGCCGGACATGTCATCTACACGCGGTATTTGTTCATCAAACTGGGGAAAAAGCCGGACGTGAAGGATGATTTCGGCGCACGCATCAATCTGATGCTGGACAATGTCATCTTTCAAAAGAAGCTCTTGAAGGACAAAAAGAGCGGCGTCATGCACGTGGTGATGTTCTACGGCTTCATCATTTTGCAGTTCGGGGCCCTGGAGCTGATCATCAAGGGACTGGTGAAAGGCTTTGAGCTTCCCTTTGGCAGCGCTCACAAATACTTCAGTCTGATGCAGGAGGTCACGACCTTTCTCATCCTGGCTGCCGTCGGCTACGCGTTTTACCGCCGTTATATCGAAAAGCTGAAACGGCTCAAGCGCGGCTTCAAATCAGGAATTGTGCTGCTTTTGATCTCTTCGCTGATGGCGTCGGTCCTACTCTCTCTCGCATTCGAGCAGCTCTGGCTCGGACATGAGCCGTCCGGGTTCGCTCCGATTTCTTCGCTGCTTGCCGTCATTTTCTCGGCGATCGGCGTCGGACAGACGGGAGGAGCCGTCCTCTTTTACGTATTCTGGTGGGCGCACCTGATCATCCTGCTCGGCTTTGCCGTCTACGTGCCGCAATCCAAGCACGCTCACCTGCTGTTTGCGCCGGTGAACGTCTGGTTCAAAAAGCTCGACCCGCCCGGCAAGCTGACCAGCATCAACTTCGAGGACGAGACGCAGGAAGTATTCGGCGTCGGCAAGATCGAGGACTTCACGCAGACGCAATTGATCGACCTGTACGCCTGTGTGGAGTGCGGACGCTGCACGAATATGTGTCCAGCCTCGGGAACCGGCAAGATGCTGTCCCCGATGGATCTGATCACGAAGATGCGCGACCATTTGACGGAAAAGGGAGCAGCGGTGACATCGCGTACCCCGTGGATGCCGAGCTTTGCCTTTGCGCAGACGACCGCCAATCAAATCGCGCTGCAATCCACGGAAGTGGCGGCTGCTTCTGAAGGCGCTGTCGCCATCTATGACAAAAACTTGATCGGCGATGTCATCACGGAGCAGGAGCTGTGGGCTTGTACCACCTGCCGCAACTGCGAGGACCAATGCCCGGTCATGAACGAGCACGTGGAAAAAATCATCGACATGCGCCGCTATCTCGTCATGACGGAAGGAAGCATGCCGGCGGAAGCGCAGCGGGCGCTGAACAACATCGAGCGCCAGGGCAACCCTTGGGGGATCAACCGCAAAGACCGGACGAAGTGGATCGAAGGGCTGAACGGCGAGTACGCGGTGCCGACGGTGAAAGAAGCGGAGGAGTTCGAGTACCTGTTCTGGGTCGGCTCCATGGGCTCGTACGACCTGCGCAGCCAAAAAATTTCCCAAGCCTTCGTCAAGCTGATGCACGAAGCGGGAATCAAGTTCGCCATTCTCGGCAACGAGGAGAAAAACTCCGGCGACACCGCGCGGCGGATCGGGAACGAGTTTTTGTTTCAGCAGCTCGCGCAGGAAAACATCGCCCTGTTCGAAGGATACGAAGTGAAAAAGATCGTCACGTGCGACCCGCACGCCTACAACACGTTCAAAAACGAATATCCGGAGTTCGGACTTACGGCAGAAGTGTACCACCACTCCGAGCTGCTCGCTCAGTGGGTGAAAGAAGGACGCCTCAAACCGACCAAGGAAGTCAGGGAGCGCATCACGTACCACGATTCCTGTTACCTGGGGCGCTACAATGAGATTTACGACAAGCCGCGAGTCATTCTCGAAGCGATTCCGGGAGTGGAAGTGGTCGAAATGAAGCGCAGCGGCTGCGACAGCATGTGCTGTGGCGCAGGCGGCGGCCTCATGTGGATGGAGGAGCACGAGGGCTCCCGCGTCAACGTGACCCGCACGGAGCAGGCACTGGAAGTCAATCCGACGGCAATCGCCAGCGCGTGCCCGTACTGCCTGACGATGATGAACGACGGGATCAAGACGAAAGAACAGGAAGACAGCGTCAAAACCCGCGATGTTGCGGAAATTTTGGCCGACGCGATATAACGTCAGATACGCGAGCCTCGTGCTGATCATTCAGCGGCGGGGCTTTTTCTTTTTTCTGCCCGAAAAATGGTAAGAGAAAGCAAGCAGCTGCATCTAAAGAGTAGGAAGGAGTGAGGAGCCTGGAACTCGCGGAAAAGAGCCTGGACAAAACAAAGGAGGCGCTGTTTGAAGAATTGATCCATCTCTATTTGCAGAAGGTGCTGCGACTTGTTTATTTGATGGTCAAAGACCGAAGCCTGGCAGAGGACATCACGCAGGAAGTGTTCCTTCGCGCTTATAAGAATCTCGGCAGCTTTCGCATGGAGAGCTCCATGCAAACATGGGTGTACAGGATCGCCGTCAACGAAGCGAAAAGGCATTTGCGCTCGTGGTCGTTTCGCCATCTTTTTTTCAAACCGCAGATAGATCTGGAAATCGTCGAGGGAATCGAGTCAACCGTTGTGCAAAACGAGCTGCGCATCCGCTTTGCCAGGCACGTCATGGCTTTGCCGTACAAAGACCGCCAGCTGATTCTTTTGCACTATTATGAGGAAATGCCCGCAGAACAAATAGCGGAGGTTCTGGGAGTGTCCGCAGGTGCGGTCTATACAAAGCTGCATCGGGCGCGCAAGAAGCTCAAGGCGTCATGGGAAAAGGAGGAGCTCGAATGAAGCTGGACCAAATGCTGGCGGGGTTCAAAGAAACAGCTGACCAAACGTTGCTGCAGGGCACAGAGGATACGGCGGACCTGGAGAAGCGGATACGGCTGAAAATCGAGAGCAGCCACGCCAGAAGCCGCCGTCTCGTTTATTCTGTCGGTTTCGCTTTGCTCGCAGCTGTGCTCCTGATCGGGATCACTCCCTATTATCTGCTGAAGCAAATCGGAAGCGGCGTTTCCGGTACAGAGGTTCCTCCTGTTGCCGCCGTGGATGATCAGGTGGTTTTGCAACAGGTGGAAGAGATCAAAAATGTTCTTCGCATCGGACTGTCACAGGAGGAGTTGAAACAACAGCTGCCGTTGGTCTACACGGTAAGGGGACATAGCAATGCCATCGAAGAGGATGCAGACGAGTATTGGGGCTACGCCTTTTTTCGCAAGGGAGGAAAGGGACTGGAAGACGGGGCTTTCGGTGAAAAGGAAGAATTGCTCCAAAGAGAAGCGGGGGCGTATTTGCTGGTCGGGTGGAAGGAGAAAAAGCTTTGCGGTTATTCATTGAGCTATATGCAAGGCGATGACGTGCACGTATTCAAAATGAGAGGAAACGGAACGGTCGCCGAAGAGATCATGGATGCTCCGCGCATCCCGTCTGTTTTTGACTTGACGCCTGCCGAGCAATCCAGCTATGCTGCCTTCAAGAATGAACAGAAGGACGAACTGCTGCGTGGACTGAATCCCATCCAAGTGTTGAAGCTGTATATAAAAGCGGTGGAAGAAGGTGATCTGGTCACGCAGTACGCCTTGCACATTCAGGACGGGGAATTCGAGAAGCCGACGCTGGAGCAGTTTTTGGCAGATGCAAAGAACGATCCGATAGGAGAGAGGAACAACTGGAAACAGGTGAAGACCTTGCGTGAATTTGCAAGTGGATTTTCGGTAGAGCCTACGGCAGACAAGGAAGCGGTCGTATGGATAACGTACAAGGACAATCGCGAGAAAACAGCCTATCGTTTGCAGCCGAGCAAAAAGGGCTTCTGGAAAATTGGCTGGTTGGCCATACAATGACAACGAACAGCCTGACTGGCGGAGAGAAGTCAGGCTGTTCTTTTTTTCGTAATTCATTGACTAATCCGAAGGAAGGCGGCAAAATGAAGATAAGAAAATATGAACGAACGCTCGGTCAATTCACTCTTCGTTGATGGGCGACAACAGCGACTGAATGGAGGGCAACATCCATGAAAACAGTGATTGCAGGGGGAGCACGTACCCCTTTCGGCAAGTTTGGCGGAGCTTTGAAAGCGTTGTCTGCAGTCGAATTGGGCGCGGTTGTGATCAAGGAAGCGTTGGCGCGCTCCGGAGTGTCCGGAGAGCAGGTCGATGAGGTCATCATGGGCATGGTCGTGCAGGCGGGTGCGGGCCAGGTGCCTTCCCGGCAGGCTGCCCGCAAGGCGGGATTGCCTTGGGACGTGGCCAGCGAGACGATCAACAAAGTGTGCGCTTCGGGGATGCGGGCCGTCACGATGGGGGATCAGATCATCCGTGCGGGAGACGGTGAGATTATCGTGGCCGGCGGGATGGAGAGCATGAGCAATGTTCCGTACGCTTTGCCAGACGCACGGTACGGCATGCGGATGGGGGATGCGACAGTTCGGGATTTGATGATGTACGACGGCCTCACGTGTCCGTTTGACCAGGTGCCGATGGCTGTACATGGCAGCAATGTAGCGGACGAGTACGGTATTACCCGCGAAGAGCAGGACAGATGGGCGCTGCGCAGCCAGCAGCGGGCTGCACGGGCGATCGAGAGCGGGATCTTTGCCGAAGAGATCGTCCCTGTGTCGATTCCACAGCGAAAGGGCGACCCGATCCTCGTCAGCCAGGATGAAGGTCCGCGCCCGGACACCACGCTGGAGGTGCTGGCAAAGCTGGCGCCCGTCTACAAGAAGGACGGGACGATCACGGCAGGCAATGCGCCGGGCATAAACGACGGGGCGGCAGCGATGGTCCTGATGTCGGATGACAAGGCTGCGCAGCTGGGGATCAAACCGCTGGCTACCGTTCTGGGGCACGCCCAGGTCGGAGCGGAGGCACCGTATATTGCGACAACCCCAGGTCTCGCCATTCAAAAGCTGCTGAAAAAGACGGGAGTCGCTCTGGAAGACATCGATCTATTTGAAGTAAACGAGGCATTCGCAGCGGTGACGCTGACCAGCGGCAAGATTGTGGGCTGGGACGAGGAAAAAGTGAATGTGAACGGCGGGGCAATCGCGCTCGGCCATCCGATCGGAGCGAGCGGCGCCAGGATCGTCCTGCACCTCGCCTACGAGCTGAAGCGCCGGGGCAGCGGCCTCGGAATCGCAGCTATCTGCAGCGGAGCCGCACAGGGCGATGCCGTCTTGATTAAAGTGGAGTAAGGAGGCCTTTTCATGAATGTACAAACAATGATGGTCATCGGCGCGGGACAGATGGGCAGCGGGATTGCCCAGGTAGCGGCACAGGCAGGCTTCCGCGTCTATCTGAACGATATCAAGCAAGAATTCGTCGACCGCGGCTTGGCGGCTATCGCGAAAAACCTGAGCCGCAGCGTGGAAAAAGGCGCCTTGAGCGAGGAAGACAAGCAGACGGTGCTGTCACGGCTGGTGTCTTCTACCGATTTGGCGGACGGCAAGGAAGCCGACTTCGTCATCGAAGCCGTGACGGAAAACATGGCGGTCAAAACGCAGATTTTCACCAAGCTGGATGAAGTTTGTCCGCCGCATACGGTGCTCGCCAGCAACACTTCTTCCTTGCCGATTACGGAAATCGCGGCAGTGACGAAGCGCCCGGAAAAGGTCATCGGGATGCACTTCATGAATCCCGTGCCCGTCATGAAGCTGGTCGAGATCATCCGCGGCCTGCAGACGGCGGACGAGGTCTATCAGCTGACAGAGGATCTGTCCAAGCAAATGAAAAAAGTGCCGGTCAGCGTCAACGATTTCCCAGGGTTTGTTTCCAACCGGGTGCTCATGCCGATGATCAACGAAGCCATTTACTGCGTATACGAAGGGGTGGCGACTCCCGAGGCAATCGACGAGGTCATGAAGCTGGGGATGAACCATCCGATGGGGCCGCTCACGCTGGCCGACTTTATCGGGCTGGATACGTGCTTGTACATCATGGAAGTACTGCACGAGGGCTTCGGCGATTCCAAGTACCGTCCGTGCCCGCTGCTCCGCAAATACGTAAAGGCGGGCTGGCTCGGCAAAAAATCCGGTCGCGGGTTCTACACTTACAACTGACAGACGATCGATAGGCAGAAAGGTAGGACTGTCATGGATTTTCGACTGATGGAAGAACACGAAATGATGCGCCGCATGGTGCGGGATTTCGCTCAAAAGGAAATCGCCCCTTTTGTCCCGGTGATGGAGGAGATCGATCAGTTTCCGCGACCGGTTTTGAAAAAGATGGGCGAGATGGGGCTGATGGGCATCCCTGTCGGAGAAGAGTGGGGCGGAGCGGGTATGGACTTCCTCTCCTATATCATCGCCATTCACGAAATTTCCAAGGTGAGCGCGACAGTGGGCTGCATCCTGTCCGTTCACACGTCGGTGGGCACCAACCCTATCCTGTACTTCGGAACCGACGAGCAGAAGCGCAAATTCGTGAGCAAGCTGGCAGCGGGAGAGTATTTGGGGGCCTTTGCCCTGACGGAGCCGCATGCGGGATCTGACGCGAGCAGCATACGGACATCAGCCGTTCGCAAGGGTGACGAGTACGTGCTGAACGGAAACAAAGTGTTCATCACGAATGGCGGGGAAGCCGACACGTACATCGCATTTGCCGTGACGGATGCTTCCAAGGGAACGAGGGGGATTTCCGCCTTTATCGTGGAGAGGGACACCCCCGGCTTTATCGTCGGGAAAAAGGAAAAGAAAATGGGGCTGAACGGCTCTTATACGACCGAGCTGGTGTTTGACAACGCTCGAGTCCCTGCGGCCAACCTGCTCGGAAAAGAAGGGGAAGGCTTCACCATCGCGATGGCCAATCTCGACACAGGGCGGATCGGCATTGCCGCGCAAGCGCTCGGGATTGCCGAGGCAGCGGTTGGGTATGCGACCGAGTACGCCAAGGAGCGGAAACAGTTCGGCCAACCGATCGGCAAGCAGCAGGCGGTGGCATTCAAGCTCGCAGACATGGCGACCAAGGCGGAAGCCGCGAGATTGCTCGTCTACCAGGCAGCGTGGCTGCGCAGCCAGGGAAAAGCCTGTGGATTGCAAGCCTCGATGGCAAAGCGCTTTGCCACCGATACGGCAATGGAGCTTGCGACGGAAGCCGTGCAAATTTTTGGCGGCTACGGCTATACGCGCGACTATCCGGTAGAGCGGCTGTTCCGCGACGCCAAGGTCACGCAAATCTACGAGGGGACGAACGAGATTCAACGCATCGTGATCGCCAAGCATTTGCTTTCGTAAGGAAAAGAGGAGTCAATCCCGGAAAGAGCGTCCTGCGCCGGAGCGGATTGGCCGAACAAGCACACGGGGGAGTGGGAGAAATGAATTTTCAATTGACGGAAGAACATGAGATGCTGCGAAAAATGATCCGTGACTTTGCCGAAAACCAAGTGGCTCCGACGGCAGCAGAGCGCGACGAGGAAGAGCGGTTTGACCGTTCCATTTTTGAGCAAATGGCGGAGCTCGGCTTGACGGGCATTCCGTGGCCGGAGAAGTACGGCGGGGCAGGTGCGGACTACCTCAGCTACGTCATCGCTGTCGAAGAGCTGTCCCGCGTGGACGCTTCCATCGGAGTGACGCTGTCCGCCCATGTGTCGCTCGCCAGCTGGCCGCTTTACAAGTTCGGATCGGAGGAGCAGAAGCAGAAGTTTTTGCGCCCGCTGGCTGAAGGGAAAAAGATGGGGGCGTACTGCCTCACCGAGCCAGGCTCCGGCTCCGACTCCGCAGGTATGCGAACGACGGCGGTCCGCGATGGCGACCATTACATCCTGAACGGAAGTAAGATTTTCATCACGAATGCGGGCGAAGCCGAGATCTACATCGTGTTTGCCGTGACCAATCCGGAGCTGAAGCACAAAGGCATCAGCGCTTTCATCGTAGAAAAAGGCATGGACGGATTTACGATGGGCAAAAAAGAGAAAAAGCTGGGGATTCGCTCCTCGCCGACGCTGGCCGTGAACTTCGAGGATGTCCGTGTGCCGGCCGAGAACTTGCTGGGGGAAGAAGGCCAGGGCTTCAAGATCGCCATGATGACGCTGGATGGAGGACGCAACGGGATCGCGGCGCAAGCGTTGGGCATCGCCCAGGGAGCATACGAGCACGCTCTCGGCTACGCGAAGGAGCGCAATCAGTTCGGCAAGCCGATCGCTTCCCTGCAAGCGATTCAATTCAAGCTCGCAGACATGGCCACCAAGATCGAAGCCTCCCGCCTGCTCACGTACCAAGCGGCGTGGCTCGAGGATCAAGGCCTGCCGTACGGAAAAGCATCCGCGATGTCCAAGGTGTTCGCAGGTGACACCGCGATGGAAGTGACCACGGAAGCCGTCCAGGTATTCGGCGGGTACGGCTACACCCGGGAATATCCGGTGGAGCGCTTCATGCGCGATGCGAAAATCACGCAAATCTACGAAGGAACCAATGAAATTCAGCGGGTAGTCATCAGCAACTACTTGCTGAAAGAATAAGATCGATACTACCACCATTTACCGACCGGGGGGGCAGGGCGCCCTGCCCCCGCTGTTTCTTCGCTCGCCCGAGCCGATGCAAGCGGAACTGCAAAAGAAAGGTTTGGCTTCCGCCTTTTACTCGCGTATAATAGTTGCGATAAGATACAGAGACGAGCGTTTTGCCTTTGCTTTGGATAGGGTGGCTGACCAAACGCTCAGTCGGTCGGAAAGGTGGATAATGTTGTGTCTGAGAAACGAAAATCGATTCCTTCTTTAGTGAAGGATCCGAAGCTGATCGAGAAGCGCCGGGAGCAAATCATCGAAGCGGCTGTCAATTTGTTCATCCATAAAGGCTTCCATAAAACCACGACCAGAGAGATCGCCCGTGCGTCTGGTTTTAGTATCGGGACCTTGTACGAGTATATCGAATCGAAGGAAGACGTCCTGTATTTGGTGTGCGACGCGATCCATGCCGAGATGGAGAGCCGTCTGCGCGAGGCGATCAACTTTAACGGGACTGGTCTGAAAATTTTAAAGCTGGCGCTGAAAAGCTTCATCCGCGTGATGGACCAGATGAGCGACCGGGTTTTGCTCATTTATCAGGAATCCAAATCGCTGCCGAAAGAAACGCTGCGTTACGTTCTGGGACGGGAAGAGGAAATCGCCCAGGTTTTCGTAGAGATCATTCGCAAAGGGATCGCCGACGGTTCGATCAGCATGGACGAAAAACACGTCAAGCTCATGGCCGACAATATCATGGTGCTGGGCGAGATGTGGGTGTTCCGCCGGTGGGCTTTGCGCAAACACTATACGCTGGAGGAGTACACGGAGAAGCAGATCGCTTTGTTGCTGCGTGAAATCAGTGTCTCCGAATAAAGGGAGAGTGGAACGATGGAAACGGAAGTGTATCGTCCGCAAAACAAAGTTCGCTTTGTGACCGCAGCCAGCCTGTATGACGGTCACGATGCCTCGATCAACATCATGCGTCGTATTTTGCAATCGTCGGGAGTGGAAGTGATCCATCTTGGCCACAACCACTCTGCCCGCGATATTGTCACCGCTGCGATCCAGGAGGATGTGCAAGGGATTGCCATCAGCTCCTACCAGGGTGGGCATGTGGAGTTTTTCAAATACATCATTGATTTGTTGAAAGAGCGAGGAGCCGAGCATATCCGCGTGTTTGGGGGCGGGGGCGGTGTCATCGTTCCACGGGAAATTCGGGAGTTGGAGAAATACGGCGTGTGCAAAATCTATTCGCCGGACGACGGCCGTCAGCTCGGCTTGCAGGGCATGATCAACGACATGATCCGGCACGCCGACTTTCCGACGGTCAAAGAGCTGAACGATGAAGTGGAAAAGCTGCGCGAGCAAAATCATCAGGCGGTTGCGCGGCTAATCTCCGTGGCAGAGTACGCCGTCGACCAAAAAGAATGGGTGGAGCCGCTCCAAAGCAGCGTGCCAGAGCCGCAGGGGGCGGTCCCGGTGCTGGGAATTACCGGTACGGGCGGAGCAGGAAAAAGCTCGCTCACGGACGAACTGGTGCGCCGGTTCATTCGCAAGTACACTGACAAGACAGTCGCCATCCTGTCCGTCGATCCGTCCAAGCAAAAGTCGGGCGGAGCGCTGCTTGGCGACCGCATTCGGATGAACGCCAACAACACGCCGCGCGTCTACATGCGCAGCCTGGCTACCCGCAAATCGGGGATGGAGCTGTCAGCTGCATTGAAGGACGCGATTCGCGTGGCGCGGGCTGCCCATTTCGATCTGATCATCGTGGAGACGAGCGGAATCGGTCAGGGGGATGCCCAGGTCACCGAGGTGTGCGACGTGTCCATGTACGTGATGACCAGCGAATTCGGGGCGCCGTCCCAGCTCGAGAAGATCGACATGCTGGATTTTGCCGACGTGATTGCCATCAACAAGTTCGAGCGCAAAGGCTCGGAGGACGCTCTGCGCGAGGTTCGGAAACAATACCGGCGCAACCACCAGCAGTTCGAGCTGCCAGACGAGAAAGTCCCGGTCTACGGCACGATCGCCAGCCAATTCAACGATCCGGGCACCAACGTGCTGTTCGCTGCCTTGATGCACAAGATCGTGGAGAAAACAGGAGTGGATTGGCCTCTCGAGGGACTGGATACGACTCCTGTCAAAATTCATAAAACTTCGTTGATTCCGACAGAAAGGGTCAACTACTTGCAAGAAATCGCAAATACCGTCCGCCGCTACCGCCAGTATGCGGAAGAACAGTCGGCGATTGCCCGAAAGCTGTACCAGCTGCACGGCGCAAAGGAGACGCTGCTGGCGTCCGGCGAGGACTCGGCTCGTGAAGTCGCAGCCGTACTGGAAAAACAGATCGAGCTGTTCGAGGAAAAGCTGCATCCGGAGTGCAAGCGCATTTTGGAGCAGTGGCCGAAGCTAAAGGCCGCCTACAAGCAGGATCAATTCGTGACCAAAATCCGAGACAAGGAGATCGTGACCAAGCTGTTCAGCGAATCGCTGTCCGGTACGCGCATTCCCAAAGTATCGGTGCCGCAGTTCGAGGATTGGGGAGAAATCTTGAAATGGTCCCTCAAGGAAAACTTCCCAGGTGAGTTCCCGTATACGGCAGGTGTGTTTCCGTTCAAACGGGAAGGGGAGGATCCGAAGCGTCAATTTGCCGGAGAAGGCACGCCGGAGCGCACCAACCGCCGCTTCCACTTCTTGTCGCAAAACGATGAGGCCAAGCGGTTGAGCACGGCGTTTGATTCTGTGACCCTGTACGGGGAAGACCCCGACTACCGCCCGGACATTTATGGCAAGATCGGCACCAGCGGCGTAAGCATCTGTACGCTGGACGACATGAAAAAGCTGTATGCGGGCTTTGACCTGTGTGCGCCGAGCACGTCGGTGTCGATGACGATCAACGGCCCGGCTCCGATGATCCTGGCGATGTTCATGAACACGGCGATCGAGCAGCAGATCGAAGCATTCGTAGCGCGGGAAGGGCGTCAGCCTACCGCTGAGGAAAGCGAACAGATCAAGGCGTACACGCTGTCGACGGTGCGCGGGACGGTGCAAGCGGACATTCTCAAGGAGGATCAGGGGCAAAACACCTGCATTTTCTCCACAGAGTTCGCCTTGCGGATGATGGGGGATATTCAGCAGTATTTCATCGACCACAAAGTGCGCAACTACTATTCCGTCTCCATCTCGGGCTACCACATCGCGGAGGCGGGTGCGAACCCGATCACCCAACTGGCGTTTACACTTGCAAACGGCTTTACGTATGTCGAGTACTACCTGAGCCGGGGCATGAACATTGACGACTTTGCGCCAAACCTGTCGTTCTTTTTCTCCAACGGCCTCGATCCCGAGTACACCGTGATTGGCCGGGTCGCGCGCCGCATCTGGGCGACCGTGATGAAAAACCGCTACGGTGCCAACGAGCGCAGCCAAAAGCTGAAGTACCACATTCAGACGTCGGGTCGCTCGCTGCACGCGCAGGAAATGGATTTCAACGACATCCGGACTACCCTTCAGGCGCTGGTCGCCATCTATGACAATTGCAACTCCTTGCACACCAACGCCTATGACGAGGCAATCACGACACCGACGGAAAACTCGGTTCGCCGCGCCATGGCCATCCAGATGATCATCAATAAAGAGCTCGGGCTGGCGAAAAACGAAAATCCGCTGCAAGGAGCGTTCATCATCGAGGAACTGACGGATCTGGTCGAGGAAGCGGTCATGCAGGAATTCGAGCGGATCAGCTCCCGCGGTGGCGTTCTCGGTGCGATGGAGACCCAGTACCAGCGCGGCAAGATCCAGGATGAGTCGATGTACTACGAAATGAAGAAGCATACGGGCGAGCTGCCGATCATCGGGGTCAACACCTTTATCAATCCGAATTCCTCCGAGGAAGACTACGAGATCGAGCTGGCGCGCGCCACGGAAGAAGAGAAGGTGCAGCAGATCCAAAACCTGCGCGCCTTCCAGGAAAGAAACCGCGCCAAGGCCGGACCGGCGCTGCGCCGTCTGCAGGAGGTCGCCATGTCCGGCGGCAATATTTTCGCAGAGCTGATGGAGACGGTGAAGGTGGCTTCGCTGGGGCAGATCAGCGCGGCCTTGTATGAAGTGGGCGGACAATACCGCCGGAATATGTAGGATGGATCTCCCTCGGCAGGTCGGCCGGGGGATTTTCCTTCTCTTAGCGTTTGAAAGCCTTGCATTTTCGTCTAAAATAAGGAATACTGTATGTTAGCCTTCGTATGGTGTACAATCGAAGAATCCGTAATTATTGTTGATTTACCGATACAAGGCCGAGCCTCAAAAAGGAAAGGCCGCATGGTATCCCATAGTTTTCAATGGAAAGGACGTGCCCTTCAGTGAGTCAATTGTTTGCCCATATTGATCCAGAAAAACTGAGTGAAATGGCATTGGTTGACATTGCGTATGAAATTTTGCGCGAAACCAACCGGACTTACAACTTCCGCGAACTGATGGATGAACTGGCGACTATTCGCCAGATGTCTAAAGAAGATCTCATGGCCATCATCGCTCAAGTATACACAGAAATTAACATCGACGGCCGTTTCGTCTGCCTCGGCGACAACGTATGGGGCCTCAAACGCTGGTATCCGACCGATACGGTCGAGGAGACCCAGGAAGGCGGAGGCACCAAAAAGAAAAAGGTCATCCTGGACGACGACTTCGACGACTACGATACCGAAGACGAAATCGTCGAAGATTACGAAGAAGACGATGTGGTCATCTTTGAAGACGACGAAGAATTCGTGGACGAAGAGGCCGAAATCGAAGACGATGAAATCGACCCGGAGATCGATGAGGAAGAGCTCGAGGACGAAGAGGAGCTGTTCGAGGAAGAAGAGCTGGAAGAGGCAGAACTGGACGAGGACGCCGAAGACGAAGATGACAAATGATAAGTCCTTGACTTCCGCTTGAGGGACAGATAAAATACTCCTTGGGCTTCACATGAAGAAGGTTTGAATATGGGAAACTATAAAACAAAAGTGCCCCTACCCCATTGGTTCACGGGATAGGACTCGCTTTTGTTTTTCTTTTTTTTGGGAGCCGTCTTCATATGTTTTTCAATCATCTTGAGGATAAGGGAAAGAGGGGACGTTAACGATGACGAAGTATATTTTTGTGACAGGCGGGGTCGTATCCTCGTTGGGAAAAGGGATTACAGCGGCGTCTCTGGGCCGACTCCTGAAGAATCGGGGACTAAAAGTTACCATCCAGAAGTTTGACCCATACATCAACGTTGACCCGGGGACGATGAGCCCGTACCAGCACGGGGAAGTGTTCGTGACGGACGATGGAGCGGAAACGGACTTGGACCTTGGGCACTACGAGCGTTTTATCGACATCAACCTGAGCGCCAACTCCAATGTAACGACCGGTAAAATTTACTCTTCGGTCATTGCGAAAGAACGCCGCGGCGACTATCTGGGCGGTACCGTACAGGTCATTCCGCACATCACCAACGAGATCAAGGAACGCGTATTCCGTGCAGGCCGCGAGACGGGTGCAGACGTCGTCATCACCGAGATCGGCGGAACTGTCGGAGACATCGAGAGCCTGCCGTTCCTGGAAGCGATCCGCCAGATCAAGAGCGACATCGGCCGCGAGAACGTCATGTACATCCATGTGACGCTCGTTCCTTACATCAAAGCTGCCGGCGAAATGAAAACGAAGCCGACCCAGCACAGCGTGAAGGAACTGCGCAGCCTGGGCATCCAGCCTACTGTCATCGTGACCCGGACCGAACAGCCGATGACTCAAGAGATGAAAGACAAGCTGGCTCTGTTCTGTGACATCGATAAAAACGCAGTCGTGGAATGCGTCGACGCCGAGACTCTCTATGACGTGCCGTTGCAGCTGCAAGCACAAGGTCTGGACGATTACGTCTGCCGCCACCTGGGCCTGACTTGCCAGGAAGCGGACATGACCGAGTGGAAATCGCTGGTCGCGAAGATCAAAAACCTGTCCAAGACCACGCGCATCGCGATTGTCGGGAAATACGTGGAACTGCACGACGCTTACCTGTCCGTTGCAGAAGCGCTGTACCACGGCGGCTATGCAATTGATTCCAAAATCGACATCAAATGGGTAAGTGCCGAAGAAGTCACTCTGCAAAACGTCGAAGAGCTGTTGGGCGATGTCGATGGCATCCTCGTCCCAGGCGGATTCGGAGACCGCGGGATCGAAGGGAAAATCATCGCGACGCGCTACGCTCGTGAAAATAAAGTTCCGTTCCTGGGCATTTGCCTTGGCATGCAGATCGCAGTTATCGAATTTGCGCGCCACGTGGCGGGAATGGATCTGGCGAACAGCTCCGAGATCAATCCGGACACGCCTTATCCTGTCATCGACCTTCTGCCGGAGCAAAAGGACATCGAAGACAAAGGCGGCACGATGCGCCTGGGTGTCGGCCCGACCAAAGTCGAAGAGGGAAGCCTGACCGAGCAGGCGTACGGCAGCACCTTGGTGTACGAGCGTCACCGCCACCGTTACGAGGTCAACAACGAATACCGCGAGCAACTGGCGTCTCTGGGCTTGCGTTTTGCCGGCACCTCGCCGGACGGCCGCCTGGTGGAAATCGTGGAAGTACCTGAGCATCCTTGGTTCGTGGCTACCCAGTTCCATCCGGAGTTCACCTCCCGTCCGAACCGCCCGCAACCGCTGTTCCGCGACTTTGTAAAAGCGTCCCTGACCCACCGGAAATAAAGAGAAGCAAGGAAAAAGCACCTGCGCGTGAGAAAACCGCAGGTGCTTTTTTGTGTACGGTCTTTTAATGGAAGAGCGGGGCGATCCACGCGACCCAGTAAGCGGAGGGGATGAGCAGCGCCTGGGCGAGCAGCGTTCCGAAAAAGCGGGAGATCATCAGCCACTGGTACATATCGCGGATTGAGTCGTGCGAGGATGTGCCTTGCATCGCTTTTTCCGTCATGAGCGCGACCTGCGGATCGACCAGGATCGTCATGAAAATGGTGGCAAACCCATTGATCATCCCGGATGACATCGACACGGTTGCTTTGTAATCCGGCGCCAGCAGTGTGGCGTACAGCACGGAAAGGACGCTGCTCGTGTAGATGCCCGTTCCGATGCAGTTGAGAAGCAGGAGGCGCTTGGGCACCCCCTTGATCCGAAAGCGCGAAATAACAGGGAGGCTGGGCACTCGCACGTGGTGCCGCACGCTTCGGAGGCTGTCGATTGTCACGGCCGTGCGCAGCATTTGCGGGATCGAGCCGGCCAGCTCCAGCCTTGCGATCAGTCTTTTCGAGAGCTGTACCGCAGTTGGAAACAACAATATGGCTGTCAGTGTTCCCAGGGTGGAGGCGACAATAATCAAGTGCAGCTTCAGGCTCGGATCGGTATGCTGCAAGGCCGCCTGGTCGATCAGACCCCCGGTGAACGGCCCTTGAATCAAGTTCGAGGTGCGGGACAGCAGCAATATGATGCCGACGAGGGACAAGGCTACGGCCAGTCTCCCCGTCTGTACGCCTGCAAAACGCACGGCGTAGGAAAGAGTCTCTGTGGTATGGATGACGAACGTCAGCAAGCATATCAAAAGGACAGTGTCCATTGCGTTTGCGGGCTCCTCACTCGGCTGTAAAATGGTACAACCATTATACTCCAAAGCGGCAACGCGGGAAAATTTCGCCGGGTTTGGGAAGGAGTTTCCTGAATTTAGGCGAACTTAAGTCCATAAGGAAAAGGCTCTGGTCAGGGGGAAATTGAATGTTGGACAAGCAGGATAAAAAAGTGTTGGTAGTCGACGATCAGTACGGAATCCGCATTTTGCTGTACGAGGTGCTGGGCAAGGAAGGGTACAAGACATTCCAGGCGGCAAACGGAAAGATGGCCTTGGAAATCGTGGAAAAAGAGTCGCCCGATCTGGTTATACTCGATATGAAGATTCCTGGCATGGACGGGATCGAGATTTTGAAGCACATCAAGAAAATCAATCAGGACATCAAAGTCATCATGATGACAGCGTATGGCGAGCTCGACATGATCAAGGAAGCGACACAGCTGGGTGCGTTGACACATTTTACCAAACCGTTTGATATCGACGAGCTGCGAATGGCCGTTCATCAGCAGCTGGCTTGCTAGGCCCAAGGACACCCGAGACAAGCGTACCTGTTAACAACCAAGTGTCTGTGATATAATAAGCCACATGATTGAAGTCTGCTAGAGGAGGATTTACAAACATGCCACTGGTACCTATGACCGCTTTTACCGAAGACGTCAAGAAGCATAAATACGCCGTCGGACAATTCAACCTGAACAACCTAGAGTTTACTCAAGCCATTACCGAAGCCGCGATGGAAGAAAAGTCGCCTGTCATTTTCGGGGTTTCCGAGGGAGCTCTTAAATACATGGGCATCGACTACACCGTGGCCATCGCGAAAGTAGCGGCGGAGCGCGCAGGTGTCCCGGTCGCATTGCACCTGGATCACGGCAGCAATTTTGACATGGTGATGAAGTGCATCCGCGCCGGATTCTCTTCTGTCATGTTCGATGGTTCTCATCACTCGTTTGAAGACAACATTCGTTTGACCAAACAAGTAGTAGAGGCTGCACACGCTGTTGGCGTTTCTGTTGAGGGCGAGCTCGGTACGATCGGCGGGGTAGAGGATGACCTGTCCGTGGATGAGGAAGATGCCACTCTGGCAAATCCGGAAGAGGCGATCCGCTTCTGGGAAGAGACAAAAGTAGACTACGTAGCGATCGCCGTAGGTACTGCGCACGGCATGTACAAGGGCGTTCCGAAAATTCGCTTTGACATCATCGAAAAAGTGGCGAACAACATCGCCGCTCCTATCGTGCTGCACGGCGGTTCCGGCGTACCGGACGATGCGATTGTCAAATCCATCAGCCTGGGCGTAGGAAAAATCAACGTCAATACCGAATCTCAAGTCGCATGCACCGAAACGGTACGCAAAGTGCTGGAAGCCAAGCCGAACGAGATCGACCCGCGCAAATATCTGGGCCCTGCTCGCGACGCGATCAAGGAAGTAGTCAAAGGAAAAATGCGCTTGTTCGGCAGCAGCAACCGCGCGTAACCAAGGAGGATTCCCATGCGTTTTCTGATAGATACAGCAAACGTCGACGAAATTCGTGAAATCCACGAGTGGGGTGTGCTTGCGGGCGTGACCACGAACCCTTCCCTGGTAGCCAAGGAAGGCCGGGATTTCATCGAGACATTGAAAGAGATCATCGACATCGTGGATGGTCCGATCAGCGCGGAAGTCATCAGCACCGACGCGAAGGGCATGATTGAAGAAGGCGAGAAGCTGGCTTCGCTGTCCAAAAACATCGTCGTGAAGATTCCGATGACCGCTGAAGGCTTGAAAGCCGCCAAGCACTTCGCGAAAAAGAAGATCAAAACCAACGTCACCCTGGTATTTTCCGCGAACCAGGCGCTGTTGGCCGCCCGCGCAGGAGCGAGCTTCGTATCTCCGTTCCTGGGTCGTCTGGACGACATCGGACAGGACGGCATGCAGTTGATCGATGACATTGCGGAAATTTATTCTGTCCACGGGATTGAGACGGAGATCATCGCTGCCTCGGTTCGCCACCCTGTTCACGTGACGGAAGCGGCGAAACGCGGAGCGCATTTCGCGACCATTCCAGCCAAAGTGTTCAAACAGCTGATTGCCCATCCGCTCACGGAAAGCGGCCTGGAGAAGTTCCTCGCTGACTGGGCAAGCATGCAAAAATAAGAAACGTGCCGATTTGATTCAAGCACCTTTTCCACCGGGGAAGGTGCTTCTTTCCCGATTACGCCTGAGGAGAGCAGAGCATGGATAAGTTGATCATCAATGGTGGGAAACCGCTCGCGGGGACGGTCACCATCAGTGGAGCGAAAAACAGCGCTGTTGCCTTGATTCCTGCCGCGCTATTGGCAGATGGGCCAGTCGTCATCGAGAACTTGCCCCGTATTCAGGATGTAGACATTTACTGCCAGCTTCTGCAAGAAATGGGGGCCGACGTGCTCTTTGAAGACGACTGGATGGAAGTCGACGGACGGGCGATGCAGCTGATGCTCATGCCCAACGGACGGATTAAAAAGCTGAGGGCTTCCTACTATCTCTGGGGAGCGCTGCTGGCCAAATTCGGAGAAGCGCAAGTGGGTTTGCCGGGCGGCTGCGATCTCGGCCCGCGTCCTGTAGATTTGCATATCAAAGGCTTTGAGGCGATGGGCGCCCAGGTGGAAAACAAAAACGGGGTCATGACGATCAAAGCCAAAAACGGCCGCTTGCAAGGAGCACGCATTTACCTCGATCTCGTCAGCGTCGGGGCTACGATCAATATCATGCTCGCCGCTGCCAAGGCGGAAGGCGTGACCGTTATTGAAAACGCTGCCCGTGAGCCGGAGATCGTCGACGTGGCTACCTTGCTGAACAATATGGGCGCGAACATCAAAGGTGCGGGCACTGACATGATTCGCATCCAGGGCGTGGAGCGCCTGCGCGGCTGCCGTCATACGATCATTCCCGACCGCATCGAGGCAGGGACGTACATGATCGCAGCAGCGGCGACGAACGGCAACGTCCTGGTCGAAAACGTCATCCCCAAGCATCTGGAGTCGGTGACGGCGAAGCTTCGCGAGATCGGCGTGCAAGTCGTGGAGATGGACGATAGCATTCAGGTCATCGGCCAGGAAGTCTATCGCCCCATCGATGTGAAGACGAGTCCTTATCCCGGATTCCCAACGGACCTGCAGCAGCCGTTTACGACCCTGCTCACTTTGGCGAAGGGCTCGAGCATTGTGACGGACAATATTTACAGTTCGCGCTTTCGCCATATCGACGAGCTGCGGCGCATGGGCGCGACATTGAAGGTAGAAGGCAGGTCTGCCGTGATCGAGGGAGGCAGCAGCCTGAACGGAGCCAAGGTAGTCGCATCCGATCTTCGCGCCGGAGCCGCGCTGTTCATCGCCGGATTGGTCACCAATGGGACGACCGAGCTGGAAGGGCTGGAGCATATTGATCGGGGTTATGAAAATTTGGTGGGCAAGCTGCAAATGCTAGGAGCCGATGTACAACGGGTAGGCTTGCATCGCTCGGAAAATCATCAACGGTAAGGAATTACCAGGAGAGGAGTCTTCCAGAATGGAACGCAGTTTAACACTTGAACTGGTACGAGTGACCGAGGCGGCCGCATTGGCTTCCGCCAGTTGGATGGGTCTCGGCAAAAAAGATGAGGCTGACGATGCGGCGACTACCGCAATGAGAAAAGAGTTCGAAAAAGTGCCGATGGACGGAATTGTCGTGATCGGGGAAGGCGAAATGGACGAGGCGCCCATGCTGTACATCGGCGAGCGTCTGGGCCAGGGAGTAGCTCCTGCCGTCGATGTGGCGGTCGATCCGCTGGAGGGGACGAACATCCTCGCCAAAGGGACCTGGGGTGCCATCTCCGTCATTGCCATCGCCGACCGAGGAAACCTGCTGCATGCGCCTGACATGTACATGGAGAAAATAGCAGTGGGCCCAAAAGCCGTTGGCAAGATCGATATCAACGCGCCTGTACGCGACAACCTGAAGGCGGTAGCGCAGGCGCAAGGAAAAGACATCAGCGATCTGGTCGCGATCGTACTGGATCGGGACCGTCACCAAAAAGTGATCCAGGAAATCCGCGAAGCGGGAGCACGCATCCGTCTTATTTCCGACGGGGACGTGGCGGCCGCCATCAACACCGCTTTTCCGGATACCGGGGTCGACATCATGTTCGGGTCTGGAGGAGCGCCTGAAGGGGTGCTTGCGGCTGTGGCTTTGAAATGCCTGGGGGGAGAAATCCAGGGTAGACTGCTGCCGCAAAGCCAGGAAGAGATCGAACGCTGCATCAAGATGGGCCTGACCAACCCGCAGCAGGTGCTGTTCATGGATGATTTGGTCAAGGGCGACGACGCCATTTTTGCGGCAACCGGCGTGACGGATGGAGAGCTGCTGAAAGGCGTGCGTTTCCAAGGAACTCGCGCAACGACCCATTCGGTGGTCATGCGTGCGAAGACCGGAACAGTGCGTTTCATCGAAGGGAACCATCGGTTGGAACGCAAACCGGCATTGTAAGGGAATCATATTCGTATCAGGTGCAACGAACAACTGCTGCTCTGGCATCGCCTATGGACTCGGTTCTGCTAGGCATCGATCAGACGAGACGCAAGAAGAGTAAATAAAGAGTGGTGGATGTATGTTACTTTCCGAACTGGAAGAAAAGAAATTGACCGATCTCTACAAGCTGGCGAAAGAATACCACATTCCGTACTATTCACAGTTGAAAAAGAAGGAATTGATCTTCGCAATTCTGCGCGCCAGGGCGGAGAGAGACGGTCTCATGTTTATGGAGGGCGTATTGGAAATTTTGCCGGAAGGGTACGGTTTCCTGCGTCCGATCAACTATCTCCCTAGCTCCGAGGATATTTACATCTCCCAATCGCAGATCCGCCGTTTCGATCTGCGGATGGGAGACGTAGTATCGGGTAAGGCAAGACCGCCGAAGGAGAACGAGCGTTATTTCGGTCTCCTGCAAGTAGAGGCTGTAAATGGAGAAGACCCCGAAACAGCTGCAGAGCGCCTGCATTTCCCCGCTTTGACGCCGCTGTATCCTCAAACCAAGCTCGTACTGGAAACCGCTCCCGAGCGCGTATCCACCCGCCTGATGGACCTTCTCGCCCCTGTTGGACTTGGCCAGCGTGGATTGATTGTGGCCCCTCCGAAGGCCGGGAAAACCATGCTGCTGAAAGAAATCGCCAACAGCATCACGGAGAGCCGGCCGGACATTCACTTGTTTGTGCTGCTCATCGACGAGCGGCCTGAAGAAGTGACCGACATGCAGCGTTCCGTAAAAGGCGAAGTTGTCGCCTCCACTTTTGACGAGCTGCCGGAAAACCATATCAAGGTAGCGGAGCTGGTATTGGAGCGTGCCAAGCGTCTGGTCGAACACAAGAAAGACGTGGTCATCCTGCTCGATTCCATCACGCGCCTGGCGAGGGCGTACAACCTGGTGATTCCGCCGAGCGGCCGCACGTTGTCCGGCGGTATCGATCCTGCGGCTTTCCATCGTCCCAAGCGTTTCTTTGGTTCGGCGCGGAACATCGAAGAGGGCGGCAGCCTGACCATTCTGGCGACTGCGTTGGTAGAGACGGGCTCGCGGATGGACGATGTGATCTACGAAGAGTTCAAGGGAACGGGCAACATGGAGCTCCATCTGGATCGGAAGCTGGCGGAGCGCCGGATCTTCCCGGCTATCGACATTCGCCGTTCCGGGACGCGGCGCGAGGAGCTGCTGCTGACGAAGGAAGAGCTGGACAAGTTGTGGATGATCCGCAAAAACATGAACGAGACCAACGAGTTTGTGGATTCGTTCATCAAAAAGCTGGCGGATACCAAGACGAACGAAGAGTTTTTGCAAACGCTGGAATCCAAGCAAGGACGCGGCAAAGCCAATACGACGGTGAGTTCATCATGACTCACCGTCATTTTTTTTGCCATTTTGGCATACCGTATGGAATAGAATTCGAGCGAAGGAGGAGTGCTCTGTGGACTACGCGCAAATGCCTGCTCACATCGAGAGTGTGGCGGATGCCAAACGGACCGTGGTGGAACAGACGCTGTTTCAGGCGTTCAATCCGTATGCGGGCCTGGCTAAATCGGATGCGCCGAAAAAAGACAATGTCATGGTGTATGCCGTAAATCAGGGGGATACGCTATCGGGCATTGCCAATCGGTACGGCCTTACACTCCGAAAGCTGGTGGAAATGAACAAAATCAACAACCCCCACTTTGTCGCCGTCGGGATGAAGCTGATCATCAGCCGTGACGAGGTGAAGCATGTCGTCAAACGCGGGGAAACGCTGGGGTACATAACAAAGCGGTACGGTGTCAGCCGGGAGCTCTTGGTGGACCGCAATCCGCTCTTGAAATGGCTGTCGGACAACCTGTATGTGGGACAAGTCGTTTACGTTCCGATTGTGGCGGAAAAGACCCTGCAGGCGGAAGATTTGCAACTAAGAAGAAACACGTCCCAGGCGGCAAGCAGGCAAGTCATAGGAAGAATACGGGAACGAATGGAGTGGCCGGTGAAAGGCGCCACTATCACAAGCGGATTCGGGGTACGCTGGGGGAAGGCCCACAAAGGGGTGGACCTGTGGAACGAGGAAGAAGCAAAAGCGCCGATCTACGCCGCAAAAGGCGGGGTTGTCGTCGAAGCAGGGGCCAACCGATCGGGGTACGGACGGATGGTCGTGCTGGATCACGGAGATGGCCTGCAAACCTTCTACGCCCACATGCGCAGCATCATCGTGGCTCCCGGCCAATCGGTCAACGCGGGCGATGTACTGGGATACATGGGACATACCGGCGATTCTACCGGGTACCACCTGCACTTTGAGGTAAGGCAGGACGACGTGCCGATCAACCCGCTTCCTTATTTGGGCAAGTAACCTTGCGCAATTTACTTTGCTTTTTCGATGCGATACAATGGGCACAGCAAAGAAGCGAGGAGTTTTTCCCATGTATTTAGTGTACGCAGATGAAAAAGGCAACGTGTACGACCACCCAGGCCTCTTGTCGGTGGCGCGCAACGGAGATATATTGACGGAAATCCTGGAGGAAGAGCTGATACCACTGCCGGAGGGGGCGACTCTGGTCAGCCTGCCGGATACCGTACCGATTGGCATGGACCCGGATACGGGCGAAATGGTCAAGCTGGACGGCTGCACGGCGGTGGGAGCGCTGGTTCCCCAAGGGATCACGAGGCTCTTGCTTCCAGGGTATGTGAAGACGAACAAGGAGAGCAAGCTGCCGCTCTTCGGCTATTCCGCAGTGGTGTGGAAGGACGGAGCGTTTTGGGTAGCCGGCCGGGCGAGCGACGACATCTACAAGTGGGATCCGCTCAACTTTCCGATGGACGAGCTGCGCCAGCGCGTCGAAAAAACGCTGGAGCAGTTTCCGCAAAACCGCATCCTGAACCATTTGTCCCACTGTGCGCTGGAGTATGAATGTCTGACGGCCTCAAACAACTTCTTCCACCGCTGGGAAGGCAGCTTGCCGGTATCGTATACGTGCAACGCCGGCTGCTACGGCTGTATTTCCGAGCAGCCAGAGGACAGCGGCTTCCCATCGCCGCAGACGCGAATGAACTTCAAGCCGACGGAGGACGAGCTGGTGGAGGTCATGCTGCACCACTTGCAGACACCGGAGAGCATCATCAGCTTTGGTCAAGGCTGTGAAGGCGAGCCGTCCACGATGGCGTCCATCATCATTCCGGCGATGCGCCGCGTGCGCGAGCAGACCGATATGGGCTTCATCAACATCAATACGAATGCCGGTCTGACCGATCATATCAAAGGCATCGTGGACGCGGGTCTCGACCTGATGCGGGTCAGCATCATCAGCGCGATCGACGAGCATTACAACGCGTACTACCGCCCTCGTCACTACACGCTGGAAAACGTGGCGCGATCGGCCGAGTATGCCGCTTCCAAAGGGGTCTACACCTCCATCAACTACTTGTGCTTCCCCGGTGTTTTTGACCGCGAGGAAGAGATGGAAGCGATGATAAACTTCATTCGCCGCACCGGAATCAAACTGATTCAGCTGCGCAATCTGAACATCGATCCGGAAAGCTATCTGTCGATGATTCCGCCGGCCAAGGGCGAAGTGTTCGGCATGAAGCAGGCAATCGAGATCTATCAGGAGGAGCTGCCTGACGTGGTGATCGGGTCATTTACCCACATCCCGCCGGAGCAACTGCGCCGCAGGAAAAACATGGCGTGAAGAGTCTGTTGCATTTGAACGGGCATCGTGCTACTATTTTTTTATGTGTTTATATAACTCTGTCTCGGCAAACGATTCAGGGCGGAAAGAGGTGCATTTTGAGATGAAACAAGGTATTCATCCACAGTACAACACTGTGAAGGTAACATGTGCATGCGGTAACGAATTTGAATCCGGTTCTGTAAAGCAAGCGCTGCGCGTGGAGATCTGCTCCAACTGCCATCCTTTCTTCACCGGTAAACAAAAATTCGTAGATGCTGGCGGCCGTGTAGACCGTTTCAAACGCAAATACAATCTTTCCTAATCGGAGAGGATTGGAGCAACCAGGTAGAGCGATCTGCCTGGTTTTGTTTTTCTTGGGAGAAAAGACAGAGGGATCACTTTTGGTAAGGGAGACAGGGACGTGGCACAACTTTACTTTCGCTATGGGGCAATGAACGCTTCCAAATCGATCCAGCTTTTGACGGTCGCGCATAACTACGAGCAGTCCGGCAAGAAAGTGATGGTATTCACGCCGGCAGTCGACGACCGGTTTGGCGTGGGGAAAGTGGCTTCCCGTGTAGGCATCAGCCGCGAAGCCATTCCGATCTCAGACGAGACGGACATCCTGGCAATCGTGGCCGCCGAGGAAGTCAAGCCGCATTGCGTGCTGGTAGACGAGGCGCAGTTCATTGGAAAGCATCACGTCGAGCAGCTGGTGGCCATTGTGGACGAGCTCGGCATCCCCGTCATTGTCTACGGGCTGTTGAAAAACTTCAAAAACGAGCTCTTCCCGGGAAGCGCCGCCCTTTTGTGCGAGGCGGACAAGGTGGAAGAGATCAAAACGGTTTGCGTCTATTGCAACAAAAAAGCGACGCATATCCTCAAATTTAAAAACGGAAAACCGGTCTACACCGGGGAGACGATCGAGATCGCCGGTAACGATACGTACAGCAGCGTGTGCCGCCGCCACTACTACCACCCGCCGGCTGGGCCGGAGCGTACGGAAGACTGATCGGACCATTGCAGCCACCCCTTTTGCCCGTGCATGAGCACACAGCGCGATGCGCACACTAAGGGCAAAACAGGAGGTGGCTTTTTCATGCGACGCAGGCCAATCGGGAAAGGCATGATAGCGGTACTGTGTGCCTTTGCCCTTGCTTCCTCGCTCACTGCCGGATGCAACCGCACGTTGACACAGGAAAAGAGCTACGGGACCCAAACCCTTGACGAACAGCATAATACACCGGCTAAAGGGGAGCGCACCGGCGATACGCTCCACCGCCCTGCGGCCCCGACGACGGATCGCGACAGGCTGATGGGGCGCAACCAAAACCCGAATTTGATCATCGGGCACCAGAACACGCGCGGATACCAGCCCGACCTGAACAACATGGTAGAGATGGCCAAATCGGTGCCTGGCGTGGAAGGCGCCCGCATCACACTGAATGGCGGAAACGCATATGTTACTCTTGATCTGGTGCACAACGTCACCGCCAGCGAAGCGAGAAACATCGAGCAACAGGTAATTGCCGTCCTCACGCAGAAGATCCCGCGCTACGATTTCCACGTCACCTCCAATGAAGGGTTTCATCGCTAGCTGATCCGAGAGCGAGAGCAGTCGGCGATGTGGACCAAAGGAAGGGCTCGGCATTGCCGGGCCTGTTTTCCTCTTTCCAGTAAAATAATGCGCTTTGACTTATTTCTGGTTTCCTCCTATAATTTATCTGTTATGATGTACTTTTTGCGATTGGGGTGAAGTTACAATGTTTACACGCTTATCCGCAGTTGAAGAGCGTTTTGAAGAAGTCACCAATCTCCTTTGTGACCCCGACGTCATCAGCGATACAAAACGCTTGCGTGAGTTGTCCAAGGAACAGTCTTCCCTGGAAGAAACCGTGACGACCTACCGTGAATATAAATCAGTGGTATCCCAGATGGACGATGCCAAAGCCATGCTGGAAGAGAAGCTGGACGATGAAATGCGCGAAATGGTGAAGCTGGAAATCAGCGAACTGACTTCACGCAAGGAAAAGCTGGAGGAACGCCTGAAAATCCTGCTGCTGCCGAAGGATCCCAACGATGAGAAAAACGTCATCGTGGAAGTGCGCGGTGCGGCAGGCGGCGACGAGGCTGCCTTGTTTGCGGCGGTTCTGTTCCGCATGTACACGCGCTTCGCCGAACGCCAGGGCTTCAAAGTGGAAGTGCTGGAAGCAAGCCCGACCGAGCTTGGCGGCTACAAGGAAATCGTCTTTTCGCTCAGCGGCCGCGGTGCTTACAGCAAAATGAAGTTCGAGAGCGGCGCACACCGCGTGCAGCGCATCCCGGCTACCGAGTCCGGCGGGCGCATCCATACCTCGACGGCGACTGTTCTGGTGCTGCCGGAAGCAGAGGAAGTCGAAGTGGAAGTGCATGAGAAAGACATCCGCATCGATACATTCTGTTCCAGCGGTGCGGGCGGACAGAGCGTCAACACGACCAAGTCCGCCGTTCGCGTGACCCATATCCCGACAGGCATCATGGTATCCTGTCAGGACGAGAAGTCCCAGCACTCCAACAAAGACAAAGCGCTGCGCGTCCTGCGCGCCCGCCTGTACGACTACTACATGCAGCAGCAAAACGCCGAAGCCGATGCCAACCGCAAGAGCCTCGTTGGTACCGGAGACCGAAGCGAGCGCATTCGCACTTACAACTATCCGCAAAGCCGTGTGACAGACCATCGTATCGGTCTGACCCTGCATCGTTTGGAATCGGTTCTCGAAGGCGAACTGGACGAAGTCATCGACAACCTGATTATGCATGAACAGACGGAGCTGTTGAAAAGCCATGCCCACACAGCTTGATTGGTCTGGCGTCACGACGATCCGAGAAGCCCTGACACGGGCTTCTTCCTTTTTGCGCGAAAGCGGAGCCAAAGACCCGCTGTTCGAAGCGGAGCTGATCATCCGTCATTGTCTGGACTGGGACCGCACGCGGTTTTTGATCTCCATGATGGAAAAGGTGGCTCCCGAGACTCTCAGACAATTGAGTGGGCTGCTTGAGCGACGGGCACGGCATGAACCGCTGCAGTACATGTTTGGCACCCAGGAGTTTTTTGGTCGGCCATTCAGCGTGCGTCCAGGCGTACTCATTCCTCGGCCCGAGACGGAGATTCTAGTGGAGCAGGTGCTTCTGCACGCCTCCAAGCTCTGGCCGGACGGTGAAAAATTGGATGTGGCCGACATCGGCACGGGCAGCGGGGCCATTTGCATTACTCTCGCCTGCGAGCGTCCAGACTGGAACGTGACGACAGTGGATCTGTCCCCGGATGCGACGGCCATCGCCAAAGAAAACGCAGAACGTCTGGGAGCGCGGATCCGCTTTTTGCAGGGAGATCTGGTGCAGCCGTTGCTTACGGCAGGCGAGCAGGTGGATATCCTCGTATCCAATCCTCCTTACATTCCCAGTACGGATGTGGACGAGCTCGACGCAGAGGTCCTTGAGCACGAACCGCGTCTGGCGCTGGACGGGGGCACGGACGGGCTCGACTGCTACCGGCGGTTGTGCGAAGCGCTGCCGACTGTGCTAAAGCCGCGAGGGCTCGTAGCCTATGAAGTGGGTATCCATCAGGCTCGGGACGTAGCGGAGCTGATGAAGGCGTCCGGTGTAATAGAAGAAGTACACATCATTTCCGATTTGGCGGGAATTGAGCGGGTAGTGGTCGGCATGAGGCAATAGCCCCCGCTCGACACGCCTTTTTTCATCCTTCCTGCGCGAAGATTCGAAATTCGCGGCTGAATTCGCAACCTTGCGTTTAATTTCGCAGCGTCTTGCCCATACTGTTGCTAGAGAGAGAAAAACGAGAAAGAAAGAGCACAGTACAGAGGGAGACGGTAACGATGAAACGGACGCTATGGATGGTATTTTGCATATGCATGCTTATGATGAGCTGGGAGGGACAGCTTACTTCGGCCAATGTGTTGGACAACGGGCCGATCCCTCAAGAGTCGATCCGGCTGCGAATCATCGCAAACAGCGATTCGTTTCAGGATCAATGGCTGAAGCGGGAAGTTCGGGACGCGCTCATCGCGCAAATGGAGACATGGGCCAAAGACATCGACTCGTTTGAAGACGCCGAAAAGGTCGTGGCTGCCAACCTGCCTATCATGCAGCAGGTAGTCGACCAGACAATTCGGGATCGCGGATTTTCCTACAAGGCGGTCGTCGATTTCGGACAGGTACCATTTCCGACCAAGCTGTACGGCTCGTACGTGTATCCGGCCGGCGATTACACGGCCTTGCGGGTGCAGATCGGCGAGGCGAAAGGGCAAAACTGGTGGTGCGTACTGTTTCCTCCGCTCTGCTTTATCGATATGTCCAATGGCGATGCGGTACAGGCGGCAACGCAGGAGCAAGCGCAAACAAACGGGATCATCGAGCCAGACGGCACGGAGCAAGCGAAGGCTGACGTGTTGGAAAGCGAAGCCCAGCCTGCCGAAGAAGCTGCGGCTGCAGCGGAAGGCAGAATGAGGGAAGGGTGGCAGGAATGGCGGCAAATGCGTCTGGAGGAAAGGCAAGTCGGTGACAAAGCGGCAGCCGAAGCCGAAGTTGAGAGAGACGTGATTGCGACGGATTCCGAGCAGACGGCTCCAGAACAACAGCTCGAGCCAATCGCTCCTGCGGCGGCTCCTGCTCCGGAAATCCAAGTGAGGTTTTATTTGTTGGAAAAACTCGAGAGCCTGTTCTCGTAACGCAGAAAAGAAACGACACCCGGACTGATGTCCAGGTGTCGTTTGTCGCTGTTGAGCAGAGTGTTACGGGAGCAGCGCTTTTACTTCCGGCTTCAGCAGGTTCACAAAGCTGTGCTTCGGAATCGTGAAGGACGGCATGCCGGCCGCGTACGGCGCGATTTCATACTGGCCGAAATGGATGACGAGATTGCCGTTTTCAAACGAGAAGGACTGGTTGTCTGCAATCGTCTCGAAGCTGTACACATCCGCGATCTCCGGGTTCGTCCGAATTTGCTGCTTGATCAGGTTGTTCAGGACATAGCGGTAGTCGAAGCCCGACTGGAACAGATCGGACAGCTGGAGCCTTTTCGCGGTATTCAGGTTGGCGATGTTGTAGTAGGTCACGTCTGTTATGCCATGAGCCCCGCCGGCGTAGATATAGGTCTGCACCGAGAACGCCACCAGCTTGCCGACAGACTGCACCTTGTAGGAAATATCCAGGGCGTGGGGACGCATTGGATAGCCGTTCTTTTTGGAGTCTGCCGCATCCTGCTTGCTCATGACTTGCCGCTCCTTGAGCGCTGCCTGGGCAAACTGAAGCAGCTCCGCATTCAGCTTTGCTTCAAAGGCTTTGTCGGCCATGCCGCTGATGACTGGGATCGAAATATTGGCCTCGTACTCAGCGGTTTTCATTTGGATGACCTTTGGCGCGATGACGACGCCGTGGTCTACCTGTTTGACCGCTGCGGCAGGAACGGCCGGTTTGGCTGGGGCAGCCGATTGGGCAGTAGCGGCGAATGCGGGAGCGGCAGCTGCGCTGAACAGCAGGGCGGTACCGACCAGGCTCAAAGTCAAAGATTGGAATGATTTCATGGGTATGCCACGATCCTTTCTGTTGGGGAACAAATGAAATGGAGTTGATATCCCTATCCTACTACAAGAGCCTGGTACGATTGGGTTAAAAAATGGTAACAACGCATTTTTCCACGAAGACGGGAAAAGTTATTCACAAGTTACCCACAGGTTGTTGAAAACTTTACCCCGCACATCTATACTAAAGGCACTTATCGTTACGAAACGTGTTGGAGAAAGGATATTTTCAAATGGAACAAAAAGTCGTGACAAAAGTTTGGACTGTGGATAACCATGTGGAAAATGCTGTGGAGAAACTGGAGAGTTGTACACAGATTGTGGATGCGGCCAGCTTGCTCAAGAATGGCGAGGTTGTCGCATTTCCCACAGAGACTGTTTACGGTTTGGGTGCCAACGCATTGTCCAACGAAGCGGTGGAAAAAATATTTGCTGCAAAAGGCAGACCGAGCGACAACCCTTTGATCGTACATATAGCGGCAATGGAGCAATTGCCTTCGGTAGCCTCGGAAGTGCCCGCGAAAGCAGCGCAATTGATGGATGCGTTTTGGCCGGGGCCGTTGACCGTCATCCTGCCGAATAGCGATCGGGTGGCCTCACTGGTGACTGCCGGGCTGCATTCCGTCGGTGTGCGGATGCCTGATCATCCCGTGGCACTGGCATTGATCGGGGCGGCGGGAGTCCCGATTGCCGCGCCCAGCGCCAACCGCTCCGGAAGGCCGAGCCCCACGACAGCCTCACACGTGCTGGCCGACCTGGAGGGACGCATAGCCGGTGTGGTGGACGGCGGCGCCACAGGTGTAGGAGTCGAGTCCACCGTCATCGATGTGACGGTCGAGCCGCCGATGATTCTGCGCCCGGGGGGAATTACGCGCGAGCAGTTGGAGGAAGTGATCGGTCCGGTCAGGCTGGATCCGACGTTTCAGGCAGGAGCCGAGGAGACGCCGCGAGCTCCTGGCATGAAGTACACGCACTATGCCCCAGAGGGAGAAATGTGGCTGGTAGCGGGGGAAGACCCCCGGGTGCGGGAAGAAATGAAAGAGATGCTGCGCGAAGCAAAAGGGCTCGGACGCAAAACCGGGGTGCTGGCGACGGAAGAATCGGCCGATTTCTGGCGCGCTCACCCGGATGCCGACGTGGTTCTATCCGTGGGGTCGCGGGCCGATTTGCAGGAAGTCGCGCATCGGCTGTACGGGGCGCTGCGCGACTTTGACGATTCCGGTGTTCAGTTCATCGTAGGGGAAACCTTCCCGCGTGACGGACTCGGGATGGCGGTCATGAATCGGCTGGAGAAAGCAGCCGGCGGCCGGATTCGAAAGGTCTAATTTGCCTTGTCTAAACTCCTTCTTGTCCGCATAGGTTGAAGAGACGGGGAGGGGGAGGCCAGTTGGATCACGTCTTGTTTCAGTGGGGGCAATTTCTGACCTTACTCATGATCGCGTTTGCCTTGAGCATGGATGCCTTTTCGCTCGGGATCGGTGTAGGCATGGTAGGCATTCGATTGCGGGAAATTCTCAAAGTCAGCATCACGATCGGACTTTTTCATATTGGCATGCCCATCGTAGGGATTGCTGTTGGCGCGTACTTGTCCGATTTGGTCGGGGACATCGCCGTTTTTATCGGCGGCGGAGTCCTCATGGCGATTGGCATGCATATGTTGTGGAATGGCTTTGTCAACGGCGATCAAAAAAGCATGCTGAAAACGAAAGGCTTCGGGCTCTTGCTGTTTGCTTTCAGCGTCAGCCTGGATGCCTTGACGGTGGGCTTTTCTTTCGGTTTGATTGAAGTGAACAAACTGTTGGCCATTACGCTTTTCGGCATCATGGGCGGCGCGATGTCTTATTGCGGCTTGCTGCTGGGCAGAAGCGTGGGAGGATGGCTGGGGGATTACAGCGAATTAGTAGGTGGACTTATTTTGTTCTGTTTTGGGTTAAAATTTATGTTGTAGCACAAAGGCGCAGGCAGAAGGAGGAGAGATGCGTGAAACGGATTTTATTTGTTTGCACGGGGAACACTTGCCGCAGTCCCATGGCGGAAGCGCTGTTCCGCGTCAAGACGGCGGGGGAAGGCTTCGAAGTCCGTTCGGCAGGCGTGGCTGCGTTCGATGGGCAGGCGGCTTCCTTGCATGCCAGAGAAGTATTGGCGGAGCGCGGGATTGAGCATGAGCATCGGTCCAGTCGGCTGAATGCGGAGCTCATAGATTGGTCGGACTTGATTTTGACGATGACCGCCAGCCACAGGCATGCCATCCTGGCGTATTTTCCGGAAGCAGCTGACAAGGTGCACACGTTGCGTAATTTCGTCGGTGTGGAAGGGTTTGGCGATATAGCCGATCCGTTTGGCGGGACGCTGGAGGACTATCGCAGATGCGCTGAAGAACTGGAAGAGTCGCTGGACAGGCTGTCTGTTCTCCTTAAAAAAGAGCGCTTTCGTGAATTGTGATGAGAATGAGGTGCTGGCAAGTGCCAGGTACCTTGTTTTTTGTGAGAGTACGAACGTTTTTTCTGTTGAAGAGGGAAATGTTCACTTTTTACTTGCCGCATTATGATGTATAATGAGTGAGACCATGAACAAGCGAGGGATGACAGATGAAAGTGGCGATTGCTGCTGATCACGGCGGATACAAGCTGAAAGAGGAGATCAAGACCTTGCTCTCTTCGATGAACATCCAGACGGAAGACTTCGGCTGCTCGTGCGAGGATTCGGTGGATTATCCCGACTATGCGTTGCCGGTAGCGGAAAAAGTAGCGGCAGGAGAATTCGATCGGGGGATTCTCGTCTGCGGGACAGGGATCGGTATGTCCATCGCTGCCAACAAGGTGCCGGGAATCCGCTGCGCGCTGGTGCATGACACCTTTTCGGCGAGAGCAACCCGCGAGCACAACAACACCAATGTGCTGGCTATGGGCGAGCGCGTCATCGGCCCAGGGCTTGCCCTTGACATTGTGAAAATCTGGCTGGAAACCGAGTTTCAAGGCGGTCGGCACGAACGCCGGGTAGAAAAGATCGGACAGATCGAAGCGAAGCACTTGGGAGTGAAGTAAGTGGATTTGCTCGCCATTGAAAAACAGGTCAGTGAAGTCGTCGATGAAGTCGCCCGCATCGCCGAGCTGAAGCCCGGACAGATCCTGGTCATCGGCTGCAGCACCAGCGAAGTGCTGGGCAAGCATATCGGCAAGGCGGGAAGCAAGGATGTGGCAGCCGGCATTTTCCGCGGCATCCGCAAGATCCAGGAGCAGTACGGCTTTTCCGCGGCTTTTCAATGTTGTGAACATTTGAACAGGGCGCTGGTGGTGGAGCGCGCCGACATGGAGCGTTGCGGCTGGGATGAGGTAACGGTTGTGCCCGTTCCGACAGCAGGCGGTTCCATGGCGGCCCACGCTTATACGCACATGCAGGATGCGGTCGTGGTGGAGCATATTCGGGCCCACGCCGGCATCGACATCGGCGATACGCTGATCGGCATGCACCTGAAGCATGTCGCCGTGCCGGTGCGTCCTTCTTGCCGAACGGTAGGAGAAGCGCACGTGACTGCGGCTCGCACCCGTCCGAAATTGATCGGCGGTGTCCGCGCTGTTTACGAAGCGGCCCCAGAGAGTGAGAGTTGTACCTAATTCGAATGTGAGACAAGCTCATATTCACGAAGGAGAGAATAAACCATGCTAGACTTTTTGCGCAAACAAGACCCGCAAGTATTGGAAGCCATCCAGCTGGAGCTGGGAAGACAACGCGACAAAATCGAGCTGATCGCGTCCGAGAACTTCGTTAGCCGTGCGGTAATGGAAGCAATGGGAACCGTTCTGACCAACAAATACGCAGAAGGATACCCGGGCCGTCGCTACTACGGCGGATGCGAATACGTAGACATCGCGGAAAACATCGCCCGCGACCGCGTGAAAGAGCTGTTCGGTGCAGAGCATGCCAACGTCCAGCCTCACTCCGGTGCTCAAGCCAACATGGCGGTGTACTTCACCATCCTGCAGCCGGGAGATACGGTGCTCGGGATGAACCTGTCCCACGGCGGGCACTTGACCCACGGAAGCCCGGTAAACTTCTCCGGTACGCTGTACAACTTCGTCGAGTACGGGGTGGATCAAGAGTCCCATCTGATCAATTACGAAGACGTACGCGCCAAAGCTTTGGAGCACAAGCCGAAGCTGATCGTGGCGGGTGCGAGCGCTTATCCGCGCACCATCGACTTCGCCAAATTCCGCGAGATTGCGGATGAAGTGGGCGCATACTTCATGGTCGACATGGCGCACATCGCGGGTCTGGTAGCTGCAGGCCTGCATCCGAATCCGGTGCCTCACGCGCACTTCGTTACTTCCACGACGCACAAGACCTTGCGCGGTCCGCGCGGCGGTCTGATCCTGTGCAAAGAGGAATTTGCAAAAGCGATCGACAAGTCCGTATTCCCTGGCGTACAGGGCGGTCCTTTGATGCACGTCATCGCAGCGAAGGCTGTTGCCTTCGGCGAAGCGCTGCAGCCGGAATTCAAAGACTACGCATCCCGCATCGTCAAAAATGCAGTAGCGTTCGCGGAAGCGCTGAAAGCAGAAGGCCTTACGCTCGTTTCCGGCGGCACCGACAACCACCTGGTGCTGGTGGACGTAAGCAAAATCGGCTTGACTGGTAAAGTGGCGGAGCATTTGCTCGACGAAGTGAACATCACGACCAACAAGAACACGATTCCGTACGATTCCGAAAGCCCGTTCGTGACCAGCGGTGTTCGCATGGGTACCCCTGCGGTAACCAGCCGCGGCTTTGACGAGGAAGCGATGAAGGAAGTAGCGGCGATCATCGCGCTGACCCTGAAAAATCCGGAAGATGCGGCGAAGCACGAAGAAGCCCGCACCCGTGTTGCGGCTCTGTGCCAACGCTTCCCGATGTACGAAGGCTTGGAAATTTAAGAAGTAGAACGGCAGAAAAGGCAGACCCTGTGGAACAGATTCCATACGGGTCTGTTTTTTTGGGGGGCGGAAAAGAACGAAGATTGGGCAAATTGACGGCGGCACACTCCTTCGCTATTATGAGAAGGATGCATTGATAGGGAAACGGAGGAACGATTATGAGCCGTGTATACGTGTTTGACCATCCGCTGATTCAGCATAAAGTGACGTATATCCGTGACAAGAACACGGGGACCAAGGAATTCCGCGAATTGGTGGACGAAGTAGCCACGCTGATGGGGTATGAAATCACCCGTGACATGCCGCTTGAGGAGACCACCATCGAGACGCCTGTGGCTACCTGCAAGTCCAATGTGATCGCAGGGAAAAAAGTAGGACTGGTTCCGATTCTGCGCGCAGGTCTCGGCATGGTAGACGGGCTGTTGAAGCTGATCCCGGCGGCGAAGGTGGGTCATGTCGGCCTGTATCGCGACCCTGAGACGTTGCAGCCCATCGAGTACTACGTCAAGCTGCCGTCCGATGTCGCGGAGCGCGAATTGATCGTCATCGATCCGATGCTGGCGACTGGCGGATCCGCAGTAGCGGCGATCGCCGCATTGAAAAAGCGCGGAGCCAAAAACATGAAGCTCATGTGCTTGATCGCAGCGCCGGAAGGCATCAAAATGGTGCAGGACGAGCATCCGGATGTGGACATTTTCGTGGCGGCTATCGATGAATATTTGAATGACCATGGATATATCGTGCCAGGTTTGGGAGACGCGGGAGACCGCCTGTACGGCACGAAGTAGCGGGAGAGGGAAACCGATGAAAACATGTAAAGTGATGACGGTGTTCGGGACGCGCCCGGAGGCGATCAAAATGGCGCCGCTCGTGCACGAGCTGGGCAAGCACGAAGGGCAAATCGAGTCGGTTGTCTGTGTCACAGCGCAGCATCGTCAAATGCTGGACCAGGTGCTGGAGATCTTCCAGATTCAACCGGACATTGATCTGAACATTATGAAGGACAGACAGACGCTGGTAGGCGTGACGACCCGGGCGCTGGAAAGCCTGGATGCGGCCATCAAGGAAGTCCAGCCGGACATCGTCCTGGTGCATGGCGACACGACCACGACATTTGTCGCCAGCCTCGCAGCGTTTTACAACCAGGTCGCCATCGGCCACGTGGAAGCGGGTCTTCGCACTTGGGACAAGTACTCGCCTTTCCCGGAGGAGATGAACCGTCAGCTGACAGGCGTCATGGCGGATCTCCATTTCGCGCCGACGGATGGCTCGGCAGACAATCTGCGCCGCGAGGGCAAACGGGAAGAGAGCATCTACATCACTGGCAACACGGCGATCGATGCGCTTAAGACCACCGTGCGCGAAGATTATACGCACCCGGTGCTGGACCTGGTAGGCGGGCAAAAGATGGTGCTGATGACAGCCCACCGCCGCGAAAATCTGGGAGAGCCGATGCGCCAGATTTTCCGTGCCGTCAGACGGATCGCCTGTGAGCATCCGGAAATTGCGGTCGTCTACCCGGTGCACCTCAATCCGGCCGTACAGGAAGTCGCTCAAGAGATTTTGGGGAAACATGAGCGGATTCACCTGATTGAGCCGCTGGATGCCTTTGATTTCCACAACTTTGCCCGCCGTGCTCACCTGATCCTGACCGACTCCGGCGGGGTACAGGAAGAGGCGCCTTCCCTGGGGGTTCCAGTACTGGTGCTGCGCGATACCACCGAGCGCCCGGAAGGAATCGCAGCCGGCACGTTAAAGCTGGCCGGCACGGATGAGGAGCAAGTGTACGCGATGACCAAAGAGCTGCTGACGAGTCAGGAAGCGTACGACGCCATGGCTCATGCCGCCAATCCGTACGGAGATGGGGAAGCCTCCCGCCGTATCGTGGAAGCCATTCTCCATCATTTCGGCATGCGCTCTGAGCGCCCTGAGCCGTTCCAGCCCTGAGCCGTTCCAATCGGGTCATTAACCACCGAGTCTTCATAGCGCGTTTGCTTCATTTGCCCGTCCGGTGCCAGTTTCGCATCCACCGGACGGGCTTTTCGGTGTGCAAACCAGCTGCGAAACATTTGGTATGTTTTTCAAATAGAGAATATGGCGACGAGGCGAAACTATCAACCACCTCGCAGCGTCTAAATTTTAGTTGGAAAAGTATACACATAGACAGACAGAGAGAAACGGAGAGGAGTCACCAACATGAGAGCGCGGAAGACGGTTACGCTGCTCACGGCTGCGACGGTAGCCTGGGGAGCTTTTGTTCCGTTTGTGCCGCTTGCGACGAATGTCGCGCTGGCAAGAGCGGAGTCGAGTCCATTGCAAGTGGTATGGCAAACCCCGATCGGGGAAGGCACCACATTGCTCAAATACACGAAATCGTTTGCAAATCAGCAGGTCACGGTCATGGTCACCAAGGTCGATCTGAACAACCCGTACGTAGAGGTCAAGCCTGTCTACGGGACGAAAGGAAAGCTGACCGAGAGGCAGACAGTCACTCAAATGGCCCGCGAAACGGGTGCGGTCGCGGCGATCAACGCGGACTTTTTCAATATGTCCAAGCGCGGGGCGCCATTCGGGATCGTGATGAAGGATCAGGAGCTCATCTCTTCGATGGGGCTGATTTCGTACTGGTACAGCTTGGGGCTTACGGGCGACAAGACCGCAATCATCGAGCACTTCGGATTCGGCGGAAAGGTGACGGCGCCAAACGGGGCGACGTATTCCATTCAGGGAGTCAACAAGGAAGAGTACAACCCGAGCGACGGCCGGAAAAGCCATCAGAATCAATTGAATTTGTACACGCCTTCCTTTGGCAAGACAAGCCTCGGGGCCATCTCGGGCTACAAGGATGTCGTCGAAGTGCTGTTCGTCGACAACGTCGCCAAGGAAGTGCGCGTCAACCAACCGGCGTATACATACCGTACAATGGCTACGTGCTGTGGGGACACGGCGCTGCAGCCGCATTTCTGAAGCAAAACTTCCCGGTTGGTGCCACGGCGCAGGTAGAATACCAGACGACTCCGCAAGACCTCGATCTGATGCAAGCGGTCGGAGGCAACGTCCTGCTGGTAGACAAGGGGAAAGCCTTGACTTCCTTTCAGGCGGACAAGTCCATTACGTCGATCAACTCACGTACGGCGGTGGGCATCTCCCAGGACGGAAAGACGCTGTACATGGTGACGATCGATGCCAGCAAAGGGGTCTACCTCGATGAGCTGGCGAAAATCATGGCGGAGCTGGGCTCCTATCGCGCAGTAAACTTCGACGGGGGCGGATCCACGACGCTGGCCACGCGCATGCTCGGGGAGACGCAGGCCAATCTGTCCAACAAGCCGAGCGGAGGCGTAGAGCGCCGTGTGCCGACGGGGCTGGCGGTGTACAATACCGCGCCTCCGGGAGATCTGCGCGGGTTCACGATCGATGTACCGACAGATGTGCTGATCGGACAGACGGTCAACATGTCCGCCTCGAAAGGATACGATACGCATTTCCAACCATATGCGATCAATCCGGCAAACGTAAGCTGGGGGGTAAGCGGAGCAGACGCGGGCACCGTCGACGGAACGCGCTTTACTCCGTCTCGCTCCGGGCAGATTACGCTGACCGGCCGCCTGGGGAATGTGACGCAGAACAAGGAGATTCACGTCGTCTCCGGAAGCGAAGTTGCGCAAATCGTCGTTTCGCCAAGCCCGATCACGGTCGCGCCCGGTCAGACGATCACGCTCGACGTCAAAATCAAGACGAAAAAGGGAGCGCTTGTCCAAGCGACGCCGCTTAGCGTCCAGACCAGTGTGGACTCCTCGATCGCGACGGTGAACGACAAGCTTCAGCTCATCGCCGGGGATCAGACGGGCAACGGGAAAGTGACCGTCACCTACGACGGCGTCTCGACCACCATACCGTTTGCAATCGGCCAATTCGAGCAGCCGTGGCTCACCTTCGACAACCTGGCAGGCTTGTACCACGCCGCGAACCCATCGAGCATCAGCTCTGCCGGTTCGTTCAGCCTGGTCAGCGACCAAGTGTTCCGCACCAAAAAAGCGGCAAGGCTGGTGTACAACTTCTCGGGAGCTCCAAGCAGCAGCATGCGCTTCGCGTACGGGATGCTGGGAAAAGGGCCGATCGCGATCCCGGGCAAACCCCTCGGCATCGGCCTGTGGGTCAATGGCGACAACAGCGGGCATTGGCTTCGCGCGGAAGCGATCGATGCGAACGGCAAGTCCGTGTACGTCGATCTGGCGAAGGAAATCGACTGGACAGGGTGGAAGCAGGTCAAGGGCTACTTCCCGAGCAATGCCGCATACCCGCTGCAGCTGAAGAGCATTTACGTCGTCGACCAGCCAAACGACGGCATCACGCACGACCAAGGAACGCTGTACTTCGATGAGATGTCTCTCCTGCTGCCGAACCAGACCGGCCAGCCGAGCGATACGGCAGTCGTGCCGGAGCTTCCCGGCAGCATGTCTCTGGGCTCGGAGCTCGACCTGCAATACTCGTTCGCGAATACCGCGTCCTTCCTGGAGACGGCCGAGATCGACATCGATCCGATCGTCGCGCAGCCGCTCCCGGGCTATGTTCCTGCCGACTACTCCTTTACGATCAAGCCGGGGGATCTGAAAGCGGGGGCGGAAGACAGCATCTCGACCTCGCCGATCCAGCTGACGCTCGTGCCGAAAAACTGGGTCGCAGGCAAAGGAATCGGGCTGCTCTACGTCAACGAAGCCAACAACACGCTGGATCCGCTGCTGGGCAGCCGCAATGCCCAAGGCCAATGGGTCTACGAAGTCAATTCCTACGGCAAGTATGTTCCGTACTACCTGGACAACGCGGGTGCGTCCTTTACCGATATCGCCAACCATCCGGCCAAGGCGGAAATCACGTACATGGCGGACAAGGGCTACGTAAAAGGGCTCACGGACACGACGTTCGGTCCTGAGGTGTCATTGACTCGGGCGCAGTTCGTCACGCTGCTGGCTCGGACCTTCGACTGGCAGCTGCCGTCTTCGCCGAAGCTCGGCTTCAAGGACAAAGTGCCAGACTATGCGAAGGGAGCTGTGCAGGTCGCTGTCTCCAAGGGCTTGGTCAAGGGCTACGGGGACAACACCTTCCGACCGGACCAGCCGGTGACCCGCGCGGAGGCGGCTGTGATTCTCGACCGTCTCGTGGGCAAAAAAGGTGCGGCCAAAACAGTTTCCGACAAGGGGACGTGGCCATCCTGGGCGGCTTCGTCCATCACCAACATGGTGGGACTCGGTCTGATCGATCCGGTCAGCGGCAAGTACCAGCCGAACAAGGCGACGACTCGGGCAGTTTGCGTCGTAGCACTGTATCGCATTTTGCAGCAAACGAAATAGAAAGAAGCGATGAAAGAACCTCGTTTCTCCGAACGGAGAGGCGGGGTCTTTTTTTGTACAAGTGCAGCCGCAGCTTCGCCAACAGGCCAGCTCAGCCAGGTTTTCTACTTGTCGACAAAAAGGTCTTGATAAAATGTGTTAACCAAATTACTATTTTAGTTAACATTTAAAATGTTAACGAAGGAGTTGATTTGGTTGATTGATTCCCCTGAGCAGCTGGCAGCCAAAAACAAGCAGTATCTCTGGCACCCTTTTACGCAAATGAAAGACTACATAGAGGACGAGCCGCTGATCATCGAGAGAGGCGAAGGAATCAGGCTGTACGATGTCCATGGCAACGCCTATTACGACGGCTTCTCGTCCGTTTGGCTCAATGTTCACGGCCACAATGTCCCGGAGCTGAACCAGGCGATCGTCGAACAGCTGGAAAAAGTCGCTCACTCGACGCTGCTCGGCATGGCCAACGTACCGTCGATTTTGCTGGCGGAGCAACTGATCCGCTTGGCGCCGGAAGGCTTAACCAAGGTGTTCTATTCGGACAACGGGGCTACCGCGGTGGAAATCTCGTTGAAGATGGCGTTCCAGTACTGGCAAAACCGCGGCATCGCCGGCAAACGGTCCTTTGTCACGATGAACAACGCTTACCACGGGGATACCATCGGCGCCACAAGCGTAGGAGCGATCCCGCTCTACCATCAGGTGTACAAGCCGCTCCTGTTCACGCCGTACGTCATTCCCTACCCGTACCCGTACAGGGATGGCGGCGAAGAGGCGGCAGTCGGCAGGATGCTGGATGGCCTGGAGCGGCTGCTGCAGGAAAAGTCCTCCGAGATTGCCGCTTTGATCGTCGAACCGGTCGTCCAGGGAGCGGGCGGCATGATCGTCATGCCGGAGGGCTGTCTGAAGAAGATCGCCGACCTGCTGGCGTCCTACAACGTCTTGCTGATCTGCGACGAAGTAGCGACAGGCTTCGGGCGAACGGGGAAAATGTTCGCCTGCGAGCACGATGGCGTCACGCCTGACATCATGGCGGTGGCGAAAGGGATCACAGGCGGTTACCTGCCGGTGGCGGCCACTCTCGTCAAAGAAAAGATCTACGACGCTTTCTATGCAGACTACGAGGAGCAAAAGACGTTCTTCCACGGGCACTCGTTTACAGGCAATCCGCTTGGATGCGCCGTCGCCCTGGCCAACCTGCGCTTGATGGAGGAGCGGGGGCTGGTGGAGGCGGTCGAGCAGAGGGCAGGGCATCTCGCGCAGCTGCTTTCCCCGCTGTCAGACGAGCGCCACGTCGGGGAGATTCGGCAAAAAGGGCTGATGGTCGGGATCGAGCTCGTGCAAGACAAGGAGACGAAAGAGCCCTACCACTGGAATGAACGCATGGGTGTGCGGGTCTGCAAGCTCGCCAGGAAAAAAGGTCTCTTGACCAGGCCGCTGGGCAATGTGGTCGTCCTGATCCCGCCGCTCGTCTCGACCGACGAAGAACTGGACGCCATGGTGGGCATTCTCGCCGATTCCATCAGAGAGAGTACGCTCGGTACCGAGGGGGGAGCACAGTGAGTTCACAGACCTTCGCCGGCTTGTTTGTCGCCGGCACGGATACGGGAGTAGGCAAGACGATCGCAACGGCAGGTTTGGCGGCCGCCTTGCGGGAGGACGGGCTGGATCTGGGAGTGTGGAAGCCGGTTATGTCAGGAGGGCTTGCAGATGAGGAGGGCAGCGATGCCTGGAGACTCCAGGTCCTCTCTGGCGTAGAGGATGCACGGGAAGAGATCGCTCCGCTGGTGTTTCCCCAGCCGCTCGCACCACTGCTGGCTGCGAGGGCAGCGGGACAGCCGCTCGCGATGGAGGAAATCGTCGCTGGCGGCGAGGTATTGCGGAAGCGGCACCGCTTTCTGCTTGTGGAAGGCGCTGGAGGGCTGGCGGTCCCTCTCACGGAGACCGAGATGATGGTCGACCTGGCTGTCCGGCTGAGGATGCCCCTCCTGCTCGTCGCTCGGGCCGGGCTGGGGACCATCAATCATACGCTGCTTTCCATCTGGTACGCGAGGGAGCGCGGAGTTCCGGTCGCCGGAGTCATTTTGAACGAGGCCGACGCGGATCACGCACATGATGCCAGCCTCGCGAGCAATGCCAGCATGATTGAGCAGGTGGGAGAGACCACCGTCTGGGGCAGCATCCCTAGGCTTCGTGAGCCGATCACCCGCGGGGAGCTGGTATCGAGCTTGCGGGAAAACGTGAACCTCGCCGGGATTCGCTCCTGGCTGGAGATGCAAATGGATGGAGGAGAACCATGGTGATCTATCAGACGAATGGTATCGACTGGACAGCCTATGCCAAAAAGGCGCTGAATCGCGACGTGCTCAGCCGCGAGGAAGCGTTGAGCGTGCTGCACGCAGCCGACGATGAACTGCTTTTGCTGCTGCAAGCGGCTTTTCAGGTCAGAAGGCACTTCTTCGGCAAAAAGGTAAAGCTGAACATGATTTTGAACGCGAAGAGCGGCCTGTGTCCGGAAGATTGCGGATACTGCTCGCAGTCGATCGTTTCCACCGCCCCGATCCCCAAGTATACGATGCTGGACAAGGAAACGTTGCTGGCGGGCGCCAGAGAAGCGCTCAGCCGCAAAGCGGGTACATACTGCATCGTGGCTTCCGGTCGCGGCCCCACTGAAAAGGAGCTGGGACAGGTAATCGAAGCCGTGAAGGAAATTCGGGCGACGATGCCTCTGAAGATTTGCGCCTGTCTGGGGATTCTGAGCGAGGATCAGGCTTCCCGCCTGCAGGAGGCTGGCGTCCACCGGTACAACCACAACCTCAATACCAGCCGATCGAATTACGCCAACATCACGACCACCCACACGTACGATCAGCGGGTGGAAACGGTCGGTACGGTAAAGAAAGCCGGCATGTCGCCTTGCTCCGGCGTCATCATCGGAATGGGCGAGACGGACGAGGAAATCGTCGAGATGGCGTACGCGCTAAGAGAGCTGGATGCGGACTCGATTCCGGTCAACTTTCTCAATGCCATTCCCGGGACGCCGCTGGAGGGTTACGGCAGGACGTTGCCGCAAAAAGCGCTCAAGGTCCTGGCGCTGCTTCGCTTCGTCTGTCCCGACAAGGAAATCCGCGTGGCAGGCGGGCGGGAGGTCAATTTGCGATCCATGCAGCCGTTTGCGCTGTATGCCGCCAACTCGCTGTTTGTCGGCGATTACCTGACGACTGCCGGTCAGGAAATTACGGCGGATCATCACATGATTGAAGACCTCGGCTTCGAAATCGAGCTGTGCGCTTTGTAGGCAGGTGGGCGACATGAGTCGATACGATTGGATGGAGGAAGAATGGGAGCGCCTAAAGAGCGTTTCGCTAGCCCGAAGCATCCGCTCTGTCGATGCCGTGATCGGGGAAGAGGGGACGTGGATCCGTGTGTCCGGCAAATCGTTGCTGAATTTGTCGTCCAACAACTACCTCGGACTTGCGCATGACCCGAGGCTGAAAGCTGCCGCCGTACGGGGAATCGAGGAATGGGGGGCGGGAGCGACCGCCTCCCGTTTCGTGCTCGGCAGCCATGGACTGTATGAGCAGCTGGAACAGCGGCTTGCGGAGTGGAAAGGGAGGGAAGCAGCGCTCGTGTTCGCCAATGGCTACCAGGCCAACACCGGAGTCATATCCGCCTTGGTTGGCCGAGGCGACGCCGTCTTCAGCGATCGGCTGAATCACGCCAGCATCGTGGACGGAATCGTGCTCAGCCGCGCCGAGCATTGCCGCTACCGCCACAACGATATGGAGCATCTGGAATATCTCTTGAAACGCCACCAAGGCGCAAGAAGAAAGCTGATCGTGACAGACACGGTATTTTCCATGGATGGCGATCTGGCTCCGCTCGCCGATCTGGTGGAGCTGAAGCGGCGCTACGGCGCTCTCTTGATGGTGGACGAGGCTCATGCAGGCGGGGTACTGGGGAGAAGCGGCGAGGGGCTGTGCCACGAGCTGGGGCTGTCACGCGAGGTCGACATCATCATGGGGACGTTCAGCAAAGCGTTCGGTTCATACGGGGCCTACGTCTGCGGGGCTACGAGCGTCGTCCGGTATCTGACGTCCAAAGCGCGTTCGCTCATCTATTCGACAGCCTTGCCGCCGTCAGTGCTCGCTTCCATTCATGCCGCGCTGACCATCGTGCAGGAGGAGGGGGAGCGGCGAAAACGCTTGCGGGAGCTGGGCAGCCGGTTTCGGGGGATGCTGCGCGAGCGCGGTTTTTCCGTGGCAGAAGGCCGGACCCCGATCATCCCGCTGGTGCTTGGCGAAAGCGGAGTCGCCCTGCAATACAGCCGCATGCTGGAGGAGCGCGGCATCGCAGCGGTCGCGATCCGGCCGCCTACCGTTCCGGCCGGCACGGCCCGAATTCGCTTCACGGTGATGGCTACCCACACGACGACCGAGCTGGAGTGGGCGGCAGATCAACTGCAACAAATCCGTGCGGAGCTGCAATGGGAGGGACGCTGAATGAGTCGGGAGCGAGCTATGCTGTGGCTGCCGGGATGGGGAATGCCCGATTCCTTTTGGGACAAGGTACGGGAGCGGTTTTCTGCCTTCCAGCACGTCTCACCTGATTTTTCGGGCGTATCGAGGCCGGACGAATTTGCCGAGGCGGTCGAAAAGGAAGTGGGCCTGCTCGGGGCAACTCCCGTGATCGCGATCGGCTGGTCCATGGGCGGGCTATTGGCGCAGCGGCTTGCGGCCCGGCATCAGGTTGCTGGGCTGGTTCTTGTCAGCACGACTGCCCGCTTCGTCCGTTCCCGCGAGGAGCGTACATGCGGATGGACAGATGCCCACCTTCGCAGGATGCAGCGGTCGTTGGCGGAGGATGGCGGAAAGGTGCTGGGGGCTTTTCGCGAAAGCATGCTGACAGACGAGGAACGAAGGCGGGCTGCCCCTATGCTGAGCCAGCGGTCGAGCGGAGAATGGACGCATGCTGCACTCATGGCCGGGCTCTCCTATTTGCGGAAGGAAGACTGCCGCTCTTCGGCTCCGGCGCTTTCCTGTCCGGCCGCGATCGTCCACGGGACAGAGGATGAGATATGCCCGTATGCGGCCGGGGTCGAACTGGCCTCACTCATTCCCGGAGCTAGCCTGTTTCCGGTGGTTGGCGGCGGTCACGTACCTCTCGTATTTCGTCCGGAAATCGTGATCGAAGCAGTAGAAAGGGTGGTAGAGAGCTGTGTGGAAACAGACCGTTTCAAACCGGTTTAGCGAAAAATCGGGCACCTACGATCAGCATGCGCTGGTCCAAAAGGAGATGGCAGAGGAGCTGCTGTCTCATGTACAGGCTGTCGTCGAACCGAAGCAAATCCGGCAGCTCCTGGAGATCGGCTGCGGAACGGGAGAGCTGACCAGGCTGCTGTGCAGATCCTTTCCGGACGCGAACTGCCAGGCGCTCGATCTGGCTTTGGGGATGCTGGAAGAGGCCCGGCGAAAATTGCGGGAGGAAAATCTTTCATGCACGTTTCTGCACGCAGATGTGGAGGAATGGGTGTGGCGGCAGGAAGCGGATTCGCTGGATGCCGTCGTATCGGGGGCATGCTTTCAATGGCTCTCGCAGCCTGGCGTGACTCTCAAGGGATTGGCCGGTCTGCTGAAGCCAGGCGGCCATCTGCTTTTCTCTACGTTCGGACCGGAGACGTTCGCGGAGCTGCATGCGTCGTTCGGCTACGCTCATGCCAGCCTGGGCCAGCCGGCGGTGCGGCACGGACTGACGTTCCACTCTGCGACCGAGTGGAGGTCCATGCTGGCGGCGGCCGGGTTTGAGGATGTGGGGATCTTTTCCCGAAAAGTCGTCCTGAACTACCCGGGAGTCCGGGATTTTCTGCATGCTGTAAAAGCGGTAGGAGCCAGCGCGACCCAGGGCCAGTCCCCGGGGCTGGGAAGCAAGCGGCTGTTGCTGGCGATGATCGAGTGCTATGAGCGAGCTTTCGGTACCTCCGAAGGAATACCGGCCACGTACGATTTGCTGTATATTCGAGCAAGAAGCGGCAGGAATTCGGGTGAGAAACATGGAATGATAGGAAGGTTGGCTAACTTGATTAATTCCGGGGAGTGTATCGAATATGGCTCAAAAAGAAATCGTCATTGCCAGTGCCGTTCGCACTGCGATTGGTAGTTTTCAAGGCTCGCTGTCCAATGTAAGCGCTACAAAGCTGGGCGGAATCGTGCTGGAAGCAGCTCTGGAGCGCGCAGGCGTAGCCAAGGATGCGGTCGATGAGGTCATCATGGGGAACGTCCTGCAGGCAGGACTTGGGCAAAATCCAGCCCGTCAGGCGTCGATACAGGCCGGATTGGCAAATGAAGTCCCGTCTATGACGATAAACAAAGTATGCGGTTCCGGTCTGAAGGCCGTCCACCTGGCGGTTCAGGCGATTGTGAGCGGCGATTCCGATGTGGTGCTGGCGGGCGGCATGGAAAACATGAGCCAGGCGCCGTACCTCCTGGAAGGCGCTCGAAACGGCTTCCGAATGGGCGACCAGAAAGTCGTGGATTCGATGATTCGCGACGGCCTGTGGTGCGCATTCAACGACTACCACATGGGCATCACGGCGGAAAATCTGTGCAGCAAGTTCGAGATCAGCCGCGAGGAGCAGGACGAGTTCGCCGCATGGAGCCAGCAAAAGGCACAGAAGGCGCTCGAGTCCGGCCGCTTCCAAGACGAGATCGTTCCGGTCGCTATTCCGCAGAGAAAAGGCGACCCTGTGCTGTTCACTGTGGATGAATTCCCGCGGGCCGGCGTGACCGCAGAAGCGCTGTCCAAGTTGAAGCCTGCCTTCAAGAAAGACGGTACGGTGACGGCCGGAAATGCTTCGGGCATCAACGACGGTGCGGCGGCGCTGCTGATCATGTCGAAAGAAAAGGCGGACGAGCTGGGAGTCAAGCCTCTGGCGCGCATCATCGCAAACGCCAGCGCGGGCGTGGACCCGAGCATCATGGGATACGGACCTGTACCGGCGACGCAGCGGGTGCTGGAAAAGGCAGGAGTGTCCCTTTCCGATATCGACCTGATCGAAGCCAACGAGGCTTTCGCGGTTCAATCGCTCTCGGTCGGCAAAGCCCTCGGCTTCGATCCGGAAAAGGTAAATGTGAACGGTGGAGCGATCGCTCTCGGCCATCCGATCGGCGCAAGCGGGGCGCGCATATTAGTTACACTTGTGCACGAATTGCAAAAGCGCGATGGGGTAAAATATGGGTTAGCGACTCTTTGCATTGGCGGTGGACAGGGAGTCGCCACGATTATTGAAAAAATCTAGTGTTTTCAATTGTGAACGCTTTGTGTACAGACCGAAGCGAACGTTGACAAAGGGAATAATTCTTCGTTAATATGGATGAGGGCAAAGGGGCACTTGACACCAGCCCTCTCCTTATGTATGAAAGGAGAATGTCCTGTGTCGAAAATCGATAATCCTTGGCGAGCCATCACGCTGGTCACCCTGATTGGTGTCGATATGGCAATTTGTGTCGTTGCAGGGGTATATCTGGGCAAGTACCTGGATGGACTTTTCGCTTCCAATCCGCTTTTTCTGATGATTGGACTGCTCGCAGGATTAGGTATAGGCGTGTACAGCGTCTACCGCATTGTTCGCGGGTACCTCTAGGAGATGGGACATGCAAACGTTTTCTTCGGCAATGCGAGCCACTTTTCGCTATGCCTTTTTCAGTATGGCAGCCGCTGCGATACTCTGGGCGGTGTTGCCATCATATCGCTTGTTTTTGCAGAGCCTCCTGCTCGGGATGGCTTGTAGTCTGGTGAATGGGACTGTCCTCTTCAGCAAAACCTGGCGTATCGGTCAGATGGCTGTAGATCCGAATGTACGGCCTAAAGGGACTGGCATGCTACAACGCCTCATCGTCGCGGGGTTTGCTGTCTTCCTGACGATGCGTTTTCCCCACTTGTTTGGACTTGCTGGCGTATTGATAGGATTGTTTCTTTTTCAGGCTCTCAGCTTTTTTTTCGTGTATCGCTCCTTTAAATAGATATCAGGCTTTTTCTTAAAACATGCACGCTTGAAACATACTCGCGCGGAAGAAAGGGGTGAAATACATGCATTATTCTCTGCGATTTGAATGGTTGGGCATGGTATTTGACATCTCCACTATTCTCATGATTCTGGTAACCTCTCTGGTGGTGCTCTTCCTGTGTATCGGGATGACCCGCAGCCTGACCTCCGCTACTCCTAGCGGCGCGCAAAACGTGATGGAATGGATTGTGGACTTCGTCACCGGTATCACCAAGAGCTACATCTCTCCGAAGAAAGCTGCGGGTTTTGTAGCCTTGGCGCTCACGTTGTTCCTGTACATCTTCCTGGGCAACCAGCTAGGTCTATTGCTCAACGTGAATACGGCTCACCACAACGCTCCTGGCCACGAGGTTAGCCAAAAATTCGTCGACATGCTGACCGTCTCCACCAATGATCAAATGAAGCAGCAAAAGGTGGCGAAGGTCGAAGAAGAGTTGAACTCGACTGATCCGCACGCGCATGGCGTAGTCATTGGTTGGTGGAAATCGCCTACCGCAACGCCGAGCGTGACATTCGCTCTGGCACTCATCGTTCTTCTGTACGCTCATTACCTGGGAATCAAGAAGAGCTTTGGTGGTTGGCTGAAACATACATTCCTGAACCCGATTCACATTCTCGAGGAGTTCATCATCAAACCGCTGACGCTTCCTTTGCGTCTATTCGGTAACATCTTCGCAGGTGAGGTCTTGATTGCCTTCCTGCTGAGTGTAGGAATCTTCGGTAGCATTCCGCTGTTCATCTGGCTGGGCTACTCCGTGTTCGTCGGTTCCGTACAGGCGTTCATTTTCACGACACTTGCGATGGTGTACATCTCGCAACAAGTGAACGAAGATCATTAATCGGCAATTTCCGTATTTCATTCTTTTTCACACACTAAGGAGGTTTTTAAACAATGGAAGGTTTGGCTCTTGCAATCGGTATCGTATTTGGTCTTGCTGCTCTTGGCGCGGCAATCGGTAACTCCCTGGTAATTTCTCGTACAATTGAAGGCGTAGCTCGCCAACCTGAAGCGCGTGGCAACCTGATGGGTCTCATGTTCCTGGGTCTCGGTCTGGTAGAGGCAGTTCCGATTATCGCTGTTGCGATTGGTTTCATCCTCTTCGGTCGTATGTAAGGCGAGCAACGGAAACGATAGGCGGGCGCTTGATACCCGCCTCTATTTTTGGATGGAGCGGTTTTAATCCGTGAAGATACATCTTTCTTTTTGCAGGAAGGAGTGAAACGAATGCTCGACTTTGGTGCCGTGTCCCTGGAATGGGGAACGCTGTTAACCCAAGCAATTGTATTCTTGTTGTTGCTTTTGGCAGTTCGTAAATTCGCTATGGGTCCGATCGTGGCCATGATGGAAAAACGCCGTCAGCATATTGAAAATCAAATCTCCTCGGCTGAGAAGAACCGCAATGAAGCGGAAGCACTGCTGGCCGAGCAACGCCGTGTGCTGGACGAAGCACGCGCAGAATCCAAAGCGATCATCGACCGCGCGACGAAGCAAGCGTCTGATGAAGCTGGCAAAATCGTAGCCGAGGCGCAAGCTGCAACCGAGCGCATGAAAGCGGAAGCAAGCGCAGAGCTGGCTCGCGAGGTTGAAAAGGCAAAATTGGAGCTGCGTCAGCAAATGACCAGCCTTTCCGTACTCTTGGCTTCCAAGATCATCGAGAAAGAACTGGACGAAGCAGCGCAGAAATCTACGGTTGACAAATTCCTCGCTCAAGTGGGAGATCGCCTATGAGTAGCGGTGTAGGAAAGCGTTATGCTCGCGCTCTCTTCGATGTGGCGAGCGAGCGTGGCAAGATCGATCAGGTGGAAGCAGACCTTGGCGCGATCGTGCAAGCTGTGGAGCAGAATGCCGATCTGAGCAAGATCATCAGCCATCCGCACATTGCTGCTGATGCGAAAATCAAGCTGGTAGACGACCTGTTCAAGAGCCATGTAGGGGAAGAAAGCTACAATTTCCTCATCGTGCTGATCCAAAACGGACGGGAAGCTCAGCTTGCGGATATCTATCGTTCCTTTGTGAAGCTGGCAAACGATGCGCGCGGCATTGCCGATGCCATCGTCACGAGCGCAAAGCCGCTCACTTCCGAAGAACAAGCGGAGTTGGCGGAGAAATTCGGCCAAACCTTGAATAAAAAGCTGCGTTTGACGGCTGTGGTAGATCCTACCATCCTCGGAGGCATCGTGATCAAGATCGGTGACCGCCTGTACGACGGCAGCCTGAAGACCAAGCTGGAAACCTTTGCGCATCAGGCGTAAAGTTCGGTGGACTTACGAAGTTGGATGAATGGGGTGAAAGTAAGTGAGTGCAATCAGACCAGAAGAGATTAGCTCCCTCATCAAAGAGCGGATCGCTAACTTTAAATCTGAAATCGAAGTTGTGGATGTAGGAACAGTCATCCAGGTAGGTGACGGTATCGCCCGCGTTCACGGTTTGGAAAAGGCCATGCAAGGGGAGCTCCTCGAGTTCCAAAATGGCGTAATGGGTATGGTACTCAACTTGGAAGAAGACAACGTGGGTGTCGTTATTATGGGACCTTTCCGCGACATTAAGGAAGGCGATACCGTAAAACGTACCGGCCGCGTAATGGAAGTACCAGTAGGGGATGCGCTGCTCGGCCGCGTAGTAAACCCGCTGGGTCAACCGCTTGACGGCCAAGGCCCTATCGCAAATGACGGATACCGTCCGGTAGAGAGCCCAGCTCCAGGCGTAATGGCTCGTAAATCCGTACACGAACCGCTGCAAACGGGTATCAAAGCGATCGACGCGATGATTCCTGTAGGCCGCGGACAGCGCGAGCTGATCATTGGCGACCGTCAAACAGGTAAAACCGCTGTGGCGCTCGACACGATCATCAACCAAAAAGGCCAAAACATGATTTGTATCTACGTGGCAATCGGCCAAAAGCAATCCACTGTTGCCAACATCGTAGAAACCCTGCGCAAAGCAGGCGCTTTGGAGTACACCATCATCGTATCCGCTACGGCTTCCGATCCGGCTCCAATGCTGTACCTGGCTCCGTACACCGGTGTAACCATGGCGGAATACTTCATGTACAAAGGACAGCACGTCCTCTGCGTATACGATGACCTGTCCAAACAGGCAGCCGCATACCGCGAAATGTCCCTGTTGCTCCGTCGTCCTCCAGGCCGCGAAGCTTACCCAGGTGACGTATTCTATCTGCACTCCCGTTTGCTGGAGCGCGCTGCGAAACTGTCCGATGAGCTGGGCGCTGGTTCCATTACCGCTCTGCCGTTCATCGAGACCCAAGCGGGCGACATCTCCGCTTACATTCCAACCAACGTGATCTCCATCACCGACGGTCAGATCTTCCTGGAGACAGACTTGTTCAACGCAGGTCAACGTCCAGCGGTGAATACCGGTCTCTCCGTATCCCGCGTAGGTGGTTCGGCGCAAATCAAGGCGATGAAAAAGGTAGCGGGTCCACTCAAGCTCGAGTTGGCGCAATACCGTGAGCTCGCCGCTTTCGCCCAGTTCGGTTCCGATCTGGACAAAGCGACCCAAGCTCGTCTGATCCGCGGTGAGCGCTTGATGGAAATCATGAAGCAAGGCCAATTCGATCCAATGCCTGTCGAGAAGCAAGTCGCTTCTATCTATACAGCAACAAGAGGTTTCCTGGATGACATTCCAGTTGGCGACGTAGGCCGCTTTGAGAAGGAGCTTTTGTCCTATCTGGATTCCAACAAACCACAATTGTTGGAGCATATCCGCACGACGAAAGACCTCCCGGATGAAAAAGAATTGAACGCAGCGATTGAAGAGTTCAAGAAGGGCTTTCAAGTAACTCGCTAATCGCGAACGATTGATCGACATCAGACGCATGCCGGGCGACAGCGCTCGGCCATGCGTCCTCAAGGTGGTGAAAACGAGTGGCTAAAGGAATACGTGAGATCAGAAGCAGAATCAAAAGTACGAAAAATACGCGCCAAATCACGAAAGCGATGAAAATGGTGGCGGCTGCAAAGCTTCGCCGCAACCAGGAGAAAGCGGAGGCGGCACGTCCGTACGCTGACAAGATCCAGGAGGTCATTTCCAGCATTGCGAGCGGAACGACCGGTTCCAAGCATCCGATGCTGCAATCCCGTCCTGTGAAAAAGACCGGCTACATTGTCATCACGTCTGACCGCGGCCTCGCAGGGGGCTACAACGCCAACATCCTGCGTGCCGTGACAGGGACCGTCGCTGAAAAGCACAAGTCCAAGGACGAGTACGGCATTTTCGTTATTGGCCGCAAAGGTCGCGACTTTTTCCAAAAGCGCAATTATCCGGTGCTCGAAGAAGTGACGGGTCTGCCGACCAGCCCGGCCTTTGGCGACATCAAGAAAATTGCAGCGGCGGCCGTTCAAATGTTCGCAGATGAGCAAATTGACGAGCTGTACCTGTGCTACAACAAGTTCCAGAGTGCAATTTCGCAGATACCGACCGTAAAACGTTTGCTGCCGTTGGAAGCTCCCGAGAGCACAGGCGAGCGCAAACTGAATTACGAATATGAGCCGTCCTCGGAAGAAGTACTGGCCAACCTGCTGCCGAAATACGCGGAGACGCTGGTGTACAGCGCGCTTCTCGAAGCGAAGGCTTCTGAAGAAGGTTCCCGTATGACTGCAATGGGCAATGCGACGGACAACGCGACCGACATGATCAACCGCTACACGTTGCAGTACAACCGTGCCCGTCAGGCAGCCATTACGCAAGAGATTTCCGAGATCGTCGCAGGTGCAAACGCACAGGCGTAAGGTGCAGCGAATAGCTCCCAATTCAGCTTTACAGGAGGGAAGAAGTAAGATGGCGAATGGACGCGTGGTTCAGGTAATGGGTCCGGTTGTTGACATCGAGTTCGATCGTGGACACCTGCCTGCCATTTACAATGCGATCAAAATTCAACATAAAGCACAAAGCGCGGGCGAGCGCGACATCGATTTGACTGTCGAGGTTGCGACTCACCTGGGTGACAACCTGGTTCGTACCGTAGCGATGTCTTCCACCGACGGTTTGGTTCGTGGCATGGAAGCTGTCGACACCGGTGCAGCTATTTCCGTTCCGGTGGGTGCCGTAACCCTTGGACGCGTATTCAACGTACTGGGCGAGCCGATCGACTTGCAAGAGCTGGGTCAAGTAGATCGTCGCGACCCGATTCACCGCAAAGCTCCTGAGTTCGTAGAGCAAGCGACTACTGTTGAGATCCTTGAGACAGGAATCAAGGTTATTGACCTCTTGGCTCCTTACATCAAGGGTGGTAAGATCGGTCTGTTCGGTGGTGCGGGTGTAGGTAAAACCGTTACCATTCAAGAGCTGATCAACAACATCGCACAAGAGCACGGCGGTATTTCCGTATTCGCTGGTGTAGGGGAGCGTACCCGTGAAGGTAACGACCTGTACCACGAGATGAAAGACGCAGGCGTATTGCCGAAAACCGCGATGGTATTCGGACAAATGAACGAACCGCCTGGCGCGCGTCTGCGCGTAGCTCTGACCGGTCTGACTATGGCGGAATACTTCCGTGATGAAGAAGGCCGCGACGTGCTTCTGTTTATCGACAACATCTTCCGCTTTACCCAAGCAGGTTCCGAAGTATCCGCTCTCTTGGGCCGCATGCCGTCCGCGGTAGGTTACCAGCCGACACTGGCTACCGAAATGGGTCAGCTGCAAGAGCGCATTACTTCCACCAAAAAAGGTTCCGTAACGTCCATTCAGGCGATTTACGTACCTGCGGATGACTACACCGACCCGGCTCCTGCAACTACGTTTGCTCACTTGGACGCTACCACCAACCTGGAGCGTTCCATCGCCGAGTTGGGTATCTTCCCTGCGGTAGACCCGCTTGCGTCCACTTCCCGTGCCCTGTCTCCGGACGTCGTAGGCCAAGAACACTACGATGTAGCGCGTGGCGTGCAAAAAATCCTGCAGCGTTACAAAGAACTGCAAGATATCATCGCAATCTTGGGTATGGACGAACTGAGCGACGAGGACAAGCAAGTAGTTGGACGCGCACGCCGCATTCAACGTTTCCTGTCCCAGTCCTTCCACGTTGCTGAGCAGTTCACCGGTAACCCAGGCCAATACGTTCCGCTGAAAGAAACGGTTCGCAGCTTCAAGGAAATCCTGGAAGGCAAGCACGACAATCTGCCTGAGGGTGCGTTCCTGTACGTGGGAACCATCGAAGAAGCCGTTGAGAAAGCGAAAAAAATGATGGCGTAAGACACCCTGGAAAGGGGAGACCAGTAAGTGAGCAAGATGACAGTTGAAGTCGTAACTCCTGAACGGGTTGTCTACAGCGGTCAAGCCGAAATGGTCATTGCCCGCGGTGTAGTTGGGGATCTCGGTATTTTGCCGAATCACATGCCGTTGGTGAGCCCGCTGAAAACAGCGCCAGTTCGGATCAAGACAGAAGGCGAAAAAGAAGTACGGATGGCGGTAAGCGGCGGCTTCATGGAAGTGCGCGGCGATAAAGTCACGATCCTTGCTGAAACGGCTGAATTGCCGGGAGACATCGACGTCGAACGTGCACAGGCTGCGAAAGCTCGCGCCGAGAAGCGTTTGGCCGAGAAGTATCCCGACCTCGATTTCCAGCGTGCCGAGCGTGCACTGCAACGTGCGATGGCTCGCCTCGATGTGACGAAGTAATGCAATAGGCTGGCATCCCCGCGCCCACGTGGCTGCGGGGATTTTTCGTACCAAGGCAATGCACTGGGAGTGTTTGGGGTCATGATATTTCCAGTTGGTAATTGCCTATGGTTTCTGTGTATAATAGACCTAATGCCCTGCCGACTAGCGTATTGTATGGATGACATCGGGATGAAGCGGCATTGGCTATTGGGGAAAAAGGAGAGTAGTAGGAATGCAAACCATTCGCGATATCCGCCACAACAACGAAGGCGTAGTGATTCCCAGCAGCTATGCGGCCAACGGTTGGTCCAGCGTGCTGTCTCATGAAATGAACGTATTGTTCCAAGCGCTCTGCTATGTCGTTACGAAGCATGAAACCAAAGCGGAAATGGAAAAGGCCTTGGATGATTTCAATGCATTGAAGGGTACCTTTGCTACGCCGACACCAGAGCAATTCAAATCCGAAGAGGACTTCAAAGGCTACGTGAACTCGCTGAACCGTTTCAAAGCGTTCCTGGGCCGTTCCAATTACGAATATCCAGCTAACCGCGAAGAGGCGATCGAGCTGTTCAGCAAATGGGGACTGCTTATCGACAAAGGCGATGTGTGGGATGTTCCGGTGTACCCGTTCCCGGACGCCGCAGACCTGTTCAAGCTGACCGATGCGGAATCGCTGGCGCTTGCACACATCAAGCTGGAAGCGCTGGTTCACCCGGTCTTCAGCCGTCTGGTCATGATGCTGCATGAACAAGAAGAAAACACGTTCCACCTCTCCAAGGGTGAGCTGAAGAGCATGCTGAATACCAACGACGAGATGCTCACGGAAGTATTGATCAAGCTGACCCCTTATCTGGAGGAAGCCGTCGAGAACATCCTGGAGATTCCGGAAGACGAAAAGATGACCTTTACGGTCGTATGGGAGCGCGTATACGAGGACTTCCTCGGCGAGCAATTCTCCCAAAACGTACAGTAACGACATACAGGATGATCAGACAAGTTTATTCGTTTGGTCATCAATTGATGATGGAAAAACTTAGGGAAACTCCCCTGAGTTTTTTTCTTTATATGGCACGGCAGGAAGCCTTTCGTTAGACACTTTTTAGGCAATTTGCTATAATGGTAAAGGTATTTTTTTCTAATCGAATCAGATTGTAGCACTTCGCTGCTGCATGGTCTGATTCAGCAAGGATGGGCATCCGCCAATCGCGGTTCTGCATCCTTGGGCAGGCTTCGACCAGTATCAGAAGGCGCCTTTTGCACGACCTACATCAGAATACTGCAGGCAGTAACCCTTTGTGGCAGTCTCCACTCCATAGAGGGCAGGCAATGGATTCATACCTTTCACGAAAGCGGAGGGAATGTGGGTGAATGACATCTATACCAACAATTATGTCATTGTCGCCATCTTTTTGATCCTTGGTGTGTTATTGCCCGTGGCTACTGTGAGCTTCGTCGGTCCGCTGCTACGTCCCAAGAAACCGACGCGAGAGAAGCAAACCACTTATGAAAGCGGTAACATTCCGGTCGGTGACAGTTGGGTACGCTTCAATGTGAAGTATTACATCTTTGCGCTCATGTTTGTGATTTTCGATGTAGAAACGCTCTTTCTGTACCCGTGGGCCGTCGCCTACAACAAGCTGGGTCTGTTTGCGTTAGTGGAGATGGTCATCTTTATATCCTTGCTGGTAGTGGGATTGATCTACGCGTGGAGAAAGAAGGTGCTGGAATGGAACTAGACCTGACAAGCATTGCGCCTGAATTGCAAGAGGAGCTGGATCGAAACGTCATGTTCACGACGTTGGAGACGGTAAAGGGATGGGTTCGCAGCAACTCCCTCTGGCCGCTTACTTTCGGCCTCGCCTGTTGTGCGATCGAAATGATGGGATCAGGTGGAGCACGCTACGACCTCGACCGTTTTGGAGTGATTTTCCGTGCTTCCCCGAGACAATCCGATGTGATGATCGTGGCGGGCACGGTTACGAAAAAGATGGCGCCGCTGCTCCGCAGGCTGTACGACCAAATGCCGGAGCCGAAATGGGTCATCGCGATGGGCTCCTGTGCGACTGCGGGCGGACCATATGTGCGTTCGTACAGCGTAGTGAAAGGCGTAGACCAAATCGTTCCGGTAGACGTGTACATCCCGGGCTGCCCGCCAAATCCAGCTGCATTGATATACGGAATCAACAAGCTGCAAGAAAAGATTCGCTATGAGGCGAAGACTGGGAAGCGGGTGACCAGTCAATGAGCGACGAGAAAAAGAAGCCAACGCCGGAGGAAAAGGCGAAGGCGGCAGCCGAGGCCCGCGCCAAGGCCGAAGCTTTGCGAAAATTAAGAGAACAGGAGAGCGCGGGAGCTGCCGAGGCAGAAAAGCAGCCGGCTGCCCAGTGGGGGCCAGCTTCTGCTCAGGATGAACCGGCTCATGAAGCGTCTGCCCAGGCCGAACCAGCCCCGTCGAAGCCGGTGTCGGAAATGACGCCGGAGGAAAAGAAGGCAGCAAAAGCTGCTGCAGCGGCGGAAGCACTGGCGAAGGCTAAGGCCGCGAAGGAAGCCAAGGAAGCGTCTGCCCAGGCCGAAACGGCTTCAGCCCCGTCGAAGCCGGTGTCGGAAATGACGCCGGAGGAAAAGAAAGCGGCAAAAGCTGCTGCAGCGGCGGAGGCACTGGCGAAGGCCAAGGCCGCGAAGGAAGCCAAGGAAGCGGCTGCCCAGGCCGAAACGGCATCAGCCCCGTCGAAGCCGGTGTCGGAAATGACGCCGGAGGAAAAGAAAGCGGCAAAAGCTGCTGCAGCGGCGGAGGCACTGGCGAAGGCCAAGGCCGCGAAGGAAGCCAAGGAAGCGGCTGCCCAGGGCTCTGAAACGGGCGGTGCGGATGCCGATGCCAAGGCGAAGGCAGCTGCGGCGGCCAAAGCAAAAGCGGCAGCAGCCGCAGCAGCGAAGGCAAAGGCGGCTCGCGAAGCAGGCGGAGCCGGTGCTGAGACAGGAGATGCAGGGGGAGACGATGCGAAAGCGAAAGCAGCTGCCGCAGCCAAAGCCAAGGCGGCCGCAGCAGCCGCTGCGAAAGCGAAAGCGGCAGGGACAGCGGATGGCGACGGAGCTGCCGAAGCTGCCCCCAAGGCTCCTTCCAAAAACCAGCCCTTCCTCGACAAGTACGTCGCCCGTCTGAACGAAGCATTCGGGCCGGAGATCCTTGAAGCAGCCTACATCAACGAGCTGGCGAAGGAAGTACCGACCCTCGTGGTCAAAACCGACCGCTGGCACGATGTGGCTCGTTACTTGAAAGAAGACGAGCAGCTGGGCTTTGACTATTTGTCCGACCTGCACGGAGTCGATTACGAAGATCGCATGGAGGTCTATTACCATTTTTACTCCTACAAAAATCGGCAAAGCGTGGCAGTAAAGGTCAAGACGAGCCGGGAGAATGCGACAGTCCCATCCGTCGTGGACATCTGGCAGGGGGCGAACTGGAACGAGCGGGAGACATTCGACCTTCTCGGCATTCATTTCCCGGGACATAGAGATTTGCGTCGAATTTTGCTTCCCGATGACTGGGTGGGCTATCCGTTGCGAAAAGATTACGTGCAATACGACGAGGAGGTTTAATCGATGAACCAGAACATCCTCACGACTCAGGGCATGACCTCACCCGATACCGGCATTCGCACGGAGGAGATGCTGCTCAACGTAGGTCCCCAGCATCCCAGTACGCACGGTGTGTTTCGCCTGGTCGTCAAGATCGACGGGGAAACCATCAGGGAAGCCATCCCGGTCATGGGCTATCTCCATCGCGGTACGGAAAAGCTGGCGGAAAACCTGACCTATACGCAAATCATCCCGTATACAGATCGGATGGACTACGTGTCCGCCATGACCAATAACTACGTGCTCTGCCATGCGGTAGAGACGATGATGGGATTGGAAATTCCCGAGCGTGCGCAGTTTCTGCGGCTGATCGCGATGGAGCTCAACCGCGTGGCTAGCCATTTGGTCTGGTGGGGGACTTATCTGCTCGACATCGGGGCGATGGGCCCGTTTCTCTACGCTTTCCGCGATCGGGAAAAGATCCTCGACCTGTTCAACGAGCTGTGCGGCGCACGAATGACCTTTAACTACATGCGGGTAGGCGGGGTCAAATGGGACGCCCCTCCCGGCTGGATCGACAAGGCGAAGGATTTCGTGCAATACATGAAAAGCGAGCTGCCCAACTACCATCAGCTGGTGACCGGAAACGAAATTTTCATCAGCCGGATCAAGGGAATCGGGAAATTCGACGCCAAGACAGCACTGGATTATTCGCTTTCCGGCGTCATGCTCCGTTCGACCGGCATCAAGTGGGATTTACGGAAAGACGAACCGTACTGCATTTACGACCGCTTCGAATTCGACGTCCCGACCGCGACCGAGGGAGATTGCATGGCGCGCTACCATCTGCGCATGGCGGAGATCGAACAGTCGCTTCGCATTCTTGAGCAGGCGCTCGATCAATTTCCGAGCGAGGGAGAAGTCATGGGAAAAGTACCGCGCGTCATCCGTCCGCCGGCAGGTGAAACGTACGTGCGTATCGAATCCCCTCGAGGAGAGATCGGCTGTTACATAGCCAGCCAGGGTAAGGATAAGCCGTGGAGGCTGAAGTTCAGACGCCCTTCGTTTACCAATTTGCAAATCCTGCCCAAGCTGCTTGCGGGAGAAAGCCTGGCAAACATGATTGCCATCCTGGGCAGTATCGACATCGTGCTTGGGGAGGTTGACTGTTAATGAGGGAACTCTTGCAGCAAGCACCTTCATGGGGAACGACTTTTTGGTTCATTCTGGCGGCGGTCATCCTGCTGGCCGTACTGCTGGGATTCGTGACCTACGCCATTTACTTCGAACGGAAAGTGATCGGATGGATGCAGCTTCGGATCGGTCCCAACCGGGTAGGTCCGTTGGGACTGCTGCAAACGGTCGCAGACGTCACCAAGCTTTTGATCAAAGAAGACACGCGCCCGGAGCATGCCGATAAAGCTTTGTTTACGCTGGCGCCGATCCTGGCTTACGCGCCGGCCTTCGCGGTGTTGGCCGTCATGCCGTTTACGGACAGCATTCAGTTCGCCGACCTGGGAATCGGCATCCTGTACTACATTGCGCTTTCCGGGATCACGGTGCTGGGTGTCATTACGGCGGGATGGGCTTCGAACAACAAGTATTCGCTGATCGGGGGTCTCCGCTCCGCTGCGCAGATGATCAGCTATGAAGTCCCGCTGGTCATGTCCGTGGTGGGGATCGTCCTGATGACGGGCAGTATGAATCTCAGGGAAATTGTCTTGGCACAGCAGGATGTCTGGAACATCGTTCCGCAGTTTATCGGATTTGTGGTATTTGTCGTGGCGGCACAGGCGGAGCTGAATCGTACGCCGTTCGACCTGCCGGAGGCCGAATCGGAGTTGGTTGCAGGCTATCACGTCGAATACTCCGGCTTCCGCTTCGCGATGTTCATGCTCGCCGAGTACGTGTACATGTTCGGGATGGGGACGCTGATCACCATCTTGTTCCTGGGCGGTTGGCTGCCGATTCATCCGGCGCTCAGCTTCATCCCGGGAATTGTCTGGTTCATCCTGAAGTTTTCCCTCTACGTCTTCTTTCAGTTCTGGTTGCGTGCCACGATGCCGCGCATGCGTGTCGACCAGCTGATGTCGTTCGCCTGGAAAGTGCTCCTGCCCGTGGCGCTGTTTAACATTCTGCTCACAGCCGTCGTCATCTCCTATCAGAATGGCACGCTGTAGCCAGCTGTCTGCTGGATCGCAGCAACATTCGGTAAGAGGCCGGGTTTTGCATTTCATCGCGTAGGCTCGCCAAAGGCTTGGCGCAGCGAAGTTCTCATATCTGAGGGGGGACACACATGCTAGGACTGGCCAAGGGCCTGGGATATACCTTTAAAAAACTGACCGAGAAAAAAGTGACCCATTTTTATCCGGATGTTCCGTTTCCCATGCCGCCGCGGTTCCGCGGTATCCAGCACTTTTCCCCGGAGAAGTGCATTGTTTGCAACCAGTGCGCGCGGATTTGCCCGACTGAGTGCATTCAACTGACAGGCAAGCCTCATCCCGATCCTGAAAAGAAAGGGAAAATCATCGACACCTACGATATCAACTTCGAAATCTGCATCCTTTGCGACTTGTGCACAGAGGTTTGCCCGACGGAAGCGATCGTAATGACCAACAACTTCGAGCTTGCGACCTACAGCCGGGACGAATTGTACAAAAACCTGAAGTGGCTCGATGACAACAATACGAACGTCAGGGAGGAGAACTAGCGATGACTGGCGAATTCGCAGCCTTTTTTATCCTTTCCCTGATGACGATCGGCGGAGCCGTGTTCATGATCAGCTTCACCCGCGTCGTGCACATGGTGATTTCGCTCGGCATTACCTTTATCAGTATCGCAGGGCTTTTCGTTCTCGTCGGGGCGGATTTCGTCGGTGTGGCTCAGGTGCTCGTCTACTCGGGAGCCATCTCCATTTTGATGCTGTTCGGGATCATGCTGACCAAGCACGACGCCAACGACGAAGGAACAGGGCGCACGTGGAAGAACCGGTTTATCCTCTTGTTTATCGTCGTGGTGTTTGCCCTGTTGTTCTGGGGGATCCAAAACACGCCGTGGCCCGCATCGACGCCGCCTGTCGCCTCCGAGGCAAGCAATGCGAAAGAAATCGGCCTTGCGGTATTCACCGAATATGTAATTCCGTTCGAACTGGTATCTGTCTTGCTGCTGGTCGCCTTGATCGGAGCGATCATCATGGCAAAGAAGGAGGGGGATAACGAATGACGGTAAGCATTACCTCCTATCTCCTGGTCGCATTGATCCTCTTTTGCGTCGGATTGTACGGGGCATTGACCAAGCGCAACGCCATCGTTGTTTTGCTGTCGATCGAGCTCATGCTGAACGCGGTGAACATCAATCTCGTCGCCTTCTCCAAATACGGCCTGCACCCGGCGGTCACCGGGCAGATTTTCACCCTGTTTTCCATGACGGTCGCAGCGGCCGAGGTGGCTCTGGGACTCGCCATTTTGATTGCTCTTTACCGCAACAAGGAAACCGTCAACGTAGACGAGATGGATCAGATGAAACGATAAGATGGAAACCTGATAAGGAGGACAAAGATGGATATTCTTCTGCACTACGCCTGGCTCATCCCTCTGTTTCCGCTTCTTGCTTTCATCGTGATCGTTTCGTTTGGTCGCCAGTTGAAAGAAGGAGCTTCTCTGGTCGGCATTGTGCTGACGGCTATTTCGTTCGTGATCGCGGTCCTGGTTTTCTGGGAGAGATTTCAGACGGCAGCGACCGATTACAAGTTTGTCGTCGACTGGCTCCAGGTGGGGGATATCGTGATCAACATGGGCTTCGAGGTCACCCCGCTCAATGCCATGATGCTGGTCATCGTGACATTGGTCAGCCTCTTGGTCCAGATTTACTCCAGAGGCTACATGCACGGCGACGAACGATTTCCGGTTTTCTACCAGTACCTGGCGCTGTTCACGTTTTCGATGCTGGGTCTGGTGATTTCGCCCAACCTGCTGCAGGTGTACATTTTCTGGGAGCTCGTAGGGGTCTGTTCGTTCCTGCTCGTAGGCTACTACTACTTCAAGCCGGAGGCGAAGGCAGCCGCGAAAAAGGCGTTTATCGTCACCCGCGTCGGCGACCTGGGGCTGTTCATCGGGATCTGCCTGTTGTTCTGGTGGACCGGCAGCTTTGACTTCGAGCAAATTTTTGAAAGTGTGGCACTTGGCAGGCTGGAGCCGTGGATGATTACACTCGCGGCCATCCTCATTTTCGTCGGCGCGGTCGGCAAATCCGGCCAATTCCCGCTTCATACGTGGCTGCCCGACGCGATGGAAGGTCCGACACCGGTATCTGCGCTGATCCATGCCGCGACGATGGTTGCCGCAGGGGTGTACCTCGTGGCCGCGTCCTATCCGTTGTTTATCGCTTCGGAGACGGCTTTGACGGTCGTCGCTTACGTAGGCGGCTTCACGGCGATTTTTGCAGCCTCCATCGGGCTCACCCAGAGGGATATCAAGCGGGTGCTCGCGTATTCGACGGTGAGCCAGCTCGGGTACATGATGATGGCTCTGGGCGTAGCGGGAGCTGCCGGGTACGTCGCCGGATCCTTTCATCTGATGACCCACGCCTTCTTCAAAGCGCTGCTCTTCCTCGGGGCAGGCAGCGTCATTCATGCGGTACATACACAGGATGTGTTTGAAATGGGTGGGCTGTGGAAGAAAATGCCAATCACCGCATTGACGTTTTTGATCGGCTGTCTGGCGATCGCGGGAATCTTCCCGTTTGCCGGCTTCTGGTCCAAGGAAGAGATCCTCGGCGCTGTCTATGCCGCACATCGCTTCGATCTGCTGGTGATTGCTCTGGTGGCCGCGTTTTTTACGGCGTTCTACATGTTCCGTCTGTACTTCCTGACTTTTACCGGAGAGCCGCGCGGGAAACACGAAGCGCACGAGTCGCCTTCCGTGATGACAGGCCCCTTGCTGATCCTGGCTGTGCTGGCGATCGTTGCGGGCTTTGTCAATACGCCGTACGCCCCGATGCTGTCCGACTGGCTGCTTGCCACCAGTACCGGCGACTCGATCACGAGCGTGTTTGGCGACGGCGGGGAGCATACGGCGACTTGGCTGCAGGTGCTCGCCTTGGCGATTTCCATTCTGGGAATTGTGCTCGCCTATTTCATGTACGGGAAAAAATCCGTTCCGGCAGATGCGATACCGGAGACGCTGCCTTGGCTGTACCGGCTGTCCTACCGGAAGTATTACGTGGATGAGCTGTACCAGTACGCAATCGTACGGCCGCTCGGCTGGCTGGGGATTGTCCTGAACGGTTTTGACAAGTACATCGTGGATGGTCTGGTAGGACTTGTGGCGAAAATTGTGCAGGGGATCGGCGCCTTGCACGCCAGAATGCAGAGCGGGCAGGTGCAGTCTTACGGAGCCGTGGTGCTCTTTGGCCTGCTGCTCTTGATTGTCGCCATCAGCCTAACGGCGGGAGGAGGTGGACTCTTTGGGTTCGGTCGCTAATATCCTTTTGTCGTCAATCGTGTTCTCGCCGCTCTTGGCGATCATCGTTCTCGCTTTCGTGCCGAGTCATCAAGGGGGAGCCATCAAGAAGGTCGGCGTTTTCGGTACACTGCTGCCACTGCTCCTGTCTTTGTGGATGTTCGGGGCCTTCCGTTACGACACGGCCAATCTGCAGTTCGTGGAAAAGCATGACTGGATTTCCATTCCCATCGGGATGTCGCAAATGGGTCAGGCGGGCACCGTCTTTACGTTTGACATCAATTACGAACTGGGCGTAGACGGCATATCGATGCCGCTCATCCTGCTGACGACGATTATCGCGGCGCTGGCAGCGACAGCGTCCTGGTCGATCAAAAAGAGAGTGAAAGAGTATTTCATCCTGTTTCACATCCTGTTGATCGGGATGCTCGGGGTCTTTGCCGCCGACAACCTGTTCCTGTTCTTTATTTTCTTTGAAATGACGCTGGTGCCGACGTTTTTCCTCATCGGCATCTGGGGCTACGGAGAGCGCGAGCGTGCGGCCAACAAGTTCCTGCTGTACAACGGGATCGGTTCCGGCATCATGCTCCTGGCTTTCATCGTACTCTTTATCATGCTGCGCACGTTGAATATCGACCAGATCGCGACGATATTGTCCACGCCGGAGCACCCGGCAGCGCAGCTCATGACGCCGGCATTTCGCTACGGGTTGTTCCTGACGCTGTTTATCGCCTTTGCGATCAAGCTTCCGGTTTTTCCTTTCCACACATGGATGCTCAAAGTCCACGTGCAGGCGCCTCCATCCATCGTAATGATTCACTCCGGCATTTTGCTCAAGATGGGGGCTTACGGTCTCATCCGGATGGGCATCGGCTTTTTCCCGGAGCAGGCGTACGGCTTTTCGACCTGGCTGGCCGTGCTCGGCATCATCAACGTCCTGTACGGAGCCGTGCTGGCATTCGTCCAGAAAGATTTGAAAATGGTCCTCGCATACTCCAGTATCAGCCACATGGGAATTGTCCTCCTCGGGCTCGCTTCGATGAATACGATCGGCTTCCAGGGAGCGATGTTCCAGGTGGTGTCCCACGGCTTCATTTCGGCGCTGCTGTTCTTCCTGATCGGCGTCATCTGGGATCGCACCGAGACTTCGATGATCGACGACCTGGGCGGCCTCGCCAAATCGATGCCGTTTGTCAGCGGGATCTTGCTGGCGGGCGGGATGGCCTCTCTCGGACTGCCGGGCATGTCCGGGTTTATCAGCGAATTTTTCGCTTTCCTGGGATTGTTCGGACGCATGCCAGTACTTGCGGCGGTAGGGGCGCTCGGCATCGTGCTCACGGCTGTGTATCTGCTTCGCGCCATTTTGCGCACGACATTCGGCAGGATGCCTGACCGGTTCATCGGCCTCGCCGACGCTCAGCCGATGGAAGTCATCCCGATGGTCGTACTGTTGGGGTGCATTATCCTGATCGGGGTGTATCCGGCTGTCCTGGGCAATCCGATGCAGCAAGCTTTGAAAACGATCGTACCCATCGTCACGGGAATAGGAGGGTAATCCATGGACGTAAAAGATATTTTCTCGTATGACTGGAGCTACCTTCTGCCCGAGTTTATCATTCTTGGCTTTGCTACCGTGCTCTCGCTGCTCGACCTGTTTGCGGGAAAAAGGCTGGGCAAACAGGTGATCGGCTGGCTGTCCCTGGTCGGAGTCGTGCTGGCTGCCGTATTCGTCTTCGCCAACGAAAGCTCGCTCGACAAGCCGTACAGCTACATGGCGGACATGATTCGCATCGACAGCTACGGCAACGCGTTCAAGCTGCTGTTCCTGGCCGGGACGGCCTTTGCGCTGCTGTTGTCCCTTTCCTATTTGAAGCAGAGGGAAGTCGAGCATCAGGGAGAATATTACTACCTGCTGCTGACGGCTCTGCTGGGAGCGATGGTCATGGCATCCTCGGCCGATTTGATCACCTTGTTCGTCGGTCTGGAGCTCTTGTCCCTTTCTTCCTACGTGCTGGTTGGCTTGCGGAAAAAGTCGCTCCATTCGAACGAGTCGGCTTTCAAGTACGTGGTCACGGGAAGCATCGCGACAGCCGTTACGCTGTTCGGGATGTCCTACGTGTACGGCCTTACCGGAACGACGCATGTGTACGAGATTGCGGGGCGGTTGGCGGAAGCGTCGATGGCAGGCTATTCGTTCCTCGTCTATATGGCCTTTGTCTTCCTGGCGGTAGGTCTTGCCTTTAAAATTTCGGCCGTTCCCAATCACATGTGGGCGCCGGATGTCTACCAGGGAGCACCGACACCCGTTACGGCATTTCTCGCCGTGGTGTCCAAGGCCGCGGGCTTCGCACTGCTGTTCCGCCTGCTGCTCGTCTCTTTCCTCTACGTGACCGATGGAGTAAGCAGCCGATTCTTTTTCGAACAGGGTAGCTTCTACCTCGGGCTGATGGCCGCGCTCTCGATGATCGTCGGGAATACGATGGCGATGCGTCAGACCAATGTCAAGCGCATGATGGCCTACTCGGGAATTGCGCAGGCCGGGTACCTGCTCGTTTCGTTCGTGCCGCCGACCACCCTGTTTTTCAGCCAGGCGATCTTCTACCTGTTCGGCTACTTGCTGGTCAGCTTTGGAGCCTTTGCGGTGATCATGGTCGTTTCCCGCGAGCAGCAGTCGGAGGATTTGAAAGGCTTCGCGGGCTTGTATCACCGTTCGCCGGCGATGGCCATCGCGATGACGATCTTCCTTTTGTCCCTGGCGGGGATCCCGGTTACGGCAGGGTTCTTCGGCAAATTCTATCTGTTCATGGGCTCGCTGGCACAGGAAAACTACTGGCTGTCCGCGACCATGATCATCACCAGCGTCATCTCGTACTATTACTACTTCGGAATCATTCGGCAAATGTACATGCGTCCGGGGACGAGCGAAGCCCCGCTTCCTGTGCCAAAGGGCATCTGGGCGTTTGTGCTCGTCATGGCAGTCGCCACCGTGTTTTTCGGGGCGTTTCCGGGACTTGTGACCGATTACGTCCAGGCGCATTTCAACCCGTCGTTTGATTTTGGCAACATGCTCCCGCCGAGCTTCCAATGAGACTCGTAACAGGATAGCACTTCATGTACAATAGTAGGATAGCCTCTATGCAGGGGCTGTCCTTTTTGTATGTTCAAAGGTACGTTCCAGCGGGGGGAATCCTGGACTGGTGCTTCGGAGAGAAAGGGGAGGCGTAGCAGCAATTGCCGCGCAGACTGCGTCTCTGAAGCGGCTTGTCACGAAAATGACAAGAAACGAGACCTGTTGCGTATACGCCGCACGCGGCTGCTGAAATAAAATCAGAGGAGGAAGAGAATGTGTCGCAAGAAGTGTACGGTTTTTTGAGCATTGTGCTGAACATCGTGTTCATCGGGCTCAGCTGGTGGGCGCTTCAATCGTTCCGTTTCGAAAAGATCCTCAAACGGCCGAACGGAGCACAGGCCAAGCTGCTCCAAATCTTTTTGTCTATTGTAGTGGGCTACGAGATTTCCCGGTTTTTCCTGGATTATCTGGGCTGGTCGCTCACGTTTGGCAACCTGTTTTCCTAAAAGCTCGAACTTCCCCCTGACTGATTGGTATATCCACCCAGTTTCATGTACAAAATGAGAAGTACAAAGAGAGTTGAAACGGGAAGAGGGATCAATCATGGGGAAAAGGTCAGGGTGGTTGGCGCTGGCAGTGGCGCTTGTCGTGTGCATGGGAGCAGTCTATTTGATGCCTGCCGGGGCTGCAGAAGAAAAGCCGGCAGCCGCACAGCTGCTCCAGGCAATGGAAGACTCCGGTGCCACGGCTACCGAAGTGCAGGTGCGTGCACGTACCTCGATAGGACTCGTCAGCAGCCCGGAGGAAGTCGAAGAGTTGGCCAAAGGGTGGGCAAAACAGCTAGAGATTCCTTTTACCCATGTCGAAATCTCGCGGAAAAACCAGATGCTCGCATATCAGACAGAAACCACGCAAGGCGGCGTCCAGATCCGCTACGAGGTGTCAGGCGTTGCCAAAAATGGTTCGTTTGACACATATGTAGTGTGGCAGCTCAAAGGAAGCCGTCAATCTCTACTATATATGGAACAATTACAGGAATCGTTCGCGAATGCCCTGAAAAAAGCCGACTTCATTCCGCAAATTAGCACTTGTATTCGCGGAATGTACAATGTTAAGATGAGTGTTGACCAACAGGAGGGTAAGATTTTGTCGATTTTTCGTTCCCTCCACGCAACAGAAATTGAACGTTTGCAGGATGAGACGGTTGTCAGCATTTCCGGGTATACCCGCGCATGGGAACCATTCATCGCGTTAAACGGACAGAAGATGAATCTACAGGTGGCGACCCATCGGGACAGCGATGATGCAGGAACGTGGATCACCGTAGGCACACCAATCATCACAGTGGAATATTAGCACGCGGAGGGGTACACATTGGATAAAATTATTGTCCGCGGTGGTAAGGCATTGTCGGGGAATGTAAAAGTCTCCGGCGCCAAAAATGCCGTGCTCCCTATTATTGCAGCATCTATCCTGGCCGAAGAAGGGACATGCGTCATCTCGGATGTGCCGGCTCTCGACGATGTCAGGACAATCTGCGACCTCTTGAAATCGATGGGAATCTCCCTTACATATGATCATGAAGTGTTGACTGTAAATGCTGCCAAGCTGACCAGCGTGGAAGCATCCTACGAACTCGTCCGCAAAATGCGCGCATCCTTTTTGGTAATGGGGCCGCTCTTGGCAAGACAAGGACGTGCCAGAGTCGCTCTTCCAGGCGGTTGTGCCATTGGTACAAGGCCGATCGATCAGCACCTGAAAGGGTTCGAGGCGATGGGAGCCAAAATCGAGATCGGACAAGGCTTCATCGAGGCGAGTGTCGAGGGTCGCTTGAAAGGCGCGAAAATTTATCTTGATATCGCAAGTGTAGGGGCTACGGAGAATATCATGATGGCAGCTGCGTTGGCAGAAGGGACCACCGTGATTGAAAACGCGGCGGAAGAGCCGGAAATCGTAGATTTGGCCAACTTCCTCAATCGGATGGGTGCGAAAATCCGGGGTGCCGGTACGGGCTCGATTCGCATTGAAGGGGTAGACAAGATGAAGGGGTGCACCCATTGCGTCATTCCGGACCGGATCGAAGCGGGGACCTTTATGGTTGCGGCTGCGATTACGGGCGGGGATGTCTTCGTGGAAGGCGCGATTTGCGATCACCTCAAATCCGTCACCGCCAAATTGCGGGAGATGGGCGTAGAAGTGGACGAGCAGGAAAACGGCATTCGCGTCCGTCGCACGGGTCCGCTGAAAGCCGTGGATCTCAAGACATTGCCGTATCCAGGCTTCCCGACGGACATGCAGTCGCAAATGATGGCGCTCTTGCTCGTGTCGGAAGGGACCAGCATCGTCACCGAAACGGTTTTTGAAAATCGCTTCATGCACGTGGAAGAATTCCGCCGCATGAATGCCAACATCAAAATCGAGGGACGCAGTGCGATCGTCGAGGGCGGCTCCAAGCTGACCGGAAGCAAAGTCGCCGCAACGGATTTGCGTGCGGGAGCAGCGCTCGTGCTGGCAGGTCTCGTCTCGGAAGGCGAGACGGAGGTGTCCGCGCTCCATCACATCGACCGCGGTTATGTGAACTTTACGGAAAAGCTGCAAGCGCTGGGAGCGGATGTCGAGCGGGTCACGAAGGAAAAGCCGAAGACTCGTGAAGCTTCTGTTCCGGAAACGGTAAAGGTCAGCTTCTCTCCTAATTTTGCTTGAGAAACATGTCAACCAGATGACAAAATGAAAGGCTCTCTGTGAAAACAGAGGGTCTTTTTAACATTCTCGCTTCTCTCTCATTCTCGCGTTCTAGCGCTTCGGGACAAGACATAGATATAACAATGTCTAGCTACTTTACGCGAGGAGGATCAGTCGCATGAAACGTTACCTGGTCTTGTGGTTTATCGCTTTGCCGATCTTGCTCGTCGCGCTGCCTGCGGCGCTGGTCTCTTGGTACGGTCCCGCTGTGCCCAAAGGAGGAACCGCGGATGTGGCCGTATCTGCCCCGGACCCGACCCCCTCGTCACAGCCGCCGCTCAACGTGAAGGTATACCGGACGGAAAAAAAGGTGGTCGAGACGCTCCCGCTGGAGACCTACATCGCCGGCGTGGTCGCGGCCGAAATGCCTGCCGAGTTTGAACTGGAGGCATTGAAGGCACAGGCGATGGCTGCCCGAACATACATCGTGCGCCGGCTTTCCGAGGGCAAGCTGGACGACGTGCCGAAGGGTGCCCAGGTACTGGACACGGTGCAGCATCAGGTCTATATCGACGACAGCCAGCGCCGCGAACGGTGGAAAGACCAGTACGAGTGGAAAAACCAGAGGATACTGGAGGCTGTGCGGGCGACCGCAGGCGTCGTTCTGACGTATGAAGGGAAGCCGATTGACGCCACGTTCTTTTCGACCAGCAATGGATTCACGGAAAACTCGGGCGAGTACTGGGAAAAGCCGATTCCCTATCTGAAAAGCGTGCCAAGTCCGTGGGACATCCAGTCGCCACGCTACGAGGAGACTGTGGTGATGTCGACGGCTGAGCTGGAAAAGAGCCTTGGCGTAAAATTGACGCAGGAAGCTTCCACGGGCGGAGCCTGGTACCGGATCGAGACGAAGACGACGGGTAACCGGGTCGGCAAAATCAGCATCGGCGGGAAAGAATTTACCGGTCGGGAATTCCGCGAGAAGCTAAACCTGAACTCGTCTTCATTTACGATGGAGATGCGAGGCAGCCAGGTGTACATCACGACGAAAGGCTACGGCCACGGTGTCGGCATGAGCCAATGGGGGGCAAACGGCATGGCCAAGAGCGGCAAGAACGCCGAGCAGATCGTCAAGTACTTCTACCAAGGAGTCTCCCTGCAAAACTTTACGAAGATCATGCCGGTTTAGTTACAGCCGGGCAAATTTTTACTTTTCCCTTCTCTCTCAGGTTTATACGCCAAAATTCTGGCGATACTGAGGGATGAGGTGATGAATAAAATGGAAGATCAAAAAAATCAAAATCAACCGATTCCATTCAAGAAGTCAAGTTCTTGGAAAAAAGTATTGGGCAAGAAGTGGGCGTTTCCCGCAATCTACATCGGCACCGCAGCAATCATTCTCGCTTTTGTGATGTGGTATCAGGGCAGCGTCATGAACACGGTATCCAATATGACCAACGTCAAGGATAACGTGGCCGTGACTACTCCCGAAACACCAGCAGAAGAACCACAGGGCGATGAAGCGGTACCGGTCGCAGGCACTGTGCAGCCGTTGGCATGGCCAGTCGGAAAAGGTGTGCAGTACGAGATGGGGATGAGCTTCTACGATGAAGGAGCCTCCAAGGACAATCAGCAAAAAGCGCTGGTCAAGTACAACAACTCTTTCTTCCCGCACACCGGGATCGATTTGAAATCGACGGACGGCAAAGGGTTTGACGTCGTCGCGGCATTGGCGGGAAAAGTCGTCAAGGTGGAAAACGATCCACTCGTCGGCCGAGTCGTGGAAATCGAGCATGCTGACAAAATGGTGACTTCGTATCAAAGCCTGGAAAACGTCGTTGTCAAACCGGGCGATCAAGTGACCCAAGGCCAAGTGATCGGTTCTGCGGGACGCAGCGAATACGAAAAAGATTCCGGCGTTCACCTGCATTTCGAAGTGCGCGTAGACGGCAAGTCGGTCAATCCCGACCAGTACCTGATTCAGGGCGAACCGGAAAGCAAGAACCAATAATCAAGCAAACCACCTGTAAAGCAGCCGCTTTTACGGGTGGTTTTTTTGTACGCGGCAATTTATAAAAATCGCTGTCCAGGATAAGGGTTTTTCCCCTTTTGGTACAAACTGTTGAAAAAAGATGCGGCCGTGCTGGCTTGTCAGGCTTGGAAACGTAGAATATGTGTCCCTACGCACCCATATATTGTATCAGACAATGTAGATACAAGGAGGCGAGTGACGTGCACGACTACATCAAAGAGCGAACCATCAAAATCGGCCGATATATTGTGGAGACGCGAAATACGGTTCGGATGATCGCCAAAGAGTTCGGTGTTTCCAAAAGTACAGTGCACAAAGACTTGACTGAGCGGCTGCCTGAGATAAATCCGGAGTTGGCGAACCAAGTTAAGGAAATTTTGGAATATCACAAAGCCATCAGACATTTGCGGGGAGGCGAAGCCACGAAGATCAAGTACAAACGACGTAGTAAAAAAGTTCGCGTCGAACAGGAAGAAAGTGTGTAAGAAAGAATTTCCTTGTCCTCTTACGTAGAAGAGCCTATGATATTAGATAGAAATGTAACTGGTAACAGGGAGGACCTTTCATGTTTGGCAAAGATATCGGAATCGACTTGGGGACAGCCAATGTCTTGGTTTTTGTAAAAGGCAAGGGAATAGTCCTGGATGAACCATCTGTCGTAGCAATAGACAGCAAAACCAGAAAAGTATTGGCTGTGGGCAACGAAGCTCGCCGTATGGTGGGCCGCACCCCAGGGAACATAGTAGCGATCCGACCTTTGCGGGAAGGTGTCATTGCGGACTTTGAAATAACGGAAGCCATGCTGAAGCACTTCTTGACGAAAATCGGCGGCAAAAGCATGTTTGCACGTCCGCGTATCCTGATTTGCTGTCCGACCAACATCACTTCCGTCGAGCAAAAAGCGATTCGCGAAGCGGCTGAACGCAGCGGCGGCGCCAGAGAAGTGTACATCGAGGAAGAGCCGAAAGTAGCTGCAGTAGGGGCAGGAATGGACATTTTTCAGCCGTCGGGCAATATGGTAGTGGATATCGGTGGAGGTACGACCGATGTTGCTGTCCTGTCCATGGGCGACATTGTCACTTCATCCTCCATCAAAGTAGCAGGGGATACATTTGATGTGGCCATTATGCGGTACATAAAAAATAAATACAAGTTGCTGATTGGAGAGCGTACGGCTGAAGACATCAAGGTTCAGATCGGGACCGTTTCCGACGGGCGCCAGGACGAAATGGACATTCGCGGACGAGATATGGTAAGCGGGCTGCCGCAGACGATTACCATCCGCTCAGGTGAAGTCCAAGAAGCCCTGGCCGAGTCGGTGAGTGCCATTGTACAAGCCTCCAAATCTGTTTTGGAACGAACACCTCCGGAACTTTCTGCCGATATAATTGATAAGGGTGTTTTCTTGACCGGCGGCGGCGCATTGCTGCACGGCATCGACCAGATTCTGGCGGACGAATTGAAGGTCCCCGTGCTGGTCGCGGACGAGCCGATGATGTGCGTAGCCAAAGGGACAGGAATGATGCTGGACTATCTGGACAAAGTACCAGCGCACCGGAATAGGAAATTATTCAGGGGGTAAGATTACGTGATCAGAGGCTTGTATACGTCTGCATCCGGCATGCTGGCCCTGCAGAACAGGCAAGAAACGCTGGCGAACAATCTGGCCAACATCAACACGCCGGGCTACAAGCAGGATGTGGGTGTGATGCGCGCATTTCCGGAACAATTGCTTTCCCGCATCCGCGATCAGGAGGGGCCGGATGTTCAAGGCTACCCGAATTTGACTGGACAGGCTGCCGTGATCGGTCGTCTGAACTCCGGCGTTTACATGTCGGAGGCTATGCCCATGTTTACGCAAGGGGATATCGCGGAAACGCGCAATCCATACGATGTGGCTTTGCTGGACAATCTGCAGCCCGATCAGGATGGCAAGGAACGCCGGTTGTTTTACAGCGTGGCACGCCTGGAGGATGCAACCCAGCCCGCGCAGCCGGAAGATGTCCGCTACACGCGGAACGGAAACTGGAGCGTCAATGCGGACGGCTATCTCGTGACGGCGGACGGGTACTACGTGCTGGACGGCGATAATCGGGCCATTCTCGTCAACGATCCGAACGGGGTGAGCGCAGGCCAGGGTCTGAAGATCAGCCGCCAGGGAGAGCTGCAATACGAAGATCCGGCTACCGGCACGCTGGAAACGCTGCCCAACCACCCAAGGCTCGGACTGAGCGTGGTGACGGATCCGCTGCAGCTCGTGCGCGAAGGGACCAATGTATTCCGTCTGGAAGGCGAAGCGCAGGCGGAAGCGCTGGATGTGGCCGAAGCCAACGATCAGGCAGCTTTGGCGGCAGGTCAATACACGACTCCTGCGATCGCGGGACGCTACGGAACGCAGCAAGGCTGGATCGAGCGGGCCAACGTCGATCCGATGCAGACGATCACAGGGATGATGAGTGTACTGCGCGCGTATGAAGCGAATCAGCGGGTGATCACGACCATCGATGGCACGCTGGAAAAAGCCGCGAATGAAATCGGCCGGGTAAACGGGTAACGGGAGGCAGCCATGATACAGTCGCTTAATATTTCCACAGCCGCCATGCGCGGCATCCAGCAAGCGCTGGACAATACGTCGAACAACCTGTCGAATCTCGATACGCCGGGATACAAGCGCCGCGTGGCTTCGTTTTCCGAGCTGTTGTCCGGCTCGATGAACGAACAGCCTGCGGTCGACAACCAAAATCGCAACACTCCGGCCGGCCTTCGCATCGGGAGCGGGGCGCGGCTCGGATTGACCAAGCTCGATATGGGCCAGGGCAGCATCAAGCAGACGGATGTGCCGACAGACGTCGCCATCGAAGGTGACGGGTATTTTCTTGTCACGAAAAAAATCAAGGACGCCACAGGTGCGGTCATCCAGGAAGAAAACCGGCTGACGCGCGACGGGGCGTTTCAGATCGAGTATGACGACGACGAGGGCGGCTACGTGCTGCATACGCCGTCGGGCTATATTTTGACGGATGACAACGGCGTGCCGTTCGTATTGCCGGAGCCTGTGCGCAATATCCAGATCTCCAAAGAGGGCGTACTGAACGCAGATGGTACCGAGTACGGCAGAATTGGCGTCTGGAAGGTGGACAATCCTGACCAGCTGCAGCAAGTCGGGCAAAACCTGTTCGACGCCGAGATTGCATCCGGAGACAATCCATCGACCAAATATACCAATGTGCTGGCAGAAGGCAGCGCGACTCTGCGCCAGGGGGCGCTGGAGACCTCCAATGTCAACATGATGGAGGAAATGTCCCAGCTGGTGAATATTCAGCGCGCATATCAGCTGAACTCTCGGGCGATCGGCATCAGCGACGAGATGATGAGCATCGCGAATTCGCTGAGGAGCAGGTAATCTATAGGATGACGGGAGAGAGGAGCATGAATCGAGCAGGGGGACAACCATTCCCGCGTGATACCCAGGAAGCCAAGAATAAAGAGCGCCCACGGAGAGGCAGGAATTGGTCCATCGTCATGATCAAAGTCCTGATGGTTCCGCTTCTGCTCTTCTTCTCCCTGGTCATCGGGCTGATGATCGGGTACGGCGTGGTAGGACACAAGCCGACGGCAGAAGTTTTTGATCTGAATACATACAAGCATATGTGGGACCTGTTGTTTGCGGAGACGTGATCGCAGGTCTGCAGGCAGTCGCAGCCCGGACCGCTCGGTTTGGGCTTGCTGCTTTTTACGGGGACTTGTTGTAGCGTTTGTCCACAGAGTATAATAGATCGAGTGGTTGAAAAAGGAAGTGACGATCTGACTACGGAGGGATATCCGTGAATCTTCCTAATTTGCTTACGATCTTTCGCATCGTGCTTATCCCTTTGTACCTATACGTCTTTTTTTCGGCAAACCCGTATCATGTAGAGATCGCTTTGGGCATCCTGATCTTGGCGGGATTGACGGATATTGCGGACGGGTACATCGCGAGGAAACATAAGCTGGTGACCACACTTGGGATCATGCTGGATCCGCTTGCCGATAAATTGATGATGATGGCTGTGATCGCTTCCCTGTTTTTGACGGAGCGTATCAGCTTGTGGGCTGCCTTGTTTTTCTTTGCGCGGGATGTCGCGATGATCGTGACGGGAGCGATCTACCACCTTCGCGGAAAGAAGACCGTACCGGCAAACGCCTATGGCAAACTGACGACCGTATTGTTTTATCTGGTCTTCCCTTTGATTATGTACCGGTACGAGCACAGTGAAGCGATTCTTTGGACAGTGATGGCCTTTTCGTTTATAACGAGCGCGATCTACCTCGGGAAGTTTCGTTTGCTGAATCGCGCTTAGGTGGAGGGGGAAAAAGAGCACTTCCACTTGTCAAAAGGGGAAGCGCTCCTTTATCTCAACCCCGGAAATCGCGTCAGCGAAGACGGGTGTTGTCTTTATTCTCACAAAGCTGTTTGGTCTTCATACATGGACAAGTCTAGTTATGAATGGAAATGGAGCGGTGTATCATGGAATTTCAAGCGCCTTTGGATATCGTGCAAATTCAGGAAATCATTCCTCATCGGTATCCGTTTTTGCTGGTAGACAAAATTGTGGAGCTGGAGCATGGCAAGCGGGCAGTCGGCGTGAAAAACGTTACGATCAACGAGCCGTTTTTCCAGGGCCATTTCCCTGGGTACCCGGTCATGCCAGGCGTCCTAATTGTGGAAGCGCTGGCGCAGGTCGGGGCCGTAGCCATGCTGAGCATGGAGGAACATCGAGGAAAAATCGGGTTGTTCGCCGGCATTGACGAGTTCCGATTCAAGGACCAGGTGAAGCCCGGCGACACGCTGACGCTGGATGTCGAATTGACCCGCGTTCGCGGGACAGTCGGAAAAGGATACGGGAAAGCATTGGTAAATGGCAAGGTTGTAGCCGAGGGCGGACTGATGTTTGCGCTCACTGCAGCGGCTGGGGCACATTCATGACATCTTGAATGTGCCTTTCTTTTCGGGTAAAATGGCAAGTGGGCAACTTACACATTGAAGGTGAAAATATTGGCCAAACAGGTCGCAAGTATACTAGGGGTACCTTTTTCGACACGCGGTTTTCGCGAAAGCGTCGAATACATGGTCGAGCGGATTGAGAACGGAGAGCGAACCCATGTGGTGACCGCCAATCCGGAGATCGTGATGCTGGCAAGGGAAAATCGTGACTTTCGTTCCATTGTCGAACAAGCCTATGTCGTTCCCGATGGCATCGGGATCGTCTATGCGGCCAAATGGACGAACCAACCGATCTATGAGCGCGTTACGGGTGTCGAGCTGCTGGAGGCATTGATGCTCGAGGCAGACCGTCACCGTTGGGATGTATATTTGCTTGGAGCGCGCCCGGATGTGATCAGTCTGGCGGCACAAAAGCTGGCTGAGCGCTATCCGAACGCGCGCGTCGTCGGGTATCGGGACGGATATTTCCGACAAGACGAAGATGAACAAATCGTGCGGGAAATCGCGGAGAAAAAGCCTCATCTCCTGTTTGTGGCGCTGGGAGCGCCGAGGCAGGAAGAGTGGATGAACAAGTATCGCGATCAGTTGAATGCTTCCCTGATGATGGGAGTAGGCGGCAGCTTTGACGTCATTTCCGGGAAAGTCAAACGCGCCCCTGTCTTCTGGCAAAAACTGCACCTCGAATGGTTTTACCGCCTGATCTCCCAGCCTTCCCGCTGGAAGAGACAGCTCGCCATTCCGCGGTTTGTCCTGACAGTCTTGAGAGAAAAACGGAGAAGCCGCTCCTAGATGCACCGGTAGAGAGGAGAACAGTCGATGTCTACATTAATCCTCGGATTTTTGACTTCGCTGATCGTATCGTTTATTGCTACACCGTATGTAAAGAGGCTCGCAGTGAAGGTAGGAGCAGTCGATGCGCCCAACCAGCGCAAGGTACATACGCGGATCATGCCCCGCATGGGCGGACTCGCGATTTACCTGGGCTATCTGGTAGCGTTCTTCCTGTTCGTGCCGTACTCGAGCATCGGGGAAATGCTGGGGATTTTCATCGGCAGCACGATTGTGATGGTAGTGGGGATGCTGGATGACAAGTATCAGCTCTCGCCCAAGTGGAAGCTGCTTGGCCAACTGGCTGCGACGGCGATCGTCGTCATTCCGTTCGGCCTGAAAATTGGCGTCGTCAACCTGCCGTACACAGGCAGCATCGATTTCAGCAGCGGCTGGCTCTTCTGGCTCGCCATCCCGATCACGATGTTTTGGATCGTCGGCGTGACGAATGCCGTCAATCTGATCGACGGACTGGACGGCTTGTCGGCTGGCGTGTCGGCCATCGCGACTGCGACGATGGCGATCATGGCGCTGCTGATGGGCGATTACAAGGTCGCCACCTACTGTTTCGTGCTCCTCGGAGCGATTGTTGGTTTTCTGTACTTCAACTTTCACCCGGCTCGCCTGTTCATGGGCGACACCGGTTCGCTGTTTTTGGGCTTCAACCTGGCTGCCTTGTCGATCATGGGTTTTAAAGAGGCACTTTTCGTTTCGTTCATCATCCCCATCGTCGTGCTGGGCGTGCCGCTCTGGGACACATTCTTCGCCATCGTGCGCCGGATCGTGAACAAGAAGCCGATCTCCAGCCCGGACAAGGGGCACTTGCACCACTGCCTGCTCAACATGGGCCTGTCCCACAGGGCCACCGTGCTGACGATTTACTCGATCAGCATTTTCTTCGGAACGATGGCGATCTTGCTCACCAAGACCACCAAGTGGACGACCCTCATCGTCATGGTCGCCCTTCTGATCGCGACCCACCTGGGTACGGAGATCGTCGGACTGGTGAGCCGCAGACACAGACCGTTGATTAATGCGTATCGCAGATTGAAAGTCAAGTACGCGGAGCAACAACGGAGAACTAACTAATCTCAACAAGTAACTTTTTAGAACCAAGTAGAGCTTATCTACTTGGTTCTTTTTATGCTCTATAATTCCCTTCCATTCAATGGGGGAGACAACTTTTCCTTCTTTTGGGGAGAAACACTTAAGTGGAGACTCGATTTGTCCGATAATGAAAGGGAGAAAACTATACCCAGAACAAAAAATGGGGAAATAAAGGAAAAAGAAAATTGGAGAGGTGAAACAATGTTTAAAGCCAGTCAACAAGTCCGTCGTTGGTTCGCCCTTTGCTTGATCATGATGATGCTTGTAACCGGTCTGATCCCGGCGGTTCCAACTTCAGCTGCGGCACAGGGAACATGGACTATTAAAAACCCTTCCGACTTAATCGTAAATAATGGTGGTACTGGTCAGACTACACCTAGTGAAATCAACTCTTTTGGTACACAATCCAATCCTGTGGAAGTAAAGACAAGATCGATTAAAGGAATAGTCCTGACAAACTCGGTTGCAAATAATAATACGGTAACAGTCAAAGTTCAGGACCAAGTAGTTACATTCGACAAACCACAAGCGTTTGTTGGGAACACGCTTACTCTGGATAAATTTGATATTGATAGAAACGGGAATGTGACAAAGGTAGAAGTAACGTTTAACGATGAAAAGATTACCATGTTTTACAAACTGGAAAAAGGGTCGTATGGAACATCGCTTACTTTTAAGGCGAATGGAGTTGAGGTCGGGAGGGTAGGTGACCCGGGCAATGAAAACGATCCGATCGTAGTGTATAACAGTAAATTGTCGGGGCTTGAGTTTTCCTATAACGGTGGAACTCTTGATCCGGAACCTCTGATAGAAGTGCAAGTAAATGGTGTGACTGTTCAATCGTATTCGGGAACTCTTGCAAAACCACTTCCAGCGACCGTTAGTTTGGAAACGATTAGTCTTAAGAGCAGTTTAAATATGATTAAGGTCGTTGCAGTAAACACTGGGTACGAGAAAACGGTAGTTTATGATTATCAACAGGTTGGCAGCGCGATCGTATTAACAGATTACAAAGACCAGGGGAATAGCAAAAATAACGCTGTTATTCATCCCGAGAATCATATCACCCTTCGAGGTGTGGTCGGAACTTCAAGTGGTATAAAGCCTGAGAACCTGAGATTGGAGATTTCCACAAATAACGGTCAAAACATCAAGGATTTAAGTTCTACCGCGCCATCAATATCCGGCTTGAGCTTTACCTTTTATGATATTGAACTGGAACCGGGACTGAATGAGATTACGTTTTATGATCAGGTAGGCGCTAAAAGAATTGAACACCTTCATTTTTTTGTGGTGTACAATAACACTCCGTACATTGACAATATTACGGTAAATGACACCCCTTTAGGATTGACGACTACCTTGATTACTGTTCCTTCGAATAAACGGTTGTCACTTAGTGTAGACGGTTCGGTGAAGAGTGCAGACAGAGTTGTAGTAAAAAACATGACTACAAATGAAGAAGTGGAAACCAAAGTTTCCTCAGGGACCTTTTCTGCTTCCATTTCTTCTGTTCTAGGCGAGAACAGACTGGCTTTTACTGTTTATAGTAAAAATACAACAGTCGGAGTCATCACTCGTACAATCCATGTTGTGTCGAGAGATAAAAATACTGCCAATCAGCTTAACAATGTGGAGATAATCCAATCCATACCTGGTCCCCCGCCAAGTGAGAAAAGCTATGCTTTGGATCTCAACAAAGTAGTGACGATATCAGGTAGTATAGATGCGAATGGTAACACCGAGACCTTCAGAATTAAAGGAAAGGCTCTCTTGCAGTTTGAGAATAATGCCTTGCAAACATTTAAAGCCCTGCGACTCAAGTTTTCGAAACCGGGGAGTAGCTTTACGGTCGAAGTAGCTCCATCAAAAGCAGACAGTAAAGGGTCTGGATTTACTGAGTATACGTTTGATACTGATATTCAAACGAAAATCAATAATGCAACGGTTAAAGCAGGACTCTTTAAAGACGGGGATGTCTACACGGTTAGTGCTGATTATGTGTTCATCCAAAAAGACAACGCTACTCCCCCGAGTGAGGTAGAGGACTACGCAGTTATTAACGGGTACGAATACAAATTTATGTTTACCGACTCCAATAAGGCCCAATTTGTCAAAGCGACTTACGACGGGACGAAGGAGCTTTACGAGGGGGGTGTAAACGTCCTAGGAAAATCGAATGTGGGAATTACCATCCAAACCAAGAATATGAGTAATAACCCATCCGATTACAAGGTATTATATGAGGGGAAGGAAGTTACTCCCCAAGTAAGCACAAATCAAATTTATATTGACATGAAAAATCTTCCGGCAGGTACCGGGACTCTGGAGATTAGGTATTCGGGTTCCAATGGCCCGGTTTCCGTCACATACAAACTGCGTGTTGAGGTATCCCCTTACGTACATTTGACCTATACTGACGGAACGGGGCAAAAAACTTTCGAGAGTGGTTACGAAGCCAGCAGCGATAGTGACTTCTACACACTGAACGGGAAAATTTACAATTACCAACTGACAAATCAAAACATTATAGTTAGATTAAATAATGTTGATATAGTTGAACTTGATGATGATAACAACGATTCGCAAGATGATAATGACGGTATTGGGGATGGCAAAGTTGGAGGGTTGAAAATCAATCCATCCACTGCTTCGAACCCTGTCGGTTCTATTTCCATTCCAGCATCTGCTATTCGTGAGATCATCAACGCCAGGGGACAAGGAGAACACGAACTGGAAATCAAGTTGACTACGGATCCATCGGTCAGCCTTACCTACTCCATTCTATATATGTCTTCGAAAGCACCAACGATTAATGACATAAAGCTGGAAATCATCGAGAATGGCAAAACGACCGAATTGACGAAAAAAGCAACAGATACAGCTTATCAAACCAGTGCCAAGTTCTTGAGCGGATTTAGTTTCAAAGTAGAAGATGGTGCGGAACATGTATACATCGAGAAGAGTGGGAAACGAATTGCTGATTTCCGTTATGAAAACGGAGACTGGGAACTTCAGGAGAATAATCAGGATTACATCAACACGATTCGCGATATCCCGTCAGACTTGCAAGATGATTTCGAGAGTCTCAACTTTGAGGCGCAGAGCCGCATATTGTTTGATGCAAAGATGAAAAGCCGTGAATACGGTGACTTGATTGAATCCGTACAAGACGAACTTTCAAAGGCGGAAGAACAAGAGAATGTACTCGCTCTGTTCCCGCTTACTCTGAAAAAGAATGGTTCTACAACTTATACGATTGTAGCTGAAGATTCGAAAGGTGCAGTAGTTCGATACAATTTGACCATTAATCAAACAACGAATAGCTGGGAAGTAATCTCTCCGGTTAAGGCAAAAGAATCCGATCAATATATCGTTGTCAATTCGAACAGTGTTCCAATTAAAATCTTTGCAGAAAATGCAAACAAAGTACTGTTCGGAAAAACAGAGGCAGTTGTAACCAATACGGACAACCCTGACTTTAAGTACGACAAAGATCGGGGTAGGGAAATACCGGAGACTTACTATGTGTTTACAGCAACGGTGTCGTTGAAAAAGGGTTTAAACAAAATCAAATACACGGTGCAGGTGGGCAGCAATTCGTACAATGATGAAATTCAAATCTTTAACGCAAATTCATCTGTAAATGGTGCAGAGTACCGTGATATTTTAGGGAAAAAGGTTTCCTTTAGTGTTTTTGATAAAGCACTCGAATTGAAATTCCCATCGGGAACAGTGCTCCTTTCACCCGAAAATAAGTTGGAAGGAGAAGAAGTGAAAAATCCACTCGGAGATATCTTTGTAGATGTTCCTTTGTATTTTGGTATCGCCGATCGTACAACGGGTCAAGTTACTATCCCAGGTTCAAATATGAGCTCCAAATTGGATTTGGATGATAACTTTAACTATGCAAGCCCCCTGTACTACGTAGATGCTGGGGACAAAGAGGCTCCTGGCGGACGCGATCCTTACGAAGAGAATGATGATGATATTAGGGATTTTAAATCGAGGAACGAAGAAAACCTTGTCCCAAGTCGTGCAGGAACTTTGTCGATTAAGTACGACGCATCTATTGTTAATGCGGCAAATAATATTCTTACTGTCTTCTACCAAAGTGGTTCCGGTGATTGGCAGAACCTTGGTGGTGTCGTTAATACAGGTAAAAAGGTAATTACGGTACCGTTTAGAGGATTTGGGTATTATATAGTGCTCAAAAACCGAGAGTCCTTTGACGACGTAATTGGCCACGAATACGCTCGGGACGCAATGGAGACATTGTTCTCGAAAGGTATTATGGTCAATTACCGAGCCAATGAGTTTGGAGCATACAAAGACATTAGTCGTGGTGAATTTGCAACCATGCTGGTTAAGGCGCTGGATTTACCGATTAACGATGGACCGTATGAGGATGAGGATACTCCATCCAGTCCAACGTTTAAAGATGTAAATCCGAGACGTGACAGATGGGACTATGAATACAAATATATTGAAACTGCAGCTCGTGCTGGCATTGTACGAGGCAAGGAACCGGGATATTTCAGACCTGAGCAGCCATTGTCTCGCCAAGAAGCAGCGATTATGATTGCGCGTGCACTTAACATGAAGTTGGGGACACTGGATGCATCCAAACTGGCTTTAGGAAAGATGTTCGAAGATGCAAAAGATGTAAGTTACTATGCAGCTCCATCTGTTCTGGCAGTGGCCAAAGCAAAATTGATGAATGGCGAACCCAAGGATCCAAACGCGAAAAAACCTGTTTATCGCTTTGTCCCAAATACAAATCTGACTCGTGCAGATATGGCGGTCATCACCATCCGCGTCATGGTTCAACTGAAAAAACTCCCGAAACAATAATAAAACCATAAGTGTAGCTTCACCCTATATAATAGAAGAAAAGCTGAAGAGGTCATCTGCCTCTTCAGCTTTTTGCCTTCCTGTCAGTCCTCGTCGCCTACCGCTTCGACAGGTACTTCGACATATTCCTTTTCACCCAGCTCGATCTGGGCCTGGCCGTTTGTCAGATCGATCATCCCTGCGACGAACGCATCCTGTTGGCCATCCGGGATCAGGACGTGTACCGTCACACGGTCCGTATAGTCGGTGCCCACGACTCGCTGTTCGGTCAGGCGCAGTTCGTTCTCGACTTTTCCCCACCAATGGTAGTCCACATTGACGGACACCTTTTGGTGGAGGGTGTGCACCACGATCCCGGCCGCTTTCAAAGCCGTTACCGTTCCCGCCGTATATGCGCGGACCAGCCCTCCGGCTCCCAGCTTGATTCCGCCGAAGTAACGGGTCACGACAACGACGGTATCCTTGACCCCGTTTTTCTTGATGCACTCGAGGATCGGTTTTCCGGCCGTGCCGCTCGGTTCGCCATCGTCGCTTGAGCGCTGGATCTGATCGTTTTCTCCGATGACAAAGGCGGAGCAGTTATGCGTCGCGTCCCAGTGTTTCTTTTTGATCATGGCGATAAACGCGCTGGCTTCCTCCTCGGTCGTCACTCGCTGCGCATACCCGATGAAGCGGGAGCGCTCGATGACAATGTAGTCTTCCCCGTAGCCGGCAATCGTCTTGTATTGCTGCAGCATTATCGACTCACCTCATAAAAAGGATAGCATGTGGAGCTTTATGAAGCGAATCCTGAAATTTTTTTGACACATAATCGTATTACTCTATGGAGCAAGGCAGTATGAAAGGGGAAGGGATGATCTATACATGATACAGTGTGCGTAATCCCTTATGAAAATCGTACCAATACACTAATTTTTCGTGTACGAAACATTACTCTGTGATATAGTGATCTTGGGTGAAACTGAAATATTTCAAGTGGTGAAAGGTTTTAACATCAACACAATTTGAAAAGGAGTGTACAGGCAGTGAATTTTCCATACTCGAAAAAATGGATGACCATTAGTTTGGCGGCAGTTCTGACTACGGCGATTGGCGCAGGAACCTTGACGGCATCTGCAAATACAGCCACGACCGAGCAAACGAAAGCAAGCACGACTACAACAGCTGATCAGTCGAAGGACACGACGGCTACCGACGCGAAAGCGACAGATGCGGCTGCGAAGGAAACCACCGATGCAGCAGCAAAGGATGCAACCGACGCAAAAGCGGGTAGCTCGGCTACCGGTACTACTACTACTACCACTACCGGAACAGCGACGGACAAAAACACTTCGACAACCGGAACAACGGGAACGACCACAACCGGTGCATCGACCAGCAACACGACAACGACTGCACCGGCTGCCACGACTCCGTCTACGACGACTACTGCACCCGCAGCCGGAGTAGAAGAGCTCACGCTGGACAAAGCGATCAAGCAAGCGCTGGAAACCAACGCGACTCTGGAGTCCGCTCGACTGGACGCGAAAAACGCGGACCTGAACCAAATGCTTTCCTATCGCACTTCTGCTGAAATGCCGACAGACATGATCGAGTCGCTGGATGCAGCGAAAGCGAAGTATGTGACCAATGCCCAGGCCGATATGAACAAAAAGCTGAACGCGCTGCAGGTAACCGCGACTGAATCGAAAATCAAACTGGGTGCGCAGCAGGCGTACTACAACCTGATTTTTGCCCAGGATGACCTGGAATTGAAAAAGCAAAGCCTGTCTCGCGCCCAGCAGCAGCTGAAAGTAGCCCAAGCTGCCTTTAAAGTGGGAACCAAAGCGAAAACGGATGTTCTGCAGGCAGAGATGGGGGTAGCAGGTGCTCAGGCCAGCCTGACAAGCGCCCAAAACGCCGTTGAGGTAGCTCGCATGGATCTGAACGACTTCCTCGGCGTTGATTTGAACAAACAGTGGAAGGTTGTTTCCTCCAACAAGCAGGCTGCTCCGATCAAAATGACCATGCAGCAGGCAGAAGAGCAGGCGATCTCCAAACGCGTCGAAATGACCAAGGCGCAGGAAGAGCTGAATTTGGCCGAGCTGAACGTCAAGCTGATCGAGGAATACTCTGCCCTGTCCACATGGCCGGGTAAAGTTGCGCGCAACAACGTGGAAAAATCCAAGCTGGCGCTGGAAGAGCAAAAACGCACCATTTCCAAAGAGGTGGCACAGGCGTATCTGAACCTGGATGCAGCCAGAAAAGCGATCGAGTACCAAAAAACGGCGAAGGATTCCGCAGCGGAAAGCTATCGCCTGACCAATTTGCGCTTTGAAAACGGTCTGGCGACTACTCTCGAAGTGATTCAGGCAGAGGAAGAATTGTCCGATCGCGAGAATCAATACCAGAAGGCTGTGTTGAATTACAACCTGGCTGTCGTCAACTTTGAAACAGCTCTTGGAAACTAAGCTAAATTTTCGAACAGTTGATTGAAACTGGAAAAAGGTTCAATGGTGACAGTCCGCCCGGCGTGACCTATAATACGAATTGTGGCGGATGTCACTGCGTACATATCCCGATTGGATACGGCGGCGAAAAAAAACTTGAAACTTTTTTTCGCTGGCACCGCAACTTTTGCAAACCTGAGGCGTTTAATAGGATGTCACACGAAAAACGGGGAATTGTGTAAAAAAGATTCACGGATTCTAGCAATTGTGTTACACTAGTGATTGTTGCTTTTTACACAATACTGACTATACTAGAGATTTTTAACACTCAAAAGCGAAGCTATCCTGCGAAAGGAGGTGACACGCGCTTGCAGGATTCGGGCTTTAAAAAGAAAGATAGATTAACAACAAATATTCCCCAAGAACAATTTGTTTATACTAGAGGAGGAGAACACAAGGTTATGAAAAAGGTCGTTAACAGTGTACTGGCAAGTGCCCTCGCACTTACTGTTGCTCCAATGGTTTTCGCAGCAGAGGACACAACTACTGCTCCTAAAATGGATGCTGCAATGGAGAAAACCGTAAAACGTCTGGAAGCTCTTGGCCTGGTAGCAGGTTATGGCAACGGCGATTACGGCGTAGATAAAACAATCACTCGTGCTGAGTTCGCTACTCTGATCGTTCGCGCTCGCGGACTGGAGCAAGGTGCGAAACTGGCACAATTCAACTCTACTTTCACTGACGTTCGTTCCACTGACTGGTTCGCTGGTTTCGTAAACGTAGCTTCCGGTGAAGAAATCGTAAAAGGTTTCCCGGACAAATCTTTCAAACCGCAAAACCAAGTTACTTATGCTGAAGCAGTAACCATGATCGTTCGCGCTCTGGGTTATGAGCCATCCGTTAAAGGTGTATGGCCAAACAGCATGATCTCCAAAGCTTCCGAGCTGAACATTGCAAAAGGTATCAGCAACCCTAACAATGCAGCAGTTCGCGGTGACGTATTCAAAATGCTGGACAACGCTCTTCGCGTAGACCTGATGGAGCAAGTTGAATACGGTACTGACATCCGTTTCAACGTAACTGACGAAACTCTGCTGACCAAATATCTGGATGTAACTGTTCGTGACATGGAATGGGCTCACGATGACGGCAACGATCCAGACGATCTGCCAGTAGTTACCAAAATCCCAACAATCGGTTTGGGTGAACTGAAATCCAACGAAGTAAAACTGAACGGTAAAGACGCTGGTCTGGGCAGCACTACTTACAAAGTAGCAGACGGCATCAACCCGAACGAGTTCGATGGTCAACACGTACAAGTGTGGATCAAAGACGACAAAGAAAACGTAATCGTTTGGATGGAAGGTTCCGAAGACGAAGACGTAGTAATGGACCGTCTGGACACTTTCTACCTGAATGGCAAAGCTTATTCCGATCCTTCCAACCTGAGCAACTCTGATCTGGACGATCTGAAAATCTCCATGGACGGAAGCGGTAAATCCTACAAATTTACCAAAGACACCAAAGTTACTTACAACTTCCAACAATACAACGATGCTGTTGACGGTCTGAAAGACATCATCAAAGACAACAACTCCGACAGCGGCTATACTTTCGCAGCTAAGCTGGTTCTGAGCGACAACAACGAAATCAGCTACATCCACGTAATTGACGACCAAACTATGGACAAATCCAGAAAAGGTCTGAAATACGGTTCTGAAGTAATCAAGAAAATCGATGCTGACAAGAAGAAAATCGAAAACCTTGATAACCACAAATTCAGCGACCTGGATGACCTCGATGAAGGCATTGACTTCACTGTCCTCCTGGATGGCAAACCAGCGAAACTGGCTGACCTGAAACCAATGGACGTATACAGCGTATACTACGCTGATGGCGACGAGGACAAACTGATCGTTGTTGCTAACCGTACTGTAGTTGAAGGTAAAGTTGACAAAGTTGTTACTCGTAGCAGCTCTGACATCCGTCTGACTATCGGTGACAAAACTTACCGTATGCGTCAAGATGGTTCTACTTACTCCGACAATGCGAACAAAGATGTGAAAACCCTGAGCAGCAAAGATTGGGATTGGGTAAGCGACCTCGATGGTGAAGATGTAAAAGCATACCTGGATCCATCTGGCCGCATCCGTCACATCGAAACTTCTGACGCTGTTAACGATCGCAAACTGAAAGCGATCATCACAAAACAAGCTACTTACAACCCAAGCAGCGATGAGTACGCATTCGTGGTGATGACAGAAAAAGGCAAGAAACTGACTGTCTCCCTCGATAAGAAGAAAATCGAAGACGTTGACGGTAAATCTTTCGACAAAAACGATCGTGAAGATGAACTGGAAGGTCTCCTGACTCCAAGCAAAGATAAAGATCTCGTACTGCTCGAAGTTTCCCTGGATTCCAAAGGTGAAGTGAGCAAAGCGAAAATCATGGATACTTCCAAACTGAAATTCAGCGAAGGATCCGCTTGGGAAAAACTGGCCGATGAAGATGACGATGCAGTAGGCGATGCAGAAGTAACAGACGACACTGCAGTCTTCAAAATGACTGGCGAAATCACTCCAGGAAAACGCCCTGAACTGAAATCTCCAGGTACTGTTAAGTTCAAAGACGTTGCTGATTCCAGCAACCTGAAAGTTTACTACCTGCTGAACGACGATGAAGATGAAGTAGAAGCAATCTTCGTTGTAGACGGAAGCGGTTTGGGCGGAGACGCTCGTTTCGGTTTCGTGAAAGACTTCAAAACTTCCGGTGGAGCAGACGTTATCACCCTGTTGACCAAAGACGACTCCGGCGCCCTGATTGAAAAAGAATTCAAACTGGACGACGACAAAGACGATCTGGTTGACAAAGGTATCCGCCGTGGTGACTTCATCGCATTCGATACCAACTCCGATGACGAAATCATCGTAGACGATGTTGAAGAAGTAGTAGACCGTGCAGACACCAGCGAAGCTGCGAGAATCACTCTGGACGAAGATGAGTGGGCTGACAACGGCATTGAAGACCTGCGTGTAGCTCAAGTTGAAGATGTAGATGGCAACACCATCAAGACTACTGGTGGTTCTAAATTGCTGACTTCCTCTTCCACTGCTTACATCGATGCATTTGATGATCTGGAAGCTACCGACGGTGTTGAAGATGGCGATCTGATCATCCTGATCGACTCCGACGATGACGGTTCCCGTTATGACTACGTTCTGATCGTCGCTGACGAAGACTACCTGGATGAAAACGACATCTCCGAGGATGCTATCGAAGAATTCCTGAGCCAAACTCCAGGTGAAAAACCAGGTAACGGTGGCGGCGACAACTGGGATGCTATCGCAAGCAAACTTGATGGTGTATTCACCAGCATGGGTGGCGGCGTATACGCATACCAAGTAGTTGCTGACCTGAACAGCAAAGTATCCGAAGACGATATCGAGTCTGTTGAACTGAAAATCGGCAACCAAACTCTGACTCAGCCAGAAGTTAAAGTAACTTACACTAATGGCGGAATGAAAGTTCAAGTATCCACAGACGTGAAAGAAGCAAAAACCGGTACTCTGAAAGTTACTAGCGTAGATGGCAAAACTGACACAGCTACTGTAACTTTCAAAGAAGCGTAAGATTCGCTAGAGCTAAAACTCTTGGGGATACAATAGTAGAGCATAGGGGGAGCTAATCCCTTTATGCTCTCTACATACCCTAAATAGAAAAAGAACTTCCAATCAAACTTACGGAGGGGTAGTACGTGAATAAAAAAGTGGTTCTTTCTGTTCTTTCGACCGCAGTCGTTGCAAGCATGGCTGCATCCGCTTTCGCAGCTGGACCAAAAGATGGTCTGTACATCGGCGGTAATGTAAACAAATATTATTCGACTGATGTAATGCTGAACATGAATGCAACAGCTAAAGCAGCTTACCTGAAAGAAGTACAATCGATCAGTGACTACAACAATCTGGTATTTGTGGACTTCACTGGTAAAGGTGCTTCCATCGCAGAAATCTTGGACGAAGGTCTCACAAAAGCGAAATCCGAGCCATTGGTTAAAGAAGATTTTGCAGCTAGCTACGATGTAGCTACTATCGATGGTAAAACTGATGGTACTTACGATGCTCGTAAAGATGTTGATGGTACTACACCTGGCGAGCTGAAAGTTGATTCGGTAAGTGCTATTAACGCTAAACAACTTGAAGTTAAATTTGGTACTGCTGTAGATAAGGATACTGTAATTTCTGGCGGTAACCTTGTAAACACTGCATTCCAGAAAAATGGTGCTGATCTTTCCGGTACTAACCCTGCAGAACTTAGTGTAGATGGTAAAACTCTTACTATTACTCTTGGAACTGGAACTTGGGAAGGTACTTATCTGTTCTCAGTGAAGAAAGATTCCGTTAAATCGTCTGAGGGCGAGTTCATTTGTATTTTGCAACTCAAAAATGCAGAGTTTGGCGGCCAATTTATGCAGAACACTGCCAACATCAATACAAAAGAATTTAGGAAGACTTCATGCTGGATAGAGCATGGCGCAGTCGGTAGCTTTCTCCGGTAAACGCCAGAATATGGGCGTGGTGGACGAGGCGATCCACAAGGGCTGCCGTCAATCGCGTATCTCCAAACACCGTATTCCACTGCCCAAACTCCAAATTCGACGTCACAATCACACTGTTTCTCTCATAGCAGGCCGAGATAACATGAAACAACAGCTCAGCCCCCGTTTGGTGAAAGGGAACAAACCCAACCTCGTCCAAAATCAACAACTCACAGTCTGCCAGTTCTTTTTGAAACCGCATCAGTGCCCCATTCGCGTGTTTTTCCTGCAAGAGCGCAACCAGATCGGGAACACGGAAGAATCGAACGGCATATCCCCTTCGGCACGCCTCTACGCCAAGCGCTGTTGCCAGATGGGTCTTCCCCGTGCCCACTTTTCCCAGCATCAGCACATTTTCCTTGCGCTCCAAAAAACGTAGGTCGATCAATCCCTCCTTTGTACATGTTTCCGGTAAGGTGACTGCCTCAAAAGCGTAATCTTCCAGTGTCTTCAGTTGGGGAAACGCGGCTTTCTTTATCAGTCGCTTCAGCTTTGTCTCCTCCCGCCGTTGAATCTCCATCCGCAAGACTCCCAGCAAGAAGCTCTCCCGATCTTCAAACGGCACCTGTTCATAGGTTTCCATCACATGCGCCAAATGCAAAGTTTTGCACACCTTTGCCAGCTCTTCTCTCATTCCACCCTCACCCCCAGGATCCGGTCGTACTCATCCAGCATGGGTATCTGCCCGTGAAGGGCAGGGGGTGTATGCGACTCTGAAAACGGTTCCGGGCGGAAAACAGGGTGTTTTATCGCGTAAAGGGCATGCTCCAAGGCAACAGCCAGATGCTCTTGCTGATGCGACAATTCTCCCAGTACTTGCCCGATTTCCTCCAACGTATAGGTGTCGAGCAATCGATGGAGCAGGCGAATTCGTGCTTTTCGTGCATTCATGTCTTCCACCGTCAAAAACGTTTGGAGCGCCTGAGGCATCATGTTGGTAAAGGAAGAATACATCACCGCCCGCGGGCGTTTTTCATATCTCTTCAATACCGCCTTCCAATCTACTGAAATGACTTTCTCCGTATAGGGACGAGGCAATGTCACAATCGGGGTATATGTCCCGTCTGCCGTTAACACCTCCAGCACATCCCACTTGACTTTCACCAAAACCGGCTGCATGGCCCGACACTGCGGCAACGGGAAGAGAGCCGCGTCAAACGACAGCTCAGCGTATTTGTTCAGGTGGCACGTCTCCAGCCGGAAAATCTCCAGCGGTGTCGTCGGCAGCGTCAGCAGCTTGCATTTTTCTTGCTCCCACAACTCGGCAATGGTTTGCTTTTTCACATAGTGAGGGCGCTGCATATCCGCACGGGCAGCTTCCGCCAAATACGTCTCCAGTTGTTCCGGCGTATCGATAACCGGTGGCGGAACACACCAGTTCCGGCGTCCATACCCCACTTTGTTTTCCACATGGCCTTTCTCATGGCCGCTGTATGGATTGCAAAACAGGGGCTCAAAGCGGTAATGGGCGCAGAAACGCCGAAACGCTTCCGTACACTCTCGTTTTCCGCCTTGCTGGATGGACACAACAGCAGCGGACAAGTTGTCAAACCAAATCTTGCGAGGAACCCCTCCCATTTGCTGAAATAGCCGCCCTAAGGCCTCCAGAAAGCATTCCGTGTTTTCTTTCGGAACCGGGAACACAAAGGCGGCATTGCTGTACGGAAACGACAGGGTCAATACTTTCCGCTCCACCAGTTCTCCCGACTTGACCACGTACACCGTCCCGAAGTCAGCCTGAGCTTCTCCACCTGGATGCTCCAAACGCTCAAAATGTTCGGCTCGTTCGGCTGCCATGGCTTTCTTCCGTTTGGAGACATATTCGGATACCGTTCGCTGCCCGCCAGGGAAGCCGTACTCATCCCGTAACCGCTGAAACATGCGGACGGCTGTATGGCGTTGCTTGCGTGGAAGACGCTCATCATCCTCCAGCCATGTGTCAATAATCTCTAAGTACGGTCCCAACACCGGATGGCGGCCTTTTCGCTTGCATACCGGTTCATTCCAATCGTCGCGATCCGCATATTTCTTGGCGGTTCGCCAATTCACCTGGACACGTTCCGCAATTTCCTGAATCGAACACCCTTCGACTTCTCGCAAAAATCGGATATACTGTTGTTGTGGCACTTTCAACATTCCTCTCACTCCCTCAGATTTTCGCCAAATCCAAGGGTAGATTTTGTAGGGGGATGTTGGCAAGTGCCTTTTTCATGGCCTCAGAATTGCGGTGGAACTCTGCAGTTTTCCGCCGCAATTCTCTGCACTTTTATCCTGCCATAAACATCATTGCTGCCTACAACGAAAAAGTTACTTATGAAGATACTGTAGCTCCAACCTTGGTTGGTACAGAAACAGTTAATGCGTCTACAGTTAAAGTAAACTTCTCTGAGCCAATCGATGATTTTGGTGCTCTTACTGCAAAATTGGCTGATGGAACTGATCTGTCTAGCTTGGTAAGACCTTCAATCGATGGAAAATCTGTTGAATTGGATCTTTCTGATGCAGGTATTCCTTCCGGTAAAGAGATCACTGTAACATTTGTAGGTGCGTTGGACTTCGGTGGTAACTTGGTAAGTCCAAATCCTGTAACTGCTAAAGTTCAAAAAGGTGCAAAAGATGGTGTTGCTCCTACAGTATCCGCTGTTACTGTTGTTAACGCTAAAAAGTTCGAATTGAAGTTCAGTGAAGAGATCGAAGGACTGGCTGTAACTGATATTTCAGTAGGTGGCCAAGCTCTGACTACTTCTACTGGAACTCTGACTCAAGATGCCACGGACAAAACCAAATACGTTGTTACATTGACTAATGCTCAACAAGGTCTTGTCACTGTATCTATCGCAGCTACCTCTTTCACTGATCTGTCTGGTGAAGATAACGCTGCATTCAGCAAAATCGTAAACTTCACAACTGATTCCGTATTGCCAACACTTTCTACTGCCACTGTTTCCAAAAATAAAGATGGCAAAGAAGTTTTGACATTGACGTTCAGTGAAGATGTAACAGTAAAACCAACTACCACGGTAACAGCTGCTGCGAAAAAGGTTTCCAACTTTGTTACATCTTCTGTAAACCTTACATTCGATCCTGCTGATCTTACTCCTGTTACAGGAAAAGCTAATCAGTTTACGATTGAACTTAACAAAGTTGCTGACTCTGTCTCTACTACTTTGACTGAGGGTGCTTCTTACACTGTTGATATGCCAGCAGCTCTGGTAACAGATACAGCTGGTAACGATAACGTAGCTGCAGCGAAAGCATTCGCTTTCACTCGTGGCACTGATGCTGATACTGCAAAACCAGGAATTGACACTACTTATGATTCTGGAGAGTCTACTCCTAAAGTTGCAAGCAATGGTATCAAGGTAGTTGACAACAACACAGTTCAAGTTAAGTTCGATAAAGCAGTTGATGGTGCTACTGCAACGAATAAAGCTAACTATGTTGTAACTGGTGCAACTGTAGCGGATGCAACTTTGTTGGCAGGTAACGTTGTAGAACTAACTTTGGCTGCTGATTCTAATACTTACACTGGTCTGCGCACTGTTAAAGTTAGCGGTGTTAAGAGTGCAGATGGTGTAGCAATGGATGAATTTACTGCTAAAGAATACTTGGTAGAAAACGTTCGTCCAACAATTGCTAGTGTTGCAGTTACTAGCATTACACCTGACGATGCAGGTACTTTAGGAACAGATGAATCACAAACAGTAATTACACTTACTTTCAACGAAGCAGTTGCTGCTGGTTCTACTAACCCTGAGGACTTTGACCTTTACATTAAAGGCGCTAAAGTTACAACTGGTACTATCTCTACTGCTGGTGGTGGAGCGAAAGAGATCGTTGTTACAATTGATGGAGTTGCTTTGACCGAGCAAGATTTTTCCAACGGTGTAACTTTGAAAGCTCAAGATGACATCGATGTAACTGACACTAATAACAATGCTGCTAACATCACATCTGATATTGCTGTAAGCCTGTAGAAGTTAATGTCTATAGTCTTTCGGTGATATGTATTACCGTAGAGCCTATCACAGAGATGTGGTAGGCTCTTTATTTTAAATAAAGAGCCTAAACGCCCCCTATCCTCCATACTTCTTCAAAAATCCTCCACAGCCTTATTCATGACATCTTTACTGTGTAACCGGTATTGTTCACGAATCCAGTCAGTCTATCCGAGAGCTGAGCTTGGATTTGCACCGTTTTGGTTACCGCTGGTCCTCTATATCACTTTATATAGCTCTTTCGGCTGATCCGTTTCCATCATCATTAGCTTGTCTTTACGCTGCAAATCCTCTCTGTAATACGCTGCACATTCTCACTGCAAAACGCTCAAGACCAGTGAATCTAAATTGCATCCCTTGCTACTCAATAAGAGTCTGCATTGAATCATATTTGATACTCACTGAAGAATATAAAAACTACAGTTAGTCCAAAAGACAAAGACCGCTGGAAGCTCCCAGCCGTCTAGCTTTTGTTAGCTTGTTTTTAGCTCAACCACATTGCAAACAGGTAGATTCCTACAAGGCCCACAGCTGCCCTCGCATTTCCAGCTAAAAACCTTGGAACGAACCGCTCAACAACGATTAACACTAAGATCATCTGAACGATCCAGATACCCAGTTTTAGAGCCAACAGATTCAAGTCTCCTGTGTCAACTCTCAAATCCAAACCCATGTTTTCTCCCTCCAAACTCTGCATTCGACTCCATCATGACAATTCCTTCCTGACAAACGTAACAACTCAAAACTCAAACATATATTATTTCCTTGAATCAAGAATGAGAGGAGTTGTTGTACATGCTTTTTCCGAATCTACCAACCAAGGCATTAGGAGTTAATTTTACCCTGTACTCCCTTACAAGAAAAGAGGCTGGAAGCTTCAGAAGAACATCATCAGCGAGCACTACCGCATGAGAACGTCCGCCAGGTATGGAGCAACGATGAGGTAGAGAGCTGGGACGCTATTCGCAAGTTTACATCTGGAGGCAACGAGTAGCACCGCACTAAGCCAATAAACTGGTTAAAGGTCTTTTGTGTTTTAGGAAGGTAAACGAAAATGAACTCGATCGAGCGGTTTGAGCAGTACCTTGGCGAAAATGGGATTGCGCCCAAAACCATAGGGTTATACGTCGGCGATGAGTGTGTGCCTAAAGGGAATGGGCATGAGTAGCCAATCGTTTTAAAACGTTTCTTCGTTTCCATCTACTAAAACCACCTCATGGAAAACAAGTATGCGGTGTCAACGATCAATAAAAAGAGTATATCCGGTCAGAACGACAGTTAAATAAGCACAGGGCAAATCCTACCTCTGCTCAGTGAACGAGCCGAGAAGCTGCACAAGGATGCCGTAAACACGCTCCTGAAAGGCTTGGAGGGGGCAGATCGGTTTCAGACCGTACCCCCATAAATTTCGCCACACCTTTTGTTCCCTACTGCTCAAAAGGTGTGCCACCCACAACGGTTAGTAAGCTGGCAGGCCACGCTCAAATCCAGACGATGGCCCACTCAACATCAGCCGTTAGGACAAGGAACAGGCGGTAGCATTACTGCAGAAAGGGAGCTATAAAAATGAGTCCTGTTCAGGAAGGGTACCATGCTTTTCTGTTTCCCGAGCAAAAACCGTTTTTATATCAGATTTCGAGCGGATCTAGTGAATCTGATCAAAAAGTAAGGAAAGGTCTGAAAAGAAGTTTCGGGAAGGCCTCCGACAGCTACAGATATAATACGACTCCTCCTAAAAGACATTATTAAAAGCCCACTGTGAATGGCCCTTGCTCTGTTTCAATATCTCCGTACCTACCGTTAATTTTACTCGGAGTTTGGGGGAAGCACATAACAGGACTATATGCGACATAAAAAGTGCCTGTCTGGGTATGTCCAGAAAGGACAGGGAAAAGCAGAAGTAACGGGAAAATCAGTATTTTGTATGGCGCCCCCTAAACACGGTTTGTTGCTCTTGTACCTTGCTGATTAGGATAAAAGTGAAAACGGAGAACGATCAGGATCGAAGAAGGAAACTGCATCTAAATTGTTACTTATTTTGTAACCAAATCGTTGTTGAATAAGTAAACAATTATACCTAGGAAAATGTTCACGAAATGTAAGTGTAATGATTTATAAGTAGCTGTTACATAATCGATGATCTAACTAACGACGTTCGCATTGATTTGATTCCGTTGATAAAATAAGAACTCATTCCGGAATGTTATTTCATAAATATTGAACTACTTACAAAGAATTTAGCGTTAGTAACCATATTGGTTAATTATTATTAAATTACCATTAAATATAATAAAAAAACAAAAAAGAGACCAACAATAACTCGATATCATTTGTTATGGGTTTAATGACCTAGAACAACAGTCAAATTTTATAACGATTAAAAAGCGTGAAAAAAGTCCTATCTATATAGACGTTGAAAACCCTTATCACTAGTGTTAAAATTACCCATCGAGGTAGAAAATGCTTCCATATTCTTAATCATTCTACTGAAACTGGTACCTGTTCAAAAGAATATTCTAGTCGTAGATATCTATTATGCTTTTTTATTTCGATGTGTTTTTCATTACCTGTAGAAGCCCATACTTTTAGGGAAAGGTCTTTTATTCGTTACAGGATAGTTATTATCCTAACGGATTGGCAATGTATAAGAAAAAGGTGAATCTAGAGAATGTTGCTTAAAAATGCTATCCAAAGTTTTTTGCAGTATTTGTCATCCATTGATCGCAGTACCGAGACAATCAGTGGATACAGTAAAGATCTGGAATCGTTTCAGAGGTACCTGGAGTACAAGTATAATTGCGAGTGCTACATCGATGAATTAGTCACCAGCGATATCGAGGATTTTCTTTATTATCTCAAGGAAAAACGGGGATACGCTCCTGCCAGCCGATCAAGAAATCTACATACGCTCCGTTCCTTTTTTACGTACGCATACAAGAAGGAACTAGTCATGAGAAACATAGCGCTGTCCGTTGAGAAAATAAGCGTGCAGCAAAAAGAAAGAACGTACCTGTCTGATGAAGAAGTAGACCAACTGGCAAATGCAATCGACCATGATTTAATCCGTCTGGTTGTATTTGTCCTATATATGACGGGAATGCGGATCTCCGAATGTTTGAATTTGACATTGGACGACGTTGATCTTGTGCGCAAAGTCATCCATGTCAGAGCAGGTAAAGGAAACAAAGACCGCTTGATTCCGATCTCAAACCGCTTGATTCCATTGCTTGAGTCCTACGTTGAGAACAAACGTCCTTCTGTCCACTCCAACTTATTTTTTTGCACTAAAAAAACGGGTAAGCTGTCCCCTGTCTATGTCAATAGAGGTTTGGCAGACGCCGCACAAAAACTGGGCTGGAATAAAAAGATTACAGCGCACATTCTCCGCCACAGCTTTGCTAGTCAACTGGTGAAGAAGGACGTTAATTTGGTTCAAATTCAAAAATTGCTGGGGCATTCCTCGCTAAAAGTGACCAGTATCTATACGCATACGGACATGGATCAATTAACAGAAGCTGTGAATAATCTTTAAACCAAAATAGAGAGAGAAATTCATTCGTGTAGGAGTGCAATGTATGGAGTCAATAAACCAAAAGAAGTATACCGAAGAGGACAGAGCAAAGGAAATACAACGAGCCTTCGTCAAAGGCAAGACGAGAGATGAGATCGCCAAGGAATTCGGCTACAAAAATTACAAGACGCTCGACATCTATATGCGGAGAAAAAACTATTGCTGGGATTCGAGCAAGAAAAATTATGTTCCTGCACAAAGCCGTCTGGAAAAGCTGAACATTGACCAAGAGGCAAGCACGTCCTCCAATGTTTCACTAATCATCTCCATGTTTCAAAAGGGAGATACAGATGCGAAAACCATTGCCAAAAGACTTGGCTTTTCCGATCATCGAGAACTGGCTGCTTTCATGAAAGCAAAAGGTTATAAATGGTCATCAGAGGTTGGGAACTACCAAAAGGTCCATGGCCTCGTTATGGAAGACGATACGCATGCTGAGCATAGTGACGACATGCAAACAGATGATGGAAATAGTGCAATGCATGTGAATACCAAATGGAGTCGTTCAGAGATTGCACAAATGGAACAGTTTTTGCCACTTTTGGACATGCTCCAAAGACATAGAGATAAACTGGTCGATCTCATTCTGCCTGGCTCGGGGGCCGGGCAAGTTCCCAGATACGTTGTCCCTGGTATCTTCATCACGAAGTCCGTACATATGGCAAATACACTGGATCAATTGGTTCGAGAGTACAGTAAGGAAAAAAACATCAGTCAACGGGATATATTCGCAATCGCATTGATTGATTTCTTTCGGCGATACGGATATGAGCGGGAAGTGGAAGTATTGCTCGGAAGCAACCACTCAAGATGAACAGATAGATCAAATAAATAAGGAAAAAAGGATTGCAGATAAAGCGTATCTGCAATCCTTTTTGTTTGGAGAATTTACAACGCCCATTGCAAGTTCTCATAATCCTTATCCGCTGACTGGGTTCCTTCGCTCCGGCCAGTTTTCTCCTCCCCGGTTGTGTTGCCACTCCGAGTACAATCGGCAAGCCATCCTCACTACTACGAACCCGCCGCCATCTTATCAGCCTCGTTGGTGCTATCCCACCTCTTCTGATAAGACTTCAAACGTTCCACCTTGTCTATCCCTTTTTTTGCTGACCGTAGGTCCCCACTATACAATCCGAGAAAAACAGGTTTAACAGCCCGAATTGTCCCTGTTTCGTCTGTGCGATCGAACACACAGCGGCTATTGCCAAACCCCTAGCGCTTGTTTTACCTGGCAAAAGCTATCTCGTATTGGGTCAACATGGATTCGTCGCCTGACCATAGCCAGCTTTTAAGGAGCCCCGCCTTGCATCCCAGCAAGTACGACTTCACCTGACTTCACGGGAACAGTTGGTATAGGACTGCCTTCCGTGCAGGAGGATTAAGCACATGAGTAGTTAGGCTGTTCTCATGGATTGGAATTGCACCAATCAATTCGACAGGGCAGTTAGAGAGAAACCCCTCAGACGGTATGTTGCATTGTCAAAGGGGTTTTCTCCACTTCTTTCACTCAGATGAGTTTAGGAAGTAACGTTTCGTGATTTTATTAAGAGATTTTCTTTCCATCAAAGGTTGCTTCAGCGGTTGCCAGATCTTCTTTCGCTTTGTCCAATTGGCCTTTGGTCGAGGCTGCATCATCGAGTACAGATTTAGCTGCATCGATAGCTGTTTTGAACTCTGCTTTGGAACCTGTAGCATAATCCCCAGGGTTTGTACCTTCATTTGCGGCATCATACTTGCTTTGTGCAGCTTCGATAGCATTGTTCAGTGCTGTTTTTGCAGCAGCCAAATCGTCAAAAGCTTTACGTGCATCCGTTACTGTTTTTTCAGCAGCTGCTACTTTTTCTTCCAGAGCTGTTTTGTCTGCACCAGCAGCAACCTTAGCAACTTTTGCTTTTGCATCATCAAGAGCGTCTTCTGCAGCAGTCAGGTTATTTTCAACAGTCAGGTCAGCTTTCGCAGCTGTTTCCAGAGCTTCTACAGCGTCTTGTGCAGCTTTGAGTGCAGCTGCAGCATCACCGTTGAATTTAGTGCGAGCATCCGCGACAGTTTTCTTCGCAACGGTTACTTTCGCAGCCAGATATTCTTTATCGGAGCCAGCTGCTACTTTTGCAACTGCTGCTTCAGCGTCTGCCACAGCTTTTTCGGCTGCAACCAGATTAGCTTCACTTGTCAGATCTGCATCTACTGCTGTTTCCATAGCTTTTACGGCATCTTGAGCAGCTTTCAGGTTAGCAGCAGCGTCCCCTTCCGCTTTCTTCAGATCAGCAATTGTCTTCTCGGCAGCTTCCAAGGTTGCTATGTTTTTCACCAATGCTTTTTGAGCATCGGACAGTTTGTCAAACTCTGCTCGAGCATCTACTACTTTCTGCTCATCTGCAAGAGTGATAGTTGCAGGCAGTGCCGCGATTTGGTTATCTACTGCTTTGGCTGCGTCTGCATCGGCAGGCTCAACACCAAGCCCTGCTTTGAAGCTGATTTCGTACTCTCCAGTCAGTTTAGTACCTTTCGTAGATTTCAGGCTCTTAGAGAGTGTAATTACATTGTTGTGATTCGCGGAAAGTGTTCCATCCGGCAATGTGATGGTTACAATATCGACGCCTGGAATATTGTCGGAATCACTTACAGTGAGTTTTGTATCCTCTGGCAATTTCACACCATCTAACAGGTAGTTGGACGGGTTAACTGCGTTCTCGATTGTTCCTGTGTACTGTACGTCAGCCGTAAAGTCGAGAACAATGGTATCTTTTCCTTTACCGTTCAGATAACCTTTTACTCCGTTGTAAGGTCCATCTTGGTAAGAACCTTTTACCATGAACACTTCTGTAGCAGCAGCCAAATCAACCTTGAAGTTGTAGGTCAAGGATGCAGCAGTGTTACCTACATCATCGGAGATGGAGCGAACTACAAGTGTCCAGTTCTTGTCTCCGCCAGCTTTTACAATATCCTCAAGTTTGCGTTGATCATCAGCTACGTTGACAATAAATTTCTTATCGGATTTATCATCTCCGGTGTACTCAACAACTTTACCTTTGATAGTTACAGCATTTCCATCCTTGTCTTTACCCAAGAATTCAATGATTGGGTTTGGAACGCCTGTGTCTGCATCATTTTCATTTGGGTTTTGAAGTTGAGCAGCGGTATTACCAGCATTGTCTTTTGTAGCAGCATTAGGCAACTTAACTGGCTCATTCATGCTGACAACAAAGTGCTTAATCGCATCAGCTGCTTTGACAACCTCGAAGCCGGAAATCACAGGGCTTGCTGTGTCAGGTGTGTTCAGAGCAGAACCGCTAAAGTTGAGAGGCAGAATGATTTCTGCATTCTTTTTACCGTTAGCTGGATTAGTAACGGATTCTTTAGCAATTACCAACCGATATTGATCGTTGTAGTAGTTGGTGTTGTTTTTGGATGTGTCATAAATCTTAGTCCAGTCCTTAGTCAACTCGAGTACATACTCGGACTTAGGTTTGGTAGCCTGCTCAAGAACAAGGTGTTCATTGTGAGCATCTACCCATTGATCAGCAGCGCCGTTTTGACCTTTAACAAGTTTTTGCAGTCTGACATCACTCAGATCGAAGTCGTTCACTTCTTTATTAAAGGCAATGCGGAATTGCTCAGGAGACTCAACGGATACTGTTGCATTTGGTACTGAAGGATCCGCTTCTACAGCAAAGTCCAGGGTTTGGTTAGTAGAAATATTTTTCGGATCAGTCAACCCAGCATAGTCTTTGATATTAGAGAGTTGTACAGAGTGAATACCTGCAGTGAGGTAGTCAACTGTAGTGACTGTTACAGTATCTCTCTCATCTTCAAGTGTAGCTTGGTTGAAATCGTTGAACTTAACATTTGCAATCTTTGTCAGGTCACCATCAAGTTGGATATCGGCTTCGGCGACAGACTCAGAGAATTTTACAACGACAGTTTTCAAGCCTTGCGCTACTACGGATGTAGCTTCAGGTTTACGAGCGTCAGTCAAGATGAAATCTGCTTGAGCTTTTTTCTCACCATTGCTGCTTGGTTGAGTGATCTCAACATGAACAGCTTTGTTATCTTCCAGTTGATTGTCCTTAATCAGATTTCCAGCAGCATCTCTAGTGTGGAGTACCAGTTCAAGAGCTTTGCTGTTTCCGGACACCGGTTTGAAACCGCGAACCTGTTTAGGAATTTCTTTACCCGTCTCATCCAGTTGGGTAACCTTTACAGTTACACCATCATTCAGCACAGCATTCCCATCTGCATCAACAACGAATTTCTTGGTATCTTCGTCGTATTTTACAAAGTCTGCCACTTTTGCATCTTTATCGTAGTAGAGAGTGATACGATCAGCCTGGTTGGACTCAGCTTTCGTTACAACTGGTTTTTCAACCGTTGGATCTGTTCCAATTTCCAGTTTAAAGAATACATTTTTCGTAGCAACAACTTTACCAATCAGATCTTTGTAATCGCCAGATGCTTCAATGATTTGAGCATCGATTTTCGATACCAGATCTTTTTGGCTGAATTCGGAAGTAGCACAAACCTTAACTTCTCTTGCGAATTGACAGAAAACTCTTCAGGTATTGGTATTGCTCGCTTTTTTGATTGAGAATTACCCATCATTTGTAGAAAAAAGGAATTTGGAGCATACGGAAAACAAATGAATGGAAAAAAAACGAATATGGAACAAGCGAAATCAATGAGTTTGTCTAAAAATTGCCTTAATATCGATAAAATGGAAAAACCCTTAGGGAGAAACAAACCTAAGGGTTTTTTTTAGGCAACTTCAATTAAGGTATTTCGACATAAGCTCGGGCAGCCTTGGTTCTTAAGAAGACAAAGCGTCTAATGGGCTAAGGCTGTTGGATCGTGGATAGCTCCAAGCCAATAATCGTGTACACAGCTAATTTGTCTTCGTTCAAGAGCTGGAATTCATAATTCTCAGGAGAAAAAAGCGCTTTTTCTTCATCGCTTGTCAGTTTCTCCTTCAGCTTGATTTGCTGAGAGAGGGTATACGTTCCGTCCGTACTGCTTGGGTCAAACGGAACAACGGGAGGAGACTCCACAAGCAACTGGGCGATTTTTTCACTCCCCATCACATCGCCGAAAGTAAAATAGACGGGACTTTCTGTATCCATCATTTTTTCTCGCAGTTCAGGGGACAACCATATTTTGATGCTCAGGCTTGCCAAATTGCCATCTCTCTTTATTTCCAAGACAGAGTTCTTCATGTGCTGTCCATTGATCTCGGTAGAGTAATCCGTAATCGATTTATAGGACTTGGTCGCCTTGGTTGTCGCTGGTACTGTTTCTTGGTTTAAGGTACCGCTTTTGTTCACTGGAGTAGGCTCCGATTGACATCCAGTCAGAGCAAAGAGGAGAAGGGAGCACGTTGTCCAAATGGTTAGCGCAGTTTTGATTTTTACGGGTTGATTACAACGGTTGTGGGTCTTTGTCGGCGTATTCTTTATACGAGTAGTCAGCATAGACACGTGTGGACTTTACCGCCTTCCCATCGATGTATTTGGTGATATACCCTTTTGTGTCAACGGCTTTTGATCCATATTCGATCGTGGTCACGCTTCTGGCAGGGATGTTCCAGGTGTAAGTAGTGGTTGTAGTGGTCTCTGTTCCAAAGGAAACCTCGGCGTTGAACCCTACCTTCGCTTCGATCAGCCCCATATTGAATTTGCCTTCGCCTGACGTACCTACCTTGCCTGTTAAGAAGGTTTTCCTGGAAACAGACCGTGTAACCGTATCGGTTAAATTGCTTCGATTGGTTACTTCCGCTTCGAAACTTTTGGATTTGTATTTTTGCGTTTTGGTTTCTTCGTAGTCTGTTCCGTTGTAATCCAATCGGTAAGGCTTCATGATTGATTTGCTATTTTCTTTCGTGATGACCTGAAAATCATAATTGACTGGTGTATCCCACACTTTTTCAACAATCTCTAGTTGGCCGACTTTCTCCTTGGTAACGGCAGGTTCAATCGAATGCTTGGATTGGGCAAAAGCAGTTACTCCAGGTGATACTAAAGTGCTTACGAGTGCAGTAGCGAGCGTTAGCTTCTTGAATGACATTTTTGATTACCTCCATTTTCCATTTTATACATAATACCATAAAATTTGGAAGAGCTAGTATTTTTGAATTTTCTGCAAAAAGGAAACGGTAGAAAAGATGAGCTCCGACTCAAAGCCCTTATCATCTCAAAGTTATTCATGCTCACAGAGCCTATAGTAAATGAGCACTTCTTAAGTAGTTGATCGCACGCCGTGCCCTATGAAAGTCGGTCGGCACGGTGTAGGTTAAAAAGAATTCCTTTTTGAAGATAAGGGTATAAGACGAGATTAGCGGTATTCCTCCCTCAGCTACAGGTATAGTGGATAATGGAGTTATACGGCTATTACATTTGGCTTAGAGGTACTGACGAATCCTAGTAAACAAGCGGGGGTTACGTTCTTATAATAATGACAATGGAAAAAAATAGATATTTCGGAGTGAAAAATATTGTAATAATATGGTTATTTAAACTAAAATATGGTGGAATCCAATATTAGGAGATGGTAGAAATGAAAAAATTAGCTAAGTACGTACTCTTATCCTTACTAACGGCAACTTTTGTGATTCCATCCGATGTTCTGGCCGCTAGTTCCCCAACCACTACAAATGCTGTTTCTCCTGCTTCTACCACAACAGAAGTTTTAAGAGTAACCCAACTTGGTAATGGCGAGTATGCTGATTCAGCGTTTATCTACATGAATACATCCGGAACGATGTCGTTTGTTGTAACACAAAGCTCAAATATCAATCCGGCTTACGTAAATTATAAGCTTATTAAACCTGAACCAGATGGTACAGCCACGATCTGGGGAAGTGCTGTATTTGAAGGAGATGGTACCTTTAGTTTCACAAGTAAACCTAATCTTCCAGTCGGCACTTACTACCTTCGTGCAAAAAGCCTGGTGCGTGGACGAACTGCAGTAACTGCTACTGTTACTACCCCATAGCATTGGGTCAATAAGGCTTCCCTGAGGGAGGCCTTTTTCCTTGCTTAACTAAATTTTTGCATCTTTTGTGCCCCTTAAAAGCGAGCTATGGCCAGATGCGAAAGAACCCAGCCAGCGGATAAGAAGGGACGAGAACTTACAGCCAGTATTACAAGCTTTTCACTTCGGATGCCAAAGGTAGAAAGAGTACCAGGATTGCTCATACCAACCGGGCAGTCCTTTTTGCATTTCTCCAATACTATTTCTTCTCTATTAACAGTCTGTACGTGAGCTATTCATAGACAGACAAACCGGTCAGACGAACAGGATGGGCATCGCGATCCTCGTTCAAACGCGAACAGCACAGCAGGAATGTTTGCAACGGTCCGCATCGGGGAACAGAGTATCTGTGGATGTTTTCCTTCCGCGTACAGCTAGAGCAATATCCGGGATCGGTGTGAGGTGACACGATGATACGATGATACACTCCTATAATCTCATTCTTGTTGGTTTGTCCGTAATGGTTGCAATGGGGACATTGTATGCAGCATTTGACCTCTACCTCCGCAGAAAACTCGCTCAACCACGTATCGGAAGTATATGGATACTCGGAATTTCGTTGATGGTGACGTTTGGAATCTCGTGCATGCACTTCGTGGGAACCCTTTCCTACCATCCCTTTAACCAATTGAAGGTGAATCTCCTATTGGTATGGGCTTCCTTGCTTACGGGGGCAGCTGGGACTTACGTGGCGTTTTACCGTTTTAGTCAAGAAGAGAACGCCGTCGTAAGCAGCAGTTTGATCATGGGACTGAGCATCGGAGCGATGCACTTTTTCGGCATGGAGGCTTTTTATGACCAGATCGTGATGCGTTACAATATACCGTTAGTGCTCTTGTCGATTGGAATCGCCATGCCGGGGACGTACCTTGCCCTGAGGTGGGTCCGTACATGCAGCAGTCACGATTGCAAGCGGGTAAAGCTGAGAAGCGGGGTGACCATGGGGGCCTCCGTCCTGGGCCTGCACTACACGGCTATGGCAGCGGCCACGATATCGACTACACTTCCCGGAACCGGTGTTTTTCAATTGAGCATGGATACGACAGCGATGGCGGAAAGCTTGGGCATTTTGACGATTGGGCTGTTGCTGCTTGTTTTGCTTGGGGCGAAAATAAAGGACAGAATTACGAATCAATCCTTGCAGTTAAAAACCAATGAGCAATACTATCAGTCTCTCTATCAGGAAAATCCCAACATGGTATTGACCTTGGATACGGACGGGAATTTTTTGCACGCGAATAAAGTCATCGAATCGTATGGGTATACAGAAGGGGAACTGTTGCATCAATCATTTATTCCTTATATTGTCCCAGAGTATCTGCCAAATACGATCGAACAGTTCCAACGTGCTTTGCAGGGCGAACCCGCGACATACGAATCGGCGATTTACAGTAAAATGGGGGAGCGATTTGAGGTCAGCATTACGAATATCCCCATTATCGTGGAGGACCGAGTCGTCGGCGTGTACGGGATCCTGACAGATATTACGTCCCAAAAAAAGGCGCAGAAAGCACTGGAAGAAACCGAAGCGAAGTATCGGAGCCTGGCCGAAGACGCCTTGGTAGGCACCTACATCATACAGGATGGAAAGATCGTGTATGCCAATCAGAAGCTGACCGACATGTTTGGCGTCACGGAAGCAGAGATCGTCCAGCTGAATATACTAGACTTCATCTGCGAAGAAGATCATGCTTTGATGAGCGGGAATTTGAACAAACACGAAAAAGAGGGATGCCCCTTTACGCACTGCCAATATCGGGCGAAAAAGAAGGATCAAACGGAATTTTACGTGGAAATTCACGGCTCGACTACGAACTACGAAGGAAGGCCTGCGATTATCGGGACCGTCATCGATGTGACGGATCGCAAGAAAGCGGAAGATACCATTGCCTATATGGCCTACCATGACTCCTTGACGGGGCTTAAGAATCGGTATCATTTTTGCAATCAGTTGGGCACTTTGTTAGCAGACGGATCTCCGATTGTTCTCTTTTTGATGGATTTGGACCATTTTAAATTGATAAATGACGCACTGGGACATGAGATCGGCGACCGGATGATCAAGGCGGTGGCGGAAAGGCTCAAGGAGTACGTCCAGCGTGAAGGGAATTTGGCGCGGGGTGCGGGAGATGAATTTTTGATTTCGATTCCCCGCATGAGCAGGCAAGAGGCAGCGGCGTTTGCCCGACGCTTGCTTGACTGCTTTGCCGATCCTTTTTACGTCGATGAGTATGAATTGTACACCACGCCCAGTATCGGGATCAGTTGTTATCCATCGGACGGAGAAGGGGAAAGCGAGGAGCTCATTCGCAGGGCGGATGCAGCCATGAATCTGGTGAAGAGAAGCGGCAAGAACAATTTTCAGTTTTACCAAATGACTCAGGCGAAAAATGACTTGGAGTCATTGAAAATCGAGACGAATTTGCGAAAAGCGCTGGAACGGGACGAGTTTTTGCTCAATTACCAGCCAAAGCTCGATTTGGCTTCGGGGAAAGTCAGCGGAGTGGAGGCATTGATTCGGTGGAAGCATCCGCAAAAAGGGTTCATATCGCCAGCGGATTTTATCCCCTTGGCGGAAAAGACGGGGTTGATTATCCCGATCGGGGAATGGGTGCTGCGAACGGCATGCATGCAGGCGGTGGCTTGGCAAAAGGCGGGACTGCCCGCGTTTGAAATCTCTGTCAACCTGTCCGTCCGGCAACTGTATCAGCCCTATTTACTGGAAAAGATTCAAGGGATTTTGGAAGAGTCGGGGCTGGATCCGGCCTATCTGGAACTTGAGATTACGGAAAGCATCATGATGGACAGCGAACATGCGTTGAAGATTTTAAACGAGCTGAGGAGCCTGGGGATTAAAATAAGCCTGGACGATTTCGGGACCGGATTCAGTTCCCTTCATTATTTGAAGGAAGCGCCGATCACGAAAATCAAGATCGATCAATCGTTTGTGCGGAATTGTACGACCGATTCGAATGACGCTACCATTGTAAAGACGATTATCGTCATGACACAACAGCTGAATCTGGAGGTAAACGCCGAGGGGGTAGAGTCGGAGGATCATCTGGCGTTTCTGCAAAAATATCATTGCAACGAAGCACAGGGCTACTACTTCAGTCAACCATTGACGGCGGATGAATTTGCCAGGCAGTTCTCCCGCATGGAGCGTATCGTGAGTCCATCTGAAGAGGCGTGGGACGAGAATATCATGAAAAGCCGTTAACTTCGATAGGATTCGGTTCGAATTTGACAGCCCGCTCTGCAGGCAAACTAGGTTAACAGGGCATTTTCTGGTAACCTCCTACTTTTGGGATATGAATCATCAGGTGTCAATTGCCGATAAACCTACTAAAGTACTCCTAGGAGGAATCATCGATGATAAAAAAATGGTTGTTTTCCAGCCTTGTCCTCACACTGTTAGCTGCCACCCCGATGGCAGGGGTCGTCCATGCGGAAAAAACGATGAAAGCAGATGGAAAAGGTAGCGGAAAGCCGGAGAAGCCTGAGAAACAGGACAAGCCGGAGAAACCGGAGAAGCCAGAGAAGCCAGAGAAACCGGAGAAGCCGGACAAGCCGGAGAAACCGGAGAAGCCAGAGAAACCAGAGAAACCGGGAAAGACGGATGAACCTGGTAAACGAGACGAAACAGAAAAGCCGGAGAAAAACGCTTCACCTGATGAGACATCCACGCCGGAGGAAGGCACGGCTACTGATGGCGGTGAAGCCACTTCGGAACCGGCAACGCCGGATGGTACTCAGCCGGTTACAAAGAAAGAGGCTGTTCGGCAGGCGGTAAAAACCAAGAAGGAACTGATCGAGCTTCGTCAGCAGTTGAAAAATGCTACGGAGATCACAGAGGAACTAAAGGCAAAGTACGAGGAGCTAACGACTCTTTTGGAACAGCAGTCGGAACTGAAGCAGGCTCTGGAGGTTCAAAAGGAGCTGCTGGACCGTTTTTATAAACCGGGAGACACCGAGCAATTTACAAAGCTGGGCGAACTGTATGAGCAAACGGGAGAAGAGGGGCTGAGCACGTTCGTCAACGGCACAGAGGTGGAGATGGAGGCCCGGCCATATGTGGACAAGGGGCGTGCTCTCGTCCCTGTACGTGCGATCAGCATGGCCTTGAAAGCGAAAGTCAACTGGAACGCAGAAGCTCGCACAGTAGAAGTAGTTCGTGGCGATACGGTTATCACGCTTTCCCCGGATAAAAACGAAGCAGTGGTGAACGGAACGACGGTGAAAATGGAGACCGCTCCCGTAATCAGGCAGGGCCGCGTATTCCTGCCGCTCCGATTCATTGGGGAACAGCTAAAGGCAAACGTAACCTATCAGGACAAAGGGGACATTATCATCATCGATGATACCGATACAAATGGAACGGAACCTGGGTCAGGGGCAGATCCAGCTGAGGTTGAAACAGCACCGACAACTGAAAATGGTGACGGTGGCGATCCGACGACTGCTGCGGATAACCCTGATGAACTGCCAACGACTGGTGAGTGATCAATCGGCGCTGTGAGTAATGACTAGTTCATCGTAGGGTTTACTTCTTTACTCCGAACATGGGTAGAACGTATTCCAGTGCATTCCTTTTTGAGACCCTCAGATGAGATTCTGAGGGGTTTTTTATCAATAACAACGACGATCTGCTTGCTTCAAAAGCAATTCTAAGTCGCCGACCGTACACTGGACTCACCCGAAGGAGAAGCACACGCTCCGAACTGTTTCCCGCTGGTTTTCCCCGAGCCGAAAACGGGTAGGGAACTAGAAAGAGAGTAGAGCAGAGAAGGAGAAGGAGACATGAGAGGAATCCCTGCCAAAACCCTATGCGGAAAAATGCTGGTGGCGCTTGCAGTCTGCAGCGTATCCCTGCAAGCCGGATGGACCGTCACGTACGCTGCCGATTCAGACAAGACCGCTGTCAGAGAGCAGATCAAGAAGAGCGACACAGGAGAGTACATCGTCAAGTTCCGCAAAGGCGCAACCAAAAACGCCACGATGCTGCGCGCAGAGAGCGGTGGGGCTTCCCTCTCGGAGCAAGGCGACCGGCATGTGCTGCTCCGGATGAATAAAGGCGCGGAGGACAAGACCTTGGAGTCGCTGGCGGCGGATCCGAATGTCGAATACATCGAGCCGAACATCCGTATGTATGCAGCCGACACCTCCATTGACGACGAGTATTATCCAGAGCAGTGGGGATTGGATCAGATTCAGGCTCCCGCAGCGTGGGATGCAGCGAGTGGGGACCATGATGTCGTCGTCGCCGTGCTGGATACCGGGGTCGATTACCGGCATCCCGATCTGGCAGGAAGGGTCGATACCAAACGTGACTACGACTATGTCAACGATGACAACGACGCCCGGGATGACGAGGGGCACGGCACTCATGTAGCGGGAATTATTGCGGCCAAGCTCGATTCCGCCGGCATTGCCGGAGTGGCCGGGGACCGGAACGTTTCGATCCTTCCGATGAAGGTGCTGAACCAAAAGGGCGAGGGTGACATGTACAACATCGCGACAGCCATCATGGATGCGGCCGATCTAGGAGCCGACGTGATCAACCTAAGCCTGGGAGGCGAGTGGGACGAGGCAGTGAATGGAAAGCCGAAGCTGCTGACAGAGGCGGTGCAGTACGCCATGGACAAAGGGGCCCTGGTCGTGGCGGCGGCAGGCAATGACAGCGCAGACGTCGAGCGATACGTCCCGGCTTCGATCTCCGGTGTCGTCACAGTAAGCGCGGTAGACTCGAAGCGAAAGCTGGCCAGCTTCTCGAACTACGGCTCCAGTGTGGATCTGGCAGCTCCCGGTGTGGACATCCTGAGTACGTATCCGGGAGGACGGTACGCCTTCGGGAGCGGGACCTCCCAGGCGACACCGTTCGTCTCCGGGGTGGCGGCGCTGCTCAAGGCAAGCGAGCCGGACATGACCGTAGCCGAGCTGACACGTCGGCTGCAGGATACCGCGACGGACCTGGGCAAGATCGGCAGGGATGACCTGTACGGATATGGGCTGGTCAATGCCTATCAGGCTGTGGGAAGCAAGAAGGCTGCCTCCCCAGCTCCTGTCAGCGTAAAAAGCCTGAAGGCGAACAAGAGCAAGCTGTCCCTGCACCCCGAAGGGACGGGGACGATTACCTTGACCGCCTCTCTTTCTGACGGCACCAAGTCGGAGGTAGCTGCCGCAGACGTCGAATGGAAATCGAAAAACAATAAAATCGCTACAGTGGAAAACGGAATCGTCACGGCGGCAGGCTTCGGGAAGACCACGATTACGGCCAGCTATGGAGGCAAGACAGTGTCCGTTCCGGTAGACATAACAGTGACACGGCTGACGGCTGCCAAGACATCTATAGCGCTCAAGCCAGGCATGACATATCCCATCGAGCTTGTGGCCACATACGGAGACCAGACGCGGGAAGCGGTGGACGCGGAGCAGATCACCTGGACCTCGTCGGATAAAGGTGTCGCGGCCTATCAGGAGGGGCGGATCTCTGCTGCGGGCTTTGGATTGGCGACTGTGACATTGTCCTACGGAGGCAAATCTGTAAAAGTCAGCGTGGACACCCGCCTGAAGCAGCTCCAGGCCGATGCGGCGAAAGTAACGCTGCGGGCCGGCGAGACTTTCACCCCGACGATTGAGGCGACCTACAGCGACAAATCGAAAGAGCAGGTCGCGGACGGAATCGTTTGGACGACGTCAAACGAAAAGGTAGCGAGCGTGAACGACGCGGGGGAAATTTCGGCAGTAGCAAAAGGCATCGCCACGATTACCGCGAAGTACGGCAAGAAAGCGGTACGAATCTCTATTACGGTAAAAACGCCAGACAGCAGCAGCTAGTCTGGCGTTTCCTTATGAGACCGGTAAAAAAGGGCCAGCTGAGGAGGTCAGCTGGCATATTCATTCCCAAGAACATTCGTTTACCAATGCTTATTTTAACAATAGAGAGCATTTATGTAAACCTATTGCGCATATGGAAAAAGGTTACATATTACAATGGCGCTTCCATTCCTTGACATGGCTTGAGCTTGCAGGTATCCTAACAAATATTACCCGCGGGGAGAAGGCGGCCGCAGGGAACAACTTTCCCGAACGGACGCGAGAAACAGCACGGGAAAGATGCCAAGTTTTCGATGTTGCAAACGAATGCCACTGTGCTATAGTGAATGACGAACAGGAACTCTATATTATAGGTAGAGAAAAGTTGGGAGAGACGGTATGCTATCCTTCTTGAAAAATTTATTGGGGAATACGCCAACACGTGATGAGGTCAGGCAGCACGTGCAGGAAGAGTCTATTCTGCCCGCTACTGATACCGAACAGTCACATCAGGAATCGCTTCAGGAATCAAAAACACAAGCGGGTGTCGTGACGGCACTCTCCCTGCATGAAACGTGGGAATCAAAGCTGAGCAGCCAGGAGAAATACGCGCTGTCCTTTATGGCGCAGGAATTGGAGCCGCTTCAAGAAGGCCATATTTCATTAGCGGGCACCTCGCTCGTTCCGCACGATGCCGGGGTCGAAGTGACGGCATTTATCCGAAATAGCTCGGATCGCCCTGTACGTCTGGGAGAGACGACGCTGGTGGTATTGTTCGGGGATCAGCAGTTGTTTACCCGCCAGGTCTTTGACTTGTCCGAAATAGGGGAAATTCCGCCGCGATCCGCAAGACCGTGGTCGTTTGTATTTGAGCGGGAGCACTTTCTGCAAGTCGATGTCCTGCTGGTGAATTGGAAAGTCGCTTTTGAGATGGCGCAAAAGAAAATGGTGCTGCCGCAGCAGCTGGAGCTGGAAGAGTCGTGGATCAAGACGCTGTCGGATGAGCAAAAGAACTCGCTGATTGAGCTGGCAAAGCGACTGCCTTCTATTAAAGAAGGAGAGGTAAACATCCAGAGCGTGCAAGTCCGCCGCGACCAGGATGGGTCTCTGAATGTGATGCTGCTGATTCGCAACGGCTCGACCCAATCGCTTTCGTTTGAGAAGCTCCCACTGGTACTCCATGATGCGACGGGCGAGATCGTGGCCCAAGGTTTGTTCGAGCTGGGAAGTCTGACGGTGAATGCGAATACGAGCAAGCCGTGGCTATTTATCTTCCCGCCGGAAAGCATTCAAAAAGATGAGCCCGATTTTTCCCGTTGGAAGGTCAGTGTCCCGCAAGGTTGAGAATGATGGCGACGAGCAGGGCATTTGCCCCCTCTCGCATTATTGTTTATGATAATAAGATAGCTTCGGTCGTGTCCGGACGTGTGAGGAGGTAACACATGTTTTCGTTTTTGAAAAACTGGTTTGGAAAAGATGAAGAGGAACTGAAAAAGCAACTGCAAGAAGAAGTGGCGCTCGACGTCCATGAATTAAGTGACGCCGAAGCGGATTTCGAGAAAGAAGGACATGCGGAGGAAGGCACAGCAAGCGCGAGGGTACATACGGAGCTGTCCCTCCACCCGATCTGGGAGCAGGAGCTGGATGCCCAGAAAAAGTATACGTTGCGTTTCCTGCAGGCTGAATTGCCGGATATGCCCAAAGGCATGGTCAGCGTGACCGGTTTCAGCATGATTCCGCAGCCAAATGGCCTGACTGTGACGATGTTCTTCCGCAACTCGCTGGATAAGCCGGTACGTTTTAAACATGTTCGCTTGGCTATTTATCTCGACGACAAGCCGTTTGCACGGATGAGAGTCGACTTGTCCGAGATGGGAGCCATTCCTGCGAGATCGAGCCGTCCGTGGGAGATCCTGTTCCCGGAAGAAAGCTTCCTGCATGACAACTTTACGTTCAAGCGCTGGAAAGTCGTCATGAAAGCCGGGAAGAGCACGCATGTCTGGCCTAAATTTCTGGAAATCGACGCCGAGATGGAAAAGCGCATGACGGAGCGCCAAAAAGACCGTCTGGAGGCATTGGCCCATTCCTTGCCGCCTATTCCGGTAGACACCGTAGAAGTAACGGGCTTTGACATTGCAATGGCCAATGACGGCAGGCTGGTCGCGGGACTATTGTTCCGCAACGGTGCGAAGGAGATGTACAGTCCCGACAAGCTGCACATTACGATCTCGGATCAGGATGGGGATGTAGTGGCGAGAGGTTCCGTGGATGCCAGCAGTATCCAGGTGAAACCGGGTTCCATTCGCCCATGGGTGGTTGTATTCCCGCCACAGGCAGTGAAAAAACCAAATGCGAACCTGCGTAGATGGGTGCTTGAAGTAAAATAGCACCTCCCGATAGGCATATTCTCTTACAGCAGGGTTGAGGAGGCCGAATTATGAGTTGGTTGTTGGAAAACTGGTTTGGTTCCAAAGAGAGCTTGGAACAAGTACGTGAAGATATCCACGAGCATTTGCATAAAGAGTTTTACCTGGGGGTTTCGGGGATCGACCATCCCGAGCAGTCCTCCACGCGCATCCCTTCCGGAGAGCTCGAGCTGATTTTGAATGGTCCGTGGGAAAATCGCCTGGATGAGACGGAAGCGGAACTGCTGCAGTACATTCATGACGAGCTGCCTGCGGTCGTGCGCGATGAGATCGGAGTCGTGCCGTTCTTTACGCAAGTAACCGAAGAAGGGTACGTGATTCTGACTTACATTCGCAATGCAACCAGTCGCAGCGTGCTTTTGCAAAAGCTCCCGTTGACGCTGGTAACTGCGGAAGGCGAAGTGGTGGCCAAGAAGACGTTCAACCTGATTTCCTCCGGTCCGATTGGCGACCTGGCCAGCCGACCTTACGAATTTATTTTTCACTGGCATGAATTCAACAAGCTGCCTGAGAAGGAAGTTCCGCTGTTCCTGACATACCAAAAGCCGTCTGTAAAAAAAGCCGATACGCATAATGACCTGGCAGGCGTGCTTTCCTCCGAAGAGGCTGACAAGTACAAGGAAAAGGCCGAACAGTTGACTCCGGTAGAGCCGGGAGAAGTCGATCTGCAAGTGCTGGACCTCATGGCGGCCGAAAATGGCGGAATCCGTGTCGTGGTGGCTTTCCGCAATGGTCTGGAGAAACGCCTCGAATTTACGGAAGTGCCGATCATCGTCAACGACGAGCAGGGAGAGACTGTCGCGCGCGTTCAGTTCACGCTGGAAAACATGAAGGTAGAAGCGAACAGCTTCCGTGTGTGGGCTTTTGATATTCCTTCCACTTCCATCAAGAAGGAAGAGGTGGATCTGAGCAAGCTGGTCGCGGTCATTCCAAAAGCCCGGCAAAAAAAGCAACGTTCATCGAATCGCAATCGAGTAGTGGAGAGCAACAACGGTTTGTTGCAATAACAAAGAGACCCTTTTTGCCCCACGGTGAAAAGGGTTTTTCTAACTGAATCAGAAAGCATAACCTTCTCGTGACGACCTTCCAGTAAATCGCTTCGCTGTTACGTAACGTACTTTGTTAGACATTTTCTTACGGGCAACTCGGAAAGGCGGTTACCGATCCGAGCGAACATTCCAAATATTGGCTGAGTGTACTTGCGTGTCCCCTGTCCATTCCGCTATGCTAAGGGGAAGAAGGGACGTGCCTGAATTCCATGAAGTTTGGGCGGACGGGGACGAGTGAGCAGGAAGGAATGTTCTATCAAAACGCGTTCGTTTATTTTTGAACGGGCCACAATAGAGGTTTTTTATGAAAAAAGCGATATTAGCAGCAGTCGCGATCGCGATGGCGTTCACGATGACGATTGCGGATGTCGGACCGGCGATGGCTGCAGATGAATCAAATGACCGTTATTTCGATAATCAGCAGCATTTGACGCAAATTAAAGCGAACAAGGCATGGAACACAGTAAACAGCAATACTTCCAATATCATTGCGGTGCTGGATTCGGGAGCCGACTACAATCATCCCGATTTGAAGGACAACCTGTTGCCCGGCATCAATCTGGTATCCCCGGGCAAATCAGCCCAGGATGACAACGGTCACGGTACGGAAGTGATCGGGGTCCTGGCTGCGAAAGGGAACAATGGAATCGGGGTCTCAGGGGTCCTGTGGAATGCCAAGGTACTCCCCATCAAAGTGCTGGACAAGCGGGCGGTGGCTGATCTCGATCTCGTGGCGAAAGGGATCAACACGGCGCTGGACAAGGGCGCGAAGGTCATTCTGATGTCGGTTTCCAGCATGTCCTATTCGCGCGCGTTGACCAACGCCGTCAACCGTGCGGAAGCGGCAGGAGCTGTCTTGATCGCGGCGAGCGGCAATGAAGGCAACCGCGTCGCTTATCCAGCCGCCTATCCGACTGTGATCGCAGTAGGCGGGGTCAGGAGCAACAACCAGCCGATTTACGAGTCCAACTCCGGGCCGGAGTTGAATCTGATGGCGCCAGGCTTGAACGTCTATACGACGAAGCTGGGGGGCACGTATGGATCGTTTAGCGGGACGTCGGCTGCTGCTCCGCAAGTCGCCGGTGCCGCCGCCCTGATCATGGCGAAGTACCCCAAGCTAAAGCCGATCGATGTCCGCCAGCTGCTCTACCAGACCGCGACAGATCTGGGCCAGAGCGGCTGGGACAGAACGACAGGCTATGGATTGCTGGATGTGGATAAAGCGGTCAAAACTCCGATCTCCTACGACTTTCTGGAACCGAACAACCTGCGGTCCAAGGCCAAGGCTTTCCCCATCGAATCGCAAATTCGCGGGAACCTGGGGCCAAATGATACGGTTGACTGGTTCCGGATGGATGTCCCGTACGACGGAAAAGTGAGCCTGACAGCTTCCGTTACCTCAACGGTAGCATCTCCCATGGCCGCCACCTTTTATTCCGACAATCGGACGCCTGTCACGCACTACATCGGGAATGGCGATACGGTCACGGTCTCGGCGAAGGCGGGGAAGCTGGACATCAAGCTGGTGCGAAACGGTGGCGTGAATTCCTTTTCCTACGTGTTGACCAGCCGATTTACGATCAATCCGGACCGCAGCGAACCGAACGACACGATGGGCACTGCTCGGCCGCTGGTGGGCAATCAGATCAGCGTGACCGGCAACTTCCATGCAGAAGGCGATCAGGACTGGTTTTCTTACTACGTCCGCGAGTACGGCCATCTGACGGTTACTGTGACCCCGGACAACAAGCGCATGGATCCGGTGCTGGCAATCGGCAAGGAACAGGGAAAAAGCACGACCTGGGATCCACTGTACGACAACGGTGACCGCGACGATCCGACAGAACGCGCGCAAAAAGAAGTATCACCCGGCAAGTACTTCCTGCGGGTGAGCGAGTACGAGCAAAACGCGGTAAACGGCGAGTACCAGCTCGACCTCAACTTTACGCCGGTGAAAAAAGATGTAAATGAGCCGAACGATACATATCGCCAGGCGTCGAATTTGGCGGGCGGCAACCTGATGACAGGCACTTTGCCGACTGCGACGGATACTGACTGGTTCCAATTTACAGTCAGCAGCGAATCGTACGTCACGATTCGCGCTCCTTTCATCCCTGTGGCTTCGGGCGTGAGGATCGCTTTGTACAGCGCAAACAACTTCAACTACGCCTTGGCGTCCACGAATGAAGTGGCGGAGCTGTCCGACCAAGGAAAGGAAATTTTGAGTGCGCGGCTCAAACCAGGAAAATATTACATTCGGCTCAACAGCGGGGTTCCGTTTAAATACGATTTGTATCGCTTGACGGTCAACCAGCAGGTGTTGATCGGCGGATACCGGGATATCAGCAGCCATTGGGCCCGTTCCGAAATCGTCCGTCTCAGCTCGAGGGGTATCGTGAATGGATTCAAGGACGCCACATTCAAGCCGGATCAGGCGGTGACTCGCGCCCAGTTCGCGACCATGCTCATTTCGGCGATGCGGTCGAGCGGACTGCCTGTCCCGGCTTCGTACACAGGGAAAACGACCTTCCGCGACATGTCCAAAAAACACTGGGCATACAACAATTTGGGCATCGCCTATCAAGTCGGGATCATCAAAGGATACCCGAACAAGGAAATGAAACCCGATCGGGCCATTACCCGTGCCGAAATGGCCTCGATGATCGCCCGCGCCCAAAACGTGCTGCTGTATAAACGCAGTACCTCCAGCTACCGGGATGTGCCTACCAGCCACTGGGCTTCGCCTGCGATCGAAGCACTCACTTCCAGAGACTGGCTGCATGGCTACGGTTCCTCATTCAAGCCGCAAGGAATCGCTACCCGGGCGGAAGTTGTGGTACTTCTTGCGAAAGCATACAAATTTTAGCCAATCAGAACATTCAAGTGTTTACGGCAAAACTGGGGAGGATGACGACAATGAAATCAGTCACAAAAGGCTTTCTGGCAGCAGCAATCGGGGGCATGGCCATCTTCGCCACGCAGGCGATGGCGGACGGAGTGGGGGGAGTCCCTGGCTCCGTCGATGACCCAGTAGTGACGAAGAGCTACGTAGACCAGCAGATTCAGGCTGCAGGTGGCGGCGGAGGGGCAAGCACGCTGAAAGTCGTGGAGCTGAATCCCGGGCAGACGCTGTACGGCTTTGAAGGAACCGAGTTTATCGTCCGTACGGGTACCGTTCAAGCCGTAGCGGGAAATAAAGGGGACGGCCTGACTGATTTGACGGCAGGCGTGGACCTTAAAGGCGGTGCGATCGTCGGGGCCAATCACTTGCTCCTGATTGCCCGTTCCGACAATCGCGGATTGCGTCCCGCTGCCGGTTACAAAGGGGTTTCCCACGTCATGGTACGCGGCAAGTACGAGCTTCGGTAAAAGTCTATTGACACCACAGAAAAAAACAATTATTCTATAATCCGTAATGGATACTCTTATCCAGAGCAGGCGGAGGGACTGGCCCCATGAAGCCCGGCAACCGATTAGAGGCGGTGCTAACCAGCAGAACGGACATCTGTTCTGGCCGATAAGAGGATGAAGGAAGCAAAAAGCGCTCAAACCTTTTCCTCCTACATGTTGGAAAAGGTTTTTTTATTGCGTTTACGTCGATAAAATCCTGACTCGGCTACCACACTATTTGTATGAGGTCAAAGGAGGTAATTTTCTCATGGCTTTGCAAAAAGGTCGTCGTCTGTTCACATCTGAATCCGTAACAGAAGGTCATCCGGATAAAATTTGTGACCAAATTTCCGATTCGATTCTCGATGCCATCCTGTCCAAAGATCCAAACGCCCGCGTCGCTTGCGAAACATCCGTAACGACAGGACTCGTGCTGGTTGCCGGTGAAATCACCACAAACACGTACGTAGACATCCAAAAGCTGGTTCGCGAAACCATTCGCGGCATCGGCTACGACCGTGCGAAATTTGGTTTTGATGCGGATACGTGCGGCGTAATCACCGCTATCGGCGAACAGTCCGCTGACATTGCACTCGGTGTAGACCAAGCCCTGGAAGCGCGCGAAGGCCAAATGACCGACGCTGAGATCGAAGCGATCGGCGCCGGCGACCAAGGCCTGATGTTTGGCTTTGCTTGCAACGAAACACCTGAGCTGATGCCGCTGCCGATCAGCATGGCACACCAATTGGCTCGCCGCCTGACCGAGGTGCGCAAAAACGACACCCTGCCGTACCTGCGCCCGGACGGCAAAACACAAGTAACCGTTGAATACGATGGCGATAAGCCGGTTCGTATCGACACGATCGTTATTTCCACCCAACACGCTCCTGAGACCACTCTGGAGCAAATCAAGCAAGACTTGATGGAGCATGTGATCAAACCGGTCGTTCCGGCTGAGTTGCTCGATGCTGACACCAAATACTTCATCAACCCGACCGGCCGCTTCGTTATCGGCGGACCTCAAGGGGATGCTGGACTCACCGGCCGCAAAATCATCGTGGATACGTACGGCGGTTATGCTCGCCATGGCGGTGGCGCGTTCTCCGGTAAAGATCCGACCAAAGTGGACCGTTCCGGCGCGTACGCAGCGCGCTATGTAGCGAAAAACATCGTGGCTGCAGGCCTGGCTGACAAATGCGAAGTCCAAGTGGCTTATGCAATCGGGGTAGCTCAACCTGTTTCCATCGCGGTAGATACATTTGGCACCGGAACCGTTTCCGAGGAAGATCTGGTGAAACTGGTTCGCAAACACTTCGACCTGCGTCCTGCCGGCATCATCAAGCAGCTTGACCTGCGTCGTCCGATTTACAAACAAACAGCAGCGTACGGTCACTTCGGCCGCAATGACCTGAATGTTCCTTGGGAGCAAACAGACAAGGCAGAAGCCTTGAAACAAGATGCTGCCTCTTTGGCGAAATAAGAATCGGTCAAGATAAGAGCCTAGTCTAGACGCTAGGCTCTTTTTGTTGATCCAGCTTCCTCAGCCATTTATTGGGGATCGCTCCTGCAAAGGATTTTGTTGGACGATGTCGAATCATTATTGAGTCAAAAGTATAAACATCGTGGATACTTCTCCTGATTCAGCAGGAAAACGTTCCTTTGGATGCGGGCCGTTCATCTTTGAATGGGCCGGGCATCAACAAGGGTTTTCCTCCAGGGAGAGGCAAAGGGGAGCAGGGAGGGGTTTTTTTGAATAATAGGAGTCTCTCCCTTACTGTATTTGTTACCTTTTTGCTAGCTGTACTAATCATTGGATACATAGGAAATGCTCTCGAGACAAAAAAGAATGAACCGGAACTGCAACCTTTTCCCCATGTTGATACGTCTATAAGCACAAGGGAAGAGCAGGCTGCTGAGACAAACGTCACACCCTTAAAAAATGCAACGAGAAAACCGAAAATATGGTATAGCCATCAAGTGGTGGTACTCATGTATCACCATGTGTCAGAGAAATCCAAGCAACCATACGCCATAAAGCCTGAGCTTTTTGCTCGGCATATGTCCTTTTTGCATGAGAATGGATTCAATCCGATCACTCTGGATGAATTCACCGGATTTTTGCAAACAGGTGATCTATCCACCGCCAACGCCGTTTTCATAACTTTTGATGATGGTTATGAAAGCTACTACACAGACGCGTTTCCGATCCTCCGGCGCTACGGCTATCCGTCCGTTAATTTTATAATTGCGGACCGGCTGCGCGACGGGATGGATCGAAAACCAGAAAACATGACAACACCGCTTACTCGTCAGGAGGTAGCCGAAATGGCTGGAACAGGGCTGGCTGCCTTTGGTTCCCATACATACAGCCTGCACGACGCGGAAGAGAGAAATGAATGGGGAGAGCTGGGGCCTGAAACGGCTCCGGTATTTCGGGAGGATTTGCAACGGTTGGAAGTTGAACAGGAATACAGAGACCGCCTGTACGTGGACTTCAACATGTCCCGTGTCGGTCTTGGCGAATGGACGGGTCACCAGGTGGACGCGATTTCACTGCCATTTGGCTACACCAATACCATTGTAAGGGAGACTGCCCGGCAAGCCGGCTACCGCTTTGTATTTACTTCCACACCAGGAGTGGTAAAAAGGGGCACAGACCCGTTTACCATCCCGCGATACGACGTGGGTCTCCCAAGTGTGGATGAAACAAGCCTCCATCAGCTGTTCACGAAAGCGAAAAACGAGTTTGAAGGAGAGCAATCATGAACAAAGCGATTGACATAAGCGTGCTCGATGGAGTCATTAAACGAACGATTGAAACAGTGGAGACAAGCAAAGATCAAATATTTGATATAGCAGAAAACGCAAGACAGCAAGGAAATTCCCTCAAGCTCGATCTGCACGAGCTGCGGGAAGAAATCTCAAAAGTCATACAAAAGGTGGATGCGCTGGAGCTGGCATATCGCAAGTCCCGCAACCGCCTTGTGTTGGTGAGCCGAAATTTTCACCAGTACACCGAAGAAGACATCCGGGTCGCCTACGAAGAAGCGAGCCGCATTCAGGTGGAGCTGTCCATATACCGGGAGCGGGAAAACAACCTGAAGCGCAGGCGAAACGATCTGGAGCGTCAACTCCGCACGCTGGAAGTGACAATTGAGCGTGCCGAAAAGCTGGTGTCCCAAATGAGTGTCGTGCTGGGGTACTTGACCGGCGATCTGAGCAAGATCGGCGAAGCGTTGGAGTCCGCCAAGCAGCATCAGCTCATGGGGCTGAAAATCATCCAGGCGCAGGAAGAAGAGCGCAAGCGGGTCGCGCGGGAAATCCACGATGGCCCGGCGCAGTCCATGGCGAACGTCGTCCTGCGTTCGGAGATCGTCGAAAGAATGTTGAAAAATGAGCGCATTCTGGAAGCGCAAATGGAATTGCACGAATTGAAGGAAATGGTACGCTTGAGTTTGGCCGACGTCAGAAGGATCATCTTCGACTTGCGCCCGATGGCTCTGGACGATTTGGGACTGGTACCGACTTTGCAGAAGTACATACAAACTTGTGAAGATCGGATCGAGTCTTCCATTGATCTGGTAGTATTTGGAGTGGAGCCTCCGCTTCGCAGCTCAGTGAAGGCTGCGATTTTCCGGTTGGTTCAGGAATGCCTGAACAATGTGGAGAAGCACGCGCGGGCCACATCCGTACAAGTAAAGCTCGAGTTCGTCCAGGATTCGCTGAGCCTCGTGGTGAAAGACGATGGCGTCGGATTTGATTTGGAACAACGAATGATGGGCGGCGGGTCCTTCGGTTTGCTGGGCATGAAGGAACGCGTTCAGCTGCTGGAGGGCAGTGTGGAAGTACAATCTGCGCCGAATGAAGGGACGAAAGTTATTTTCCAAATACCGCTAAAAATGTGAAAAAACACAGACCGTGTACAGGGGGATGAATCATGGATAAGAGACAGCAAGAGCTCCGCATTGTAATTGTGGACGACCATCAATTGTTCCGTGAAGGCGTTAAGCGTATTTTAGAAATGGAAGAGGATTTCAAGGTGGTCGGAGAAGGTGCGGATGGCGGCGAGGCTGCTACCCTGGCTGAAGAGCACAAGCCGGACGTGATGTTAATGGATATCAACATGCCGAACATCAATGGTGTCTCCGCGGCTGAGAATGTCATTTCCGTCAGCCCGACTACACGGGTAATCATGCTTTCCATTCACGACGATGAAGGGTACGTCTATCGCACGCTGCGTTCCGGGGCATCGGGATATTTGCTCAAAGAGATGGGGACAAGCGACCTGGTAGATGCGGTCCGTGTAGTGGCGAGTGGTGGCGCTTACATCCATCCGAAGGTAACGGGCAAGCTGATCGAGGAATTCCGCCGGTTGAGCGAGCAGGAAGGAGCGGCGGAGCGCAGTTTCTCGATCGACGATTCGCAGACGATCGATCCGAAAGTGATCGAGTCGCTCACTCGTCGGGAACGGGAAGTGCTGCAGCTGATGGCGGAGGGGAAGAGCAACCGGGCGATCGGCGAATTCTTGTTCATCAGTGAAAAGACCGTCAAAAATCACGTCAGCAGCATTTTGCAAAAGCTGAATGTGCAAGACCGCACCCAGGCGGTAGTCATCTCCATCAAAAACGGTTGGGTGAAATTGTAGCTGCTGGGTGCACTGCCGTCCATCCGTGATACTTGGGCGCTAGCCTATCCGCATCCGCAGAAACAGAGGCAGCAGAAGTGCACCGTGGCCAAGCTGTCCGGCATACCTTGTTACTAGAGGAGGTATGACCGTGATGGAAGAGATCCTTGTATGGCTGCTTGCGGCATATGGCTGCTCCTCTTTACTCGTGATGCTGGCTGACAAATGGGCAGATCGGATGAGCAGCAGCGCCGAACCGCCGCTAGAGCATTACCGGTTGTTGGTCCGCGATTCCGAACAAGTACTGGAGGCGGTCGTGCGGCGACTGCTGTTCCGTTCTTATTGGAGTGGCAAGCCTATTCGCATATCGTTGGTCGATTCAGGCTCCACCGATGACACGAGAAAAATAGCGAGTGTCTATGAACGCGATCCGTACTTCCTTCCTTTCCGGGAAGAGAGTCAGGATGAGCCGGAACCCCCCGGGATTGTCATCGACTTGCGGCAAGAAACGAAAGGAGCGCCGTCTTGAGCGCGTCTTTCGAGGATCCAAAATGAGGAAGAGCGCGATCATCTGGCGCTCTTTTTTCTTTGCACAGATAGGAATTGATAAAATTCCTATCCAGTATAAGGGCAACATAGCGAGACTTCGAACACAGTGAGATAGCGAGACTTGTGCCCTTTGGGTACATAGCGAGACTTCGAACACAGTGAGATAGCGAGACTTGTGCCCTTTGGGTACCGCGGCTTCGCCAAAAGGCATGGCGTAGCCAGGTTTTCTAACAGCAGGTGAAATATTTGCGGGACCTCCCTTTCTTTTTGCACACTGAGGGCAAGAGAACACGTCCGGGAGGGATCGCGCGTGCGAGAGTATTTGCTGTATATCAAAACCGGCGAAACGACGGCTATGCCGGCGCAGGCCTACGTCACGCCTTGTTTTGCGGTAGACCAATCATTTTGGCGGGAGCGGGAAGGCTGCCGTTTGCACGTCATCGGGAGGAGCCCCTCGCTCGCACTCGTCTTTTCACTCAGGGAAGCAGTGAATGCGCGCCTGCAGGAGCGGCGGGCGTCTTCGCAGCCGTGGAGCGAAGAGGGGCTGTCAGAGCTGAGGCAGCTGGCGGTAGCGAGGGTGCGGGAGGCGAACGCGCTATATGCGTGCGAGGCCGGCTCTGCAAAGCCGCTTGGTCGCACCTGGTTTACCTGGGAAGACGGGGAAGGGGCTGTACGTGCCTGTCGATCGGGTGAGCTTTGGCCGGAGTCAGCCCCGCTTGCCGATAGTCCCACTGCAGACACGTCGATTCGGGAGCTTCTTGCGGGTCGCGCTCTTCTCTGGGAAGAGCTTGTGACGTTGTTGGGAAAACAGGACGTAGCGATAGAAGAGCCTGATTTAATGGCGATGCTGCAGCGGATGGTGCTGGGGGAGAGGGCAGAGTGGCGGCCCGGAGTATGTCTTTCCGTTGCGAAAGGCTGGCGCAGGAGGCTCGACCTGTTTTGCGAGCGCTGCGGCAGCGGTCGGAGGACGATGGAGCTGACCGTCTGCCATACGTGCGGGCAAGGCTGCGCCTATTGCACCGCTTGTCTCGGAATGGGCAGGAGCAAGTGCTGCACGCCATACCTTTTGGTACCGGCTCCCCTGCTTTCGGCAGGAGAACAAGTAGAGGCGCGTCTGGCTGCCACCCTGGACTGGAACGGCAGCTACTCCCCAGCGCAAGCGGTAGCGGCAGAACAGGCGAGAAGGTTTGTCGCCGCCGGACGTCCCGGCTTGTCTCAATTTTTGATCTGGGCGGTGTGTGGCGCTGGGAAAACGGAGCTGTTATTCCCGTCAATAGCAGAGGCTTTGTCTGCAGGCGGGCGAGTTCTGATCGCGACTCCCCGCAAAGATGTGGTGCTGGAGCTGGCTCCGCGCATTCAGCGCGTTTTTCCTCACGCCCGCGTCATCGCGGTGCACGGCTCCAGCCCCGAGAAGTGGGAAGATGCGCAGATCACCATCGCGACTACCCATCAGGTCATGCGGTACTATCAGCGGTTTCCCCTGGTTGTACTCGACGAGGCGGACGCTTTTCCCTATCACAACAACCCGATGCTCTACAGAGCGGTGGCAAGGGCTGTGCAGCGGGGAGAGAAGCTGCTCTATCTGAGTGCGACACCCCCGCGCTATCTGAGGAAGAGCTTGGTCGTCAAAACGACGGGGATGCTCAGCCCGCTCTTCGCGCGACCGATGCTGAAGTCCGCCACGCATGTTCTGCTGCCAGGCCGCTACCATGGGCATGCTTTGCCTGTCCCGCAGGTAGTCACAGTCCAGGGGCTGCATAAGAGGCTGCGGACAGGCAGACCAATCACAGCGCTCCTGGAGCTCGTTCGGCGCTGCCTGGAATCAGAGCGTCAGCTGTTTTTGTTTGTCCCTCGCATTGAAGACGTGGACAGGGTCGTGTACTACCTGGCCTCGTTTTTTCCGGATGCAGCTCCATCCGTGGCGGGGGTGCATGCGGCGGATCCGATGCGCGAAGAAAAAGTCCGCGCATTCCGGGAAAAACGCTATCGGCTCATGGTGACGACCACGATCCTGGAGCGGGGAGTGACCATCCCGCGGAGCGATGTAGCCGTGATCGGCGCAGAGGCCCCGGTTTTTGATGAGGCATCGCTTGTGCAGATCGCCGGACGGGTAGGGAGGTCTGCTGACGATCCGGCAGGCACCGTGCTGTATTTGCAGGCGGATCGCGCTGCTTCGCCGCGAGCGGCGGTCCGCCAAATCAGGCGGATGAATCAGCTGGCCGATTTGCTTCGCGCAAGGGGGCAGCAGGCATGAGAGTAGATTCATGCGTCGGATGCGGCGGCCGAGCAGCCTCGCGCATGCGGGAGGCTATCGTACGAGGCCTGGCGCATCGTCTAGCCACCGCAGCCTGCTACCCCGTCATGTACCGATCTGTTGAAGCCCTTCCTTTGTGCACAGCTTGTCTGGAAAAGCTGCCGCTAATCGGGGATACGATTTGCCCGCAGTGCGGACGGGACGGCAAGACAGGTGAGTTGTGTCCGGATTGTCAAAAAATACCGGCGGAAACGCTTCAAAGCAACCGCAGTTTGCTCCGATATAATGAATGGGGAAAAGATCTGCTTGGCACGTACAAATATCGCGGGGAAGAACGACTGGCTTCCTTTTACGCCCAGCTTTTGACGATAGCTGTCCACCGTCACTACAAAGGGATACGGTTTGACTGCATACAGGCGGTGCCATTGCACCAGCAGCGTTTGCGGGAGAGAGGATTCAATCAGGTAGATCTGCTCGCTCGGCGTCTGGGCGACCGGATTGGGGTTCCTGTTCGCTCGTTGCTGCTCCGGACGAAAATGACGGAGAAGCTGAGCAAGCAGGCTGGACGATCCGCCCGTGAGAGCAGCATGGCGGACGCCTTTTCCTGGGCGGGCGAGAGCCTGAAGGGAAACGCCTCGGGCTGGTACCGAGTCCTATTGCTGGATGATATTTATACGACGGGATCGACTTTGCGCTCTTGCGCACATACGATCAGGGAACATGCAGGGACGCGGGGCAGCATCTATTCCTTGACGATCTATCGGTAGTCAGGTAGAAAAAATTGGGTTATCATGGACAACATAACGAGCTAGGTACGGTTGGAATATGTAGGGAGACTAAAGGGGTGTCATTATGTCTTTGGGCAAACTGGCAAACTGTTCACGTTGTGATGCACTTTTTGTACAAGCCGTTCGCGACATCTGTCAGAAGTGCTATCAGGAAGTGGAACAAGAATATGAGCGTTGCGCGCGTTATTTGCGTAAACGGGAAAATCGCGGATCCAACATTCATCAGGTGAGCGAAGCGACGGGTGTCAGCATCAAGCAAATCACGAAGTTTATCAAAGAAGGACGCATTTCGGTGGCCGGGAACCCGAATCTCGGGTATCCGTGCGAGAGCTGCGGCTTCATCATCCGGACGGGAAATCTGTGCGAATCGTGCATCAAAGGACTCAAGCACGAGATTACGCAGCAGCTCGAAGTCGAAGAGCGGCTCAAACAGGACGGCGGGGTCGACATGGCTGCCGCAGTTTATCGAAGAAAGGAAAATGTTGACGAATAGTTTTCCCGAAAAAACCTAATCCCGGATTTGAAAATTGCCGATGATACTACTAAGAAGTATCATCGGTTTTTGTTACAGACAATACTCACATCCGGTGGCTTGAGAGGATGGTTTTCACATGCGGATTCATGAACCCAATCGAATCGGAATGATGAATGCTTACAACAAGACGGGCAATGCCCAGGTAGGCAAGGCAGGAAAGATTGCGATGGGAAAAGACGAGGTCAACATCTCCCCGGAGGCAATGGAAATGCTGAAGCAAGTGGAAGATCCGGATTCCCCGCAGCGACGGGAGAAAGTGGATCTGCTGAAAAAGCAGGTAGAGGAAGGGACCTACCGGGTACCTAGCGAAAAGATCGCGGAGAAATTCCTGTCTTTTTGGAAAAACCGGTAAACAAGCTCTCTAGGGAAGACGAGGGAGAAACATGACGAAAATGGAGATGCTCTACGAACTGCTCGACAACTTGATCCAGCTCCACAAAGCCCTCTACACCTTGGCTGTGCAAAAGAAAGACGTGCTGATCAAAGGCAACGTCGATGAGCTGGTGGCGATTACCCGCCAGGAGCAAAAGCTGGTGAAGGGCATCACGGCAGCGGAGACAGCCCGTCTGAGTGTAGTGAGAGAGCTGACAGCCGAAAAAGGCTTCACCCTGCAGGATGGCACACTGGCAGAATTGATCAAGTTGACGATCAGTGCGGAAGAGAAGAGAAGGCTGACTGCCCTCCGAAATGAACTAAGCCGGATTGTTTTCGAACTGCGAGATGCAAACGAGCTGAATCAGCAGTTGCTTAGGCAATCCCTTTCTTTTGTCAACATGACGCTCGACCTGATCACCGATACGCCCGAGGACGAGTTCATTTACGGCAACCCGACCTCGGAAGGGTATCGTCAGGCAAGTCGGACTTTTTTCAATAAAAAAGCGTAAAGAGGTGTAGACATGCGTTCTACCTTTCATGGCATTGAAGTAAGCAAACGCGGACTGTTTGCGCAACAGTCCGCTCTCAATACGACAGGGCACAACATTTCCAATGCAAATACAGAGGGGTATAGCCGCCAGCGTGTGAACATGGAGACGACGACCGGTTTGCCATACGTGGGGATGTATACGAGTGTCGAGCCAGGCTTGCTCGGTACAGGGGTACAGGCTGACAGCATTCAGCGCTTGCGCGAAGAGTTTCTCGATATTCAATACCGCAACGAGTACAAGCGTCAAGGCTACTGGGATGCTCGCCTGGAGACGTTGGAGAAAATGGAGGGCATTATGAACGAGCCTTCCGATACCGGCCTGCAAAAGGTCATGGACCAGATGTGGCAGGCATGGCAGGACTTGGCGAAGGACCCGACGGACACTTCCGCTCGTGCGGTTGTAAGGGAACGCAGCAAGGCTGTCGCCGATACCTTCAATACCACTTACAAGCATTTGCAGGAAGTGCAGAGCGACCTGGACAACGTCGTCAACGTCAAGGCGCTGGAGATCAATTCACTGGGACAACAGATCGCCAGCTTGAACAACCAGATCGCCAATATCGTTCCGCACGGCTATCAGCCGAATGACTTGTACGATCAACGGGATGTTCTGCTGGACAAGCTCTCCAAGCTGGTCGACATCAAAGCGACGCAATCGACGAACGGCATGGTCAACGTCACTATCGAAGGCCGGGATTTCGTAAACGGCATGACCTCCCAGCCTTTTGCCACCCAGCAAAACCCGACAACGGGCTTGAGCGAGCTCACATTGGGCGGAGCAGCATTTACCCCGACCACAGGATACATGGCCGGAACCTTGGAATCGCGCGACCAAATTTTGCCGAACATGTTGAAACGGCTGGACGTTTTGGCTGTCAACCTGACCAAGGAAATCAACGATGTGCATCGTACCGGCGTCAGCCTGGCGGACATCAACAACGGCACGGCTCAAGGCTTGCCTTTCTTCGTAGATTCCAGCACGCAGACAGCCAACGGAGGCTACCCGAAAGGAGCAGCTACGATTGCCATCAATCCGGAAATCCTGAAGAGCTTGGACGCCATCGCTGCCGCGAAGCCGGAAGCCGGCTCCACTCCTGTCGGGAACAACGAAGCTGCACTTGCCATTGCCTCGATCAAATTCAAGGTAATCGCAGCAGGTACAGGGCCAAACGACCTGGCCGAGAGTTCTACGCTCGACAACTACTACCGCTACACCATTAGCCAATTGGGCGTCGATGCCCAGGAAGCGACACGCAACCAGGCGAATGCGGAAATGCTGGTCGGTACCGTAGACAACCAGCGCCAGTCGGTCTCCGGCGTATCCATCGATGACGAGATGGCGGAAATGGTGAAATACCAGCATGCGTACAGCGCATCCGCCCGCGTCATGACAAGCATGGACGAAATCTTGGACAAAGTCATCAACGGCATGGGCCGTGTTGGCCTCTAATAGGAGGGATAGGTCGTGTCAGTACGCGTAACCCAAAACATGCTGAACAACAATATGCTTCGCAATTTGCATAAATCGATGGGCAATATGGACAACCTGCAGCAGCAGCTGTCGTCGGGGAAAAAAATCAGCAAGCCCTCCGACGATCCGGTTGTGGCAGCTCGGGGGATGTTTTACCGTTCTTCCTTGATGGAGAATGATCAATATAAGCGAAATGTGGATGAAGCGCAGTCTTGGATGGATATGACGGATAGCACGATGGATGAAGTCGGGAATGTGATAAAACGTATTAAGGAATTGTTGGTTTACTCTGGAGACGGTGCAGTTTCCGCTCAAGACTTGAAAACAATGGGATCAGAAATCCAAGAGTTAAAAAATCATTTGGGAACGTTGGCAAATCAACAGGTTAATGGAAAGTATATTTTTTCCGGTACTGATACCAATAAGGCTCCATACGACCCTACTGCCAATAACGGGAAGGGTGACTTTGTTAGTACAAACAGTTCACCCATTAATTTAGAGGTGAGCCAAGGGATCTTTGTGACTTCAAACGTAAATGCTCAAAATATCTTTAACTATCCAGATAACAATAACAATATGTTTAAGGTAATTGATAACATCCTGAATGAATTGAACAGTGGTCGGACGGCAACACAGTTCCAGATACAAATCGACCAACAATATAACCAATTGCTTGCCCAACGGTCAGCGTTAGGGGCAAGCGTAAATCGTGTTGAACTGATAGCGGATCGTTTGGATACACAAGAGGTCAGTATCTCAGATCTGATGTCAAAGAATGAAGATGCAGATATGGCTAAAGTTATGACCAATTTAAAAGAGCAGGAGAGCGTACACAATGCGGCTCTAGGCGCGGGTGCACGTATTATCCAGCCCACATTGCTTGATTTTCTCAGATAACGATGATAAGGAGGGTGCCTGATGCAGATTCCACAGCTTCGAATGGAAAGCACATTTGCAAGGTTGGGATTGAAAATCCAAAAGCCAGTACAAGAGATAAAGCAGCCACATGCAGAGTTGAATCTGCGTCAGGTGCCAGCGGATCTGCGTATCGAGCAGGCAAAAACGGAGCTTACTATTGACTCTAGTAAAGCCAGAGCCAATATTGGGATTATGACTTCCATGCAATTTAGCGATAAAAATGTGGCTTACGCTCAAGAGCAATGGTTGCAAGCCATATCCGACAAGTGCCAGGAAGGCGACCGCCTCATGAAAATTTATACGAAAGAAAATGCGATTGCCGAGATTGGTAGAGAAAAGGGAATGCGAGTTTTGGAAGGAAGCTATACCCCACCTTCTCCGTCCAACGATGACGGTGTTGATGTCAATATCCAGCTGAAACCTGCAATAATTGATGTAAAGCGAAATGGAATGAGGATGGATCCCGTGACAAAAGCGCCGGAACATACTTATACCCCAGGTAAAGTCGAACCGTATATGTTACAATACAACAGCTTAAAGATTGAAGTAGTAGGCGGCTATTTTGATCGAATGATGTAAGTGAGGGGAAAACATGAATGCAAGTCAACAAATAGAATTGGGCAAACTGTTTTTTGAAGACGGAATCCCGGGGTTTTCTCAACTGCAGTTTTTTCAGCTTATACAAGAAGAAGATAGTCCATTTTATGTACTACAATCTGTTGAAGACAGTAATGTAAGTTTTTGGGTAATAAACCCTTTTTCTTTTTTTCCGGATTATCAATTCAATCTTTCCCCATCCATTAAAAATGCACTGAGAATCGATGAGGAAACATCGGTTGCCGTATTTAACATTGTGACGATAAGAGAAAGTGACCAGGTAACCGTAAATTTAAAAGCGCCAATCGTCATAAATCTGTCGAACCGCATGAGTAAGCAAGTAATCCTTCAAGAGGAAATCTATTCAATCCGTCAACCGTTGTTTGCGAAACAAGCCGCGGCCAAAGGATAGGGGATGTTCATGTGTTAGTACTCTCTCGAAAAAAAAATGAATCGATCATGATCAACGACACAATTGAAATAAAAATTATCTCTGTTGAGGGAGACCAGGTACGCATTGGGATAGAGGCTCCCCGTAATGTTGAAGTGCACAGGAAAGAAATTTATCTGGCGATTAAGGAAGAGAATGAGGTAGCTTCGCAATCGAAGCTTGACTGGGTAGAGATGAAAAAACTAATGAATGAAACACCTTCCGACAAAGTAAAATGAGCGGAAGGTTTCTTTTTGTCACATTTTGATAAGAAAACTCCATTTTTAGAGAAAAAGGACTAAACAAATAGAATAGTAACTCCGATAAAAATAGTGTAAGGGTAAGAGACGCAAGCGCGCGATTGTTTCTCAATCCCAAGCCAATTAATTCGTAGCCACATGGACGTGGCCGATCTAATCAAGGAGGAATACTAGATGATTATTAACCACAATATTTCTGCTCAAAACACGCACCGTCAAATGGGTGTAAACACTGGCAACCTGTCTAAAAACATTGAGAAGCTGTCCTCTGGTTACCGTATCAACCGTGCAGCTGATGATGCTGCTGGTCTCTCCATTTCCGAAAAAATGAGAGCACAAATCCGTGGTTTGGATCAGGCAGCGCGTAACTCTCAAGATGGTATTTCCTTGGTCCAAACAGCTGAAGGTTCCTTGCAAACTGTAAACGATATGCTGGTTCGCATTAAAGAATTGGCTACTCAAGCGGCTAACGGAACCTACAATACAACTGATTTGACTCGTGTTCAAGATGAAGTGAATACACTGGCTGATGAAGTAGATAACATCAAAAACAACACGAAATTCAACGGAATCAATCTGTTGGATGGTAGCAACACTACTATCTCCCTGCAAGTTGGCCAAGAGGCTTCTCAAAAACTCGATCTTACGGGAGCATCCTTCAGCATTTCCGCTATCGCTGCTTCTATCCAAGCAATCGATATGTCTACCCAAGCTGGTGCTCGCAGTGCATTGACTGACGTTGTGAAATTGATTGACAGCGTATCTGCGGCTCGCTCTTACCTCGGGGCTAACCAAAACCGTCTGGAAAACACCATTAACAACCTGAACATTACTTCTGAGAACCTGACCGCTGCTGAGTCCCGTATTCGTGACGTAGATATGGCGAAAGAACAAATGGCTTACACCAAAAATAACATTTTGGTTCAAGCTTCCCAAGCGATGCTTGCTCAAGCAAACCAAGTTCCTCAAGGTGTTCTTCAGTTGCTCCGCTAATTTTGTAGTCAAGAAAAGAGACCTTTGGTTGACAAAGGTCTCTTTTGTCATTTTAGGTTACATGCCGGATTAGAAAAGAGGGGTAAAATGGACAAGATATCAGCATGCTTAATTGTTAAAAATGAGGAAGAATGTATCGAAAGATGTTTGTCCAGCCTTCAAGGGAAAGTTGATGAAATTATTGTTGTAGACACAGGTTCTACTGATCGGACCCTCGAAATTATGAAAGCATTTGAGGTCAATGTCTACAAATTTAATTGGATAAATGATTTTAGTGCGGCAAGAAATTACTCCCTCGACAAAGCAACTGGAGATTGGATTTTCTTTATAGATGCTGATGAGGAATTAAAGACGCCTGACCAAAAGCATCTAGGTGAATTGATTCATCCATACGACTCAGACATCTATGTCTTAAAACTGTTAAATTTATTAGGAAGTGAAGACAACCCGTCAGACGTTTCAAGGCTAAATGTGATGAGGATATTTAGAAATCTCCCGGAAAATCGATTTCAAGGAAAAATTCATGAGCAAGTTCTCTTCGAAGGAAGAGAAGTCAAGATCAAGCAAATAGAGGCCGAAATCATTCATCATGGCTACCTTGAAGAGGTCAGAAATAGAAAAAGTAAATTCGAGAGAAACGTTGCTTTACTAGAAAAAGAGTTAAAAGAAAATCCGAATGATGGATTTCATTGGTTCAACATGGGGATGGAGTATCTTGTTGACAGCGATAAAAGGAAAGCACTGAATTGTTTTCAGAGAAGCTACGAACTATCAAACCGAAGCAACGCTTATTTTTCGAGGCTACTTAGGAACTTGGCTGTTTGTTATTTAGAAGAAAGTCAAATTATTGAAGGGCACAATATATGCCAGGAGGCTATTACACTATATCCTGATTACACGGACATTTGGTACATCAAAGGACTTCTTTTACAAAGTCAGTCCGATTATGATCAGGCCATTGAAATGTTTGAGCATGCTCTGATGTTAGGAGACACGATAAAGTATTGGTCGGATCACGGAACGGGGAGTTACAAAGCGATTTTTAAATTAGGGGAAATATTTCTTGCCCAGGGGAAGATTGAACAAGGAATTGCAGTATATGAGATGGGGGCAGAAGCTTACCCTCAAGTTTTTGCATTTTATCCAGAGCTAAGTAAGTTGTATATTTCCCGCTCTGAAATTACGAAAGCTGCAGCAATATTGGATCAGGGCTCTATTTATCATCCTCAACTTCTTCCAGCCGCACAACGCGCAAAAATGATTGTAGCTAAACTACAAAGTAAGTGAGGAGATGTTCTGTGAAAAAAATATCGCTTGCAATGATTGTAAAAAATGAAATGAAGCATTTAGCAAGGTGTATTAAAAGCGTAAAAGATATCATTGATGAAATTGTAATTGTAGATACAGGTTCAACAGATCTTACAAAGGAAATTGCGTTAAAGCATGATGCAAAAGTATTTAGTTATAAATGGAATAACAGTTTTGCTGATGCCCGAAATTTTTCATTAAATCAGGCAACGGGAGATTGGTGCCTAGTTCTGGATGCGGACGAGTTCTTGCCTGAACAAAATAAGGGAGAAATAAGAAATTTTATAGAGAATTATCATGGTATTGGTAGATTAAAAATAGTTAGTAAGTATATTGATAATGGTGAGCAAAAAAGTTCCTTTGCATACGTGTCGCGATTATTTCCGAGAGATGTTCGATATTCTGGCAGGATTCATGAGCAAATTGTATCCGATTTGCCGCATTATCGCTTGCCAATCATCGTGAATCACGATGGTTATCTTACTCATAATGAAGAAAAAGCACAGCGAAATATCAGTCTGCTTCAAGAGGAATACACGATCGATTCTGAAAATCCATATATCATTTATCAATTGGCGAAAGAATATAAGCGTGCAAAAAAACGAGAAATGGCTTTCACCTATTTTAACAAGGCATATAAATTTCTGAATGGATCAGAGGGGTACTTTCCGGTTTTTGCAGTTGATTACATTTATTTGTTGATTGAAACGGATCACTTTAAAGTTTGTGATCAAGTAATTAAAGAATGCAGTCCTATCCTCGATGATTATCCGGATTTCCATTTTGCCCGTGGACTTTTTACTATGAATTATCTGATAAAGGGTGGTTTAACCGACCCTAGTCAAATTTATTGGATTGAAGAATCCTTTAGAAAATGTTTAAGTATTGGGGAAACAGATAAATATGACAGCGTGATAGGCACAGGGAGCTTTTTAGCCTACTACAATTTAGGAGTGTTCTATGAAGTTGTCGGAAAGATTCAGGACGCGATAGCGTGTTATAAAATGTCAAGCCAACACGATTATGGGCCAGCAGCAATTAGGTTAAGAAGACTTAATATCCCTCAATCAAATTAAAATAGAAAATGACTAGTAACAAAGGACCAATAATAAAGGAACCGTTAAATTAACTTCACTTAATAGGAATGGATTCCGATAAGATAAAAAACAGCCACCCCGTTCATGCTTTCTTGTAATAGGTGGCAACAGAAGCGCTATATTGATATTACCTGGGAGGGACTTCAAGTGAGTCAAGTAAGCCGGGATGGCGGAAAAGAAATTTGGGATGAGATGTGGGCAAAGGAAAATGAAATTGACGAAAACGTATTTTTTAAATGCGTAGTTGATGCTGTCATAGAAAACATGAACGTTCCTATACAAGGGGCAAAAATTCTTGAAGCGGGGGCAGGGACAGGTACTTCTAGTTTTCAGCTGGCAAAACTTGGTGCAACCGTAACGTTAGTCGACTATAGCGAGAATTCAATTCAGAAGATGAAACGTATGTTTGACCGGCATGATATCCCTGCAAAATTTTATTGTAACGATATTCGCTCAATGGATATTGAAAATGATACATATGACGTTGTTTTTAATTCTGGGGTGTTGGAGCATTTTTCATTTGAGGATCAGGTCTTGATCCTAAGAGAATTGAAAAGAATATGTAAACCAGGCGGACGTGTTATCACATTAAATCCCAATGCCAAATCTTTATTATATCGTTGTTGGAAATGGATTTTGGAAAGTTCAAACCGTTGGCCATACGGTTATGAACAGCCCGTTATAACGCTAAAAAATCAATTTGAAGAAGTAGGGTTGGCTTTTCTGAGTGAATATTCCGTTGGATTTGATGTTTCTGTGGATCAATTTGGATCCTTTTCAGAGTTTCAATTGGCTGCGAGTTTTATGCGAAGTTTCTACCATTCACTTCCGGACAATGAAAAAAGGCTGATGGAAGGGTATTTGTTGTGTAGCGTGGGAGAAAAATAAGCCTTCCTTTTAAATTCAAAAAGGCCTATCCATTTAGAGGAACAGAAAAAGGACGGAATATATAGATGAATACTATAAACGAAATAGAATTATATAAAGAGCATTTTAAGAGCGGATTACTTGGATTAATAAAAAATAAGGAGTTTGAAAAAGCTTTATCTTTGATGGAAGAATATGAGACCAGTATTAAAAATGATGTTGATATATTAAACATGAAATCCATTGTGCTAATTGAACAAAACCAATTAGAAACTGCAGAACAGTTACTATGGCGTTGTATAGAACTTGGCGATCAAAATGGTGACACGCTTTTTAACTTAGCTTACCTATACGAAAGAAAAGGTGAGACCGCTACTGCGGGAAACCTTTATCGGACCTTGTATAGTCAAAGCAAAGACGAGCAAGAAAAAAAAGAAATTGAAAGTATACTATTCAAACTGGGCTGCAATATTTCTGAAAAGAAAATGAGATTTGTTCTCCTGTCATCTTGTCCATGGGGAAAAATGCTCCAAAGGCCTCATCATATGGCAAGGGCATTGATGAGACAAGGTTTCAATGTGGATTATATCCAACCTCCCGTTGTTGTTAGAGATGATGTTGAAGAAGCAAACGTTAGTACAAATGATTTGTTGGTAATTAGCAGAGAAAACCTCAGGAAGCATGGGTTGGTGAATATTTACACTCCTATCTTGTATTTTAAACAAGATATTTTTCAGTTAGGAAATTATAGGGAGATACTGCAAGAAATACTTGATACTTCTTCAAATGAAGAAATCGTTTTTCTTTGTTATTTTCCGTCACAAATTACTACTATTAATAAGCTATCAGGAAATTTTAAAGTCATTTACGAGTGCGTCGATGATCATGGAGATATTGAGCACTCATTTTGGAGTAGCAAAATAGATAGACATTACGAAACTGAGCTTGTGGAAAGAGCAAATCTTATTACCACAACAAGCTCAGCATTGTATTTATCCAAATCGTTACACAACGACAGGGTAATACTGTCAAAGAATGCAGTCAATATCGATGATTTTAGCCATGTTGATATGAATGTGATTCCGGATGATATAAAAAACATCCCTCATCCAAGAGTGTGCTATGTTGGTGCAGTCGAAAGCTGGTTTGATGAAGATCTCTTCTACCATCTAGTAAGGTCCAATCGTAATAAATCATTTGTTGTAATAGGGCCGGTAAAAGAAGGCATGCTGGCCGAAAAAGAGGAAAACCTTTTTGTTTTGGGTATTAAAGAACACAGCCAATTGAAAAATTATTTGCAGAATATGAGGGTTGGAATTATACCTTTTAAAGACGATCTGGATTTAATTGTGAATTGCGATCCGATAAAAATGTATGAATACGTATTAAGTGGTCTGCCCGTAGTCGCAACAAATATGCCCGAACTTGCTTATAATATCGACTTTATCAGAATTAGTGATAACCTGGATAGTTTTAATGGTCATTTAAATGAACTGATTGATCGGAAGATTTCTAATGCCGAGATTGGGCAGTTTATTAAAGAGAATACATGGGACACAAGAGCAAGACATCTTATTACAGAAATAACTACTCAAAATCAGCTACAAAATAGAGAAAAGGTTAGAAGCGAGTTAAGAGAAAATTGGAAGGAAGTTCTTTTGAAACAAGAAAGCCCAATTATAGAAGCTTTGATAGCCCTTTCATATGGTACTGAGGATTCCAGACAGTTTTATGAGCTTATCCAAAAAGCATATAGAAAGTCAAAGCTACCCTTTATTTTTAAAAATTATGTTTTTGCATCCGTTCTAACAAATAACTTATTTAGCCCGGAAGATGTTCAATTTGATGAAAATATAAATCAAATTGATAAGGAGGAATTCTTGTTTTTACACTACAACGGTTTAGAAGAATTCCTTCGTATTTGGCATCTGACTATCTCGGCACAGTATCAATCGTTGATTTATTATATAAAAGCATTAAAAAACATAGACAGTTACGATTACGGAATAGGAAATTACTATGTATCCATCGGACGTGTAGAAGAAGCGACTTCCATTTTTCTTGAACTCGTTCAAAGAAATAAAGTGTTCCAAGAGAGTCCATTAATCAGACAAATACTTGGCGAAAACATGGTTGAGCTGAGAACAAATGAAACATAGAGTACGTAGAACGATTTCCTTTGAAGTAATAAGGAGACAAAGGGGATAAGGTCGTTAAATTAAATAGGACATCAAAATTATATTAATAGTAGTCCCTTTCAAGAATAATTCTAAGAACCTCTTATGGATGAAAGGAAACCTGTGATGAAGAGCTATTCTATTTCCCTTTGTATGATCGTCAAAAATGAAGAAAAGTATCTCGGTAAGTGCTTGGAAATGGCACGATCTAAGGTTGATGAAATGATTATTGTCGATACCGGTTCAACTGATTCTACGGTAGAAATAGCGAAAAATTACGGTGCGAATGTTTATCATTTTGAGTGGGTACACGATTTTGCTGCGGCACGAAATTATGCGCTAGGCCATGCAACAGGCGATTATATTTTAGTGTTGGATGCGGACGAGTATTTAGACGAACAAGCGGATTTACAGGCGGATCTTCAATCAGGGAAGGACTACTATTCTCTTCAAATCAAAAACTATGCTTCAAATGGTGCAGTTAGGTATCATCCTGCGATTCGCCTTTTTAAAAATCATATAGGCCTCTCTTATTTCGGGAAAATTCACGAACATATAGGCATTGATGAACCCAGCCTAATATCAGGCGTCGGAAAATCGCTCATCCATCATGAAGGTTACAAAACTGAAGTCATGGTGGATAAAAATAAAATTGAGCGAAACTACAAATTGTTAATCAAAGAGGTAGAAGCAAATCCAAGTGGATATAATTTGTATAACATGGGTGTCCACTACATGGTTGAGCAAAATTACAAAAAGGCCTTTGAGTATTTTAAAAAGTCATATTACCTAAGTAAAGATAAGGTTTATTTAACCGATTTGTTATATAGCATGTCAGAAGCACTCCTGCATTTAAAAAGATTTGAGGATGCCCTTACTTTGATACGAGAAGCAATTGAAACATTCCCTAGTGTGACAGACTTGCATTTTATGCAAGGCAGGCTTTATGAAGAGATGGGGTATCTGCCAGATGCGGTCCTGGTCTATCAAAAATGCCTCGAGTTGGGGGATCTGACAATAGGCCAGACAATTGAAGGGGTAGGTAGTTATCTGGCTCACATCAGATTGACGGATATAGAATTGAAGCAGGGAAACAAGCAAAATGCACTCTTCCACGCTTCTAAAGTACTGGAAATGAGGAAAGACTCTCTTGCCTCTCTCGCTATTGCTATTTCCGTATTTGAGATGTCCTATTATACCGACCAACAAATTATAGACGAACTAGAAAAGATTTTCCCTCAAAGAAATGCAGAGGATGCGATTAATCTTTTAAAAGTTCTTTATAATACAAGACATCCATTACTGGCTTTTTATTTGGAACGTTTCCAAGCCAAAGTTGATAGAAATATTATTGCAACAGCCAAACTATACTCAAAGCATTATGGTGATGCTGCACGGGAATGGATCGATCTCGCTTCTATCCACGAAGAGAACAAAATCGACGTACTATTACTAAGCTTTCTCCTCCCCAAAAAAGAACTTTTTGATTTAATCAAGCCCACTTTCAATTTGTCAGCTAGAGAATGGCAGGTATTGAGCAGGATAGTATTTAGAGAAAGTGAAAATCAGGAAATTCTAACCTCGGATTTGGAGAATCTTCTACTTAATATTGCCAACCATTTAATGAGGTTACAGGAATTCGATATTTTTGAATATGTCATTGGATTCCTCCAAAACGGGTCACGAACAGTTCAAGTAGAGTTAGCAACAAGACTCTATCAATATAATTTTGGTGAAATAGCTATTGAACTCTTAATCCAAAACGGACAAAAGGGAAAAAACGACGCAGAAATTCTTGAATTGTTGGGAGACTTTTGTAGGAATGCACGTCGAGATGATGATGCCGAAAACATGTATCGCCAGGCCTTGAAGATACAGACCAAGTATTCCATTTTCCCTAAACTGTACGAGGTTTGTGAAAGAAAAGGTGATCTCCAAAGTAAAGAAGCGTGGAGAAGGGAAGCCGCAGCATTGTTTCCATTATCGTTATGGGCAAGAAATTCAAAGTGACCCTAATTGGTGATTTCCTTATAAACCCATGTTCTTGCCATGCCGATACTAATGGTAAGGATAAACGGCTAGGGGGAAAGGAAAATGGTCTATCACGCAATTAACACTGTGGGAAGAGGAATGAACACGAACGACTTACAGAAAAATGTTTCCGAAAGTCCTGAAATTCCCGGCGGCACTGGGCGAACAAGCGTTGAGAACACAGGAGAAAAACCGGTTACGAAGAAAGAATTAGAGAAAAGTGTTGAGGCTATTAACAAGTGGCTCGATGCAAATTCTACCCATCTCAAGTTCCAACTTCACGAAAAACTCAATGAGTACTATGTACAGGTCCTCAATAATGTGACCAATGAAGTGGTAAGAGAAATCCCGCAGAAAAAAATGCTGGATATTGTTGCCAAGATGTACGAGATGAATGGCTTGCTTTTAGATGAAAAGAGATAGGAGGAATCGATTATGTCACAAATCCGCTTTAGCGGTATGGCTTCCGGGCTTGACACGGAGAAGATTGTAAAGGAATTGATGAAAGCCGAAAGTGCACCGCTCTATAAATTGCAGCGTACGAAGCAGAAACAAGAATGGCAGCAAACTGCCTATCGAGAAATAAATACGTTGTTACTCGATCTAAGAACGAAGGCAAGTGATCTTCGGTATGAATCGTTCTATACGAATAAAAAGGCAGTTACCTCAAGCTCAGATGCCTACGTAAGCGTAAAGTCGAGTGGGAAACCCTCTTTCTCTTCCTATACGGTTTCTGTGAACAAGCTTGCGGAGCCGGCCACCGGGGCTTCTGCAGTCTTTAAAACATCAGGCGGCATTTCAAGCACTTCTAGCACAGTAGGATCCGATTTTTCATTCTCTATTAACTCCGGAGTGGATGGAAAAGAGGCAAGTTTTACAGTCTCTAGCGGAGATACTGTGGAAAAAGTGATTAGTGACATCAATGAAAAATCCGGAACGACCGGAGTAAAAGCAAGCTTCTTTAACAATCAAATTGTGTTTACTTCTACGTCGACCGGTGATGCGAGTAACTTCACCATTGGCAATGTGAGTGGAAGCAACAATTTAGGTATTGGTGCCATTGACACGACAGTTGCAGCATCAGGTGTTTCGAAAGGGAAAGATCTAGTTGAGGGGGAAGTGATTATCAACGGAGCTACCCTCAAAATTTCAAGCAACAATTTTACTTACGACAATATGCAGTTCTCTGCAAAGCAATTAACTGCTGCCAATTCGCCAGTGAGCATTTCAGTTACCACTGACGTGGACTCTATGGTTTCGTCAATCAAAGAATTTATTGACAAATACAATTCTGTAATTGACACGATCAATAAAAAGCTAACAGAAGATGTTTATAAGAGTTATCAACCGCTCATCGATTCAGAGCGTTCTGATATGACAGATGACCAGATTTCAAAATGGGAAGATAAAGCGAAAAGTGGAATTCTCCGGAGAGATTCTATTCTAAGTTCTGCAGTATCCTCTATGCGTAGTAGCTTTAATACGTCCGTTCCTGGACTTACGAAGTACGATAATATGAGTAAAATTGGTATCACCACGAAGAATTACTACGAAAAAGGAAAGCTGTACGTGGATGAGGACAAACTGAGAGAGGCATTAACCACGAATCCCGATGAGGTTATTCAATTATTGACGAAACTACCGGGCAGCTCTGCAACTACTCCCGAACAAAAATTCCAGCAATCCGGGGTTTTTGAGCGTCTCTATAGCCAAATTAACGATTCCATGAAGCAAATTACTGAAAAGGCGGGCAGCAGTGGATCGGGCTCCACAGCTGACACAAGTACAATCGGGTTAAATTTAAAAAAGCTGGATTTGGATATTGATACATGGGAAGACCGATTGGCAAAAATTGAGAATCGATATTGGAAACAGTACACCGCAATGGAAACTGCCATTTCCAAGTTTAACTCACAGGGCGGCTGGTTTGCGAATCTCATGCAATAAAAAGAAGAAGGGAGCTATGAGTCTATGATACAAAATCCTGCGAAAACTTATCAAAACAATCAAGTGACTACAGCGACCCCATCTGAACTTACCTTAATGCTGTATAATGGCGCCATTAAATTTATCAGACAGGCAAAAAACTCCATAGGCGAGAGACAATTTGCTCAAGCTCACGAAGCCAATATTCGTGTTCAGGACATTTTGAATGAACTCATCATTACATTGAATAGAGACATTCCCATCTCGAAGCAATTTATGACAATGTATGAGTACATGATGCGCCGTTTAATTGAAGCCAACCTCAAAAAGAGTACCGAAATCTTGAATGAAGTTGAGGATCTGTTTATCCAATTCCGGGATACTTGGAAAGAAGCGATGAAACTCGCAAAACAGCAGGGTTGAGATGCAGGGTGTGACTAGAGTGGAGAACAACCAACTGGAAGCCCTGTTGCAAACGATCTTGGATCAAACGGTAGCACTTGAATCATCCGTTTTAGATGAAAACTCGGAGCCTGACGAATGGTCTCGCTTGCTTGATGAGAGGCAACAAACAATGGATCAGCTATCAGAGCTCATCGATCGTGGCACGGCCCTGTCTGAGGACCAGAAGAGAAACTACATTGCCAAGGCATATGCCATTGATCAGCGTCTGGAGCCGGTAATGAACGGCAGAAAAGAGACATTGGGTGAAAAAATCGGCAGTATCACGAGTACGAAAAATACGGTGAAGAAGTATAACCATTACTCGAATATTGCCTACTTCAGCTCATTCTTTGACCAAAAAAAATAATCATGAAAAAACGGTCGATTTCTCGACCGTTTTTTTAGGTAAGGATGTCAATGGTTTTTCCTAGAGTAGGGTGAGGCGCTTCAGCAGCTCTGATGTTGGATTGCGTCTGAGCGAAGTCCTGCAGCATTACCGCAGCCTGGGTGGCTGCTGCATCTTGCACCTGCTTTTGCAAACTGAGGTTGATAGCTTGATGAAGCTGATTGATATTCATGATTTCACCTCTTTCCCTATAACTCTGTTATCGGATAGTATCAGGAGTAGGAATAGAGTAAAAAGTTTGGGTACTTACTAATCATGCAGGGGTTGACCAATAGTTATGAATGTTTTTCAGACCACAAAACGCCGCTCTCTCCTCCTGGTAGGAGCCGTCCTCCTCATCTTCATCCACGCGGTCTACCTGAACGGCAGCCTCGCCGATCTGCTGAACCCGACAGCCATCGAGCTGGTCGCGCTCGCCGTCGTGATTTCCTACGCGATCAAGCGCAAGCATCTCGATCTGAAAAAGATCGCCCGGCTGTTGATCCACGGGCGCGAGAGCAACGTCGAGGAGACGATCAAGCGCTTCTACTATTATGCGCTCGTTCAAAAGGAACAGGGATATATCGCGCTCGAAAAGGAGCTGCAGAACGAGAAGGACTCGTTCGTCCAGCGCGGCAGCCTTCTGGCGATCGAAGGCGTGCCGGAGGACGAGCTGCGCCTCATCCTGGAAAACGAGCTGAAAGGCGAGCAGTACCGCTACCAGCAGTCCGCAGGCTTTTTTCGGCTGATCAGCTTGCTGGCGCCGGGGATGGGGCTCGTGGGGACGTTGCTCGGGATGACCGGGGTCTTGAAATCGCTCTCCGACTTTACGGTGACGGGTCACAGCTTGAGTGCAGCCGTCGTTGCGACGCTGTACGGAGCGCTCCTGGCCAACCTGTTCGCGCTGCCGTGCTACTACCGGCTGATGGATCTGTATGACCGGGAAATGTTTGAAAAGCGCCTGTTTATCGAAGGGTGCGTCGGCTTGCAGCGGATGGAGACGCCGCGCCTGTTGTTCGAAAAACTGAACTCGTTCCTGCCGGGCGATCAGAAGCTGGTGCTGATCAAAGAGGCGGGCAGCGTGAAAGGAACGATTGAAAGGCAGGATCGCTATGCTTGATGACCGCCTGTACGATGAAAAGGAGCTGGAAAAAAGCTGGCTGCTCAGCTATAGCGACCTGATAACGCTGTTGTTTGTCATTGTGGTGATTATTGCGGCGTCGCAGAAGGCCAATATCCAGGTCGAGCGGGAAGAGGCCAAAAAAGAAACGGCACAGCAGCAGGCGACGCTGCAGCAAGTCCATGAAAGCCTGGACCTGTTGAATCTGCAAAAGCTGGAGCTGCAGCGGGAAGTGCATGAGCTGGAGGCGAAGAAAAACTCGCTGGCGGGGACACAGAGCGAGCAGCCCGATGTGCCAACCGCCAAGCCGGCTCCGCCGATCGGGTCGGTGGACACGGATGCGGCTGAGCGCGATATGGAAACCGTACGGACACAGCTTTCCTCCGCATTGGCCGAATTGAACCTCGATTTTGAAGAGACCGAAGAAGGGCTGAGAATTCGGCTGCCGGTCAGCATCCTGTTCGCGAGCGGTTCGGCGGAGCTGAGAGCGCAAGGCAAGCAAGTCGTCGGGACGGTAGCGGGGGTGCTCAAGCGCTTTGGCAACCGGGTGCGGATCGAAGGGTATACGGACGACGTCCCTATCGCCCACAGTCCGTACAAAACGAACTGGGAGCTCTCGACGGGGCGCGCTATTGCGGTAATGCGGGAAATGGTTGATGAATACACTTTACCTTCCTCGCGATTTACCGTGGCGGGATTGGGCGAATACAAGCCACTCGTGGATAATTCCAACGAGGAGAACCGCTCGCGGAATCGGAGAGTTGAGATTATCATTTTAGCGGAAAAAGAATAATTCATATTTTTCTGCAAATAATTTAGTTCCAAAGAAGGATTCCTGTGTATCAGAGAGAAGTATATCTGACAGGAATCTTTCTTTTTTTCAGGCAATTTTTCGCCTCGGTGCAGGTCACTGGTCCGCGTCCCGGATCAAAAGGCCGTGAAACGAGAGGGAAATTGTCGTGCCCAGCTTGTGCACAACTCCATGTGGATATTGTGGATAATCTTGTGGAGAACGCAAGAAACAGGCGATCGGGATGTGGACATCGCTGGGGACAAATCAAGAAACAGAGATAGAAACAAGGGGGTTTTTCAGGTGAAGATCGGGAAAAAGTGGCTGGCAACGTTAGCGTTGACCGTAGGGGTCGGACTGATGGTCTCGGCCTGTGGTTCGGGCGGTCAGCAAGCCTCGGGAGGCGGGTCTGGATCGGGAGCCGGGGCTGGGGACAAAGTTTTCGTAGTGGGAACGGACGCAGCTTATCCTCCTTTTGAAAAAATGGAGGGGGACAAAATCACCGGCTTTGACATCGAAGTAGTCCAGGCGGTAGCAGATGCCGCCGGCTTCAAGATCGAGGTCAAAAACACCGGGTGGGATCCACTGTTTGACGGCCTCGACAAAGGCAATGTCGACTTGGGGATTTCCGCAGTGACGATCACGGAGGAGCGGAAGCAGAAATACGATTTCTCCGATTCCTACTTCGATGCCAATCAGCTGATCCTTCTGCCGGAGGATTCGCCGGTCACCAAGCTGGCTGAGCTGAAGGGCAAGAAGATCGGGGTACAGTCTGCGACGACCGGCGAGCAGGTCGTGAAAAAAGCGTTTGGAGACACATATGAAGGACTCAAGGGCTATGACGATACGCCGTCTGCTGTCGACGACTTCTTTATCGGGCGCGTGGACGCTGTCGTAGCGGACAATGCTGTGCTGCAAGACTACGCGAAAAAAGTGAAGGACAAGAAATTCAAGCTGGTAAAAGACGATACCTTCGAAGTCGAGCACTACGGGATCATCGTGAAAAAGGGCAATACCGAACTGCTGAACAAAATCAACCAGGGGCTGAAAACCATCAAGGAAAACGGCAAGCTGAAGGAAATCAACGACAAGTATTTCGGTCAATAAGGGCAGTGGCAATGCGCAGGGCGGGTACGTCTAATGGCGTGCCCGTTCCTTGTGCGCAGACATCAGCTGGAGAGGAGGTATGGGCTTGAACTGGGGCGTTATCTCGCAATATCAGGAATTATTTATTCGAGGCGTACAAAATACGATTCTCCTGACCACTGTCGCTGTCGTCTGCGGGACCATCCTGGGGTTGTTCATCGGGCTGGGGAAGATGTCGGACAGGGTTTACTTCAAGGTGCCGGCGGCCATTTACGTCGAGCTGTTCCGCGGCACCCCTTTGTTTCTGCAAATCCTGCTGATCCATACTGCCGTCATTCCCGGCATCTGGGGGCTGTTTTTTCCCGAGGCGAAGGTACCGGAAGCCATCTTTTCCGGCTTTGTGTCCTTGACGTTGAACGCAGCGGCGTATATCGCGGAAATTTTCCGAGCAGGGATCCAGTCGATCGATCCCGGGCAGATGGAGGCGGCTCGCTCGCTGGGCATGACGAAAGGGATGGGGATGAGGCTGATCGTCATTCCCCAAGCGTTTATGCGAATGCTTCCTGCGCTGGGGAACGAGTTTATCGCACTTCTCAAAGATTCTTCCTTGCTGGCGATCATCTCGACACCGGAGCTGGGCTATGCGGCTTTCAGCGTAGCGAAAAACACATTCGAGCGCTATCCTCCGTACCTGACCGCCGGTGCCATCTATCTGGTCCTGACCTTGTTCCTCTCGCGCGTCGTCGTCAGAGGCCTGGAGAAACGATATTCCCCCAAATAAAGGGAATGGGGATCTGGATTTTGGGTAAACTAGAAACGAACCACGCAGGATACTTATCCTAATTTTTTGCAAAAGAAAGGGTTGTGCTGTTTCATGCAAGGCAAAGTTAAATGGTTTAACGCAGAAAAAGGGTTTGGATTTATCGAGCGGGAGGACGGCGACGACGTGTTCGTCCACTTCTCGGCCATTCAGTCCGATGGCTTTCGTACGCTGGAAGAAGGCCAGGCCGTAGAATTTGACATTGTGGAAGGCGATCGCGGCCCACAAGCAGCCAATGTAGTCAAACTGTAGAAAACGAAAATCCCCCTGGCCCGGTTGACGGGTGCAGGGGGATTATTATGTTCAGCCGATCATTTTCTGGATGTGCAGGCTGCGGTGGAGCCGCAGGTCGAGATACTCCTCCCCGCGACGCACGAGCGGGCGAATCGGCTCATCAGTATGGATCATGATAATCTCTACATCCTCGCCGCTGTTCAAAACGGCTCGGGAGCCGACGTACAGCATGACGATGTAATGGATGAACGGGGAGACGATGGCAGGATTGAGCTTGCCAAGGCAGGCCTGTTCCCACAGGACGGACGCAGCTTCAAAAGGCGAGGTGCCTCGCCTGTACACCCGATCGGTGCAGATGGCATCGAATACGTCTGCCACACTGATGATCTGGCATTCGAACGGGATGGCGTCCTTTCGCCTGCGCTCCGGATATCCCGTCCCATCCAGGCGCTCGTGGTGCAAAAGCGCGCACAAAGCCATGAGCTCGCTTGCTCCGTCCATGGAACGGATCAGCTCGTAGCCGTACTCGGTATGGCGCTTCATGATTGCATATTCCTCATCCGTCAGGCGCTCCGGCTTGGAGAGCAGCTCATCGGGAATCATTATTTTTCCTACGTCGTGCAGCAGTCCGATTTGCCCCAAAAGATAAATCTCTTCTTCCGACTTCCCCATCAGCTTGCCGATGAGCGCGGCGACGATGCCGACATGGAGAGAATGGCGGTAGGTGTAGTCCTCTGTGCCTTCTTTCAAATAAATGAAGCGGAGAAAGCCCCAGCGCTGGAGCACCTGGTCGAGCAACGGATAGAAGGTATCGCGAAATTGACCCAGGGAAGGCAGGGAACCGGATGCGATCTGTTTGAAAAGCCCCTTGGTCTGCTGCACGGCGAGCACGTATTCGCGAGCGGCCTGCGCTTCGCTCCAGTGCAAGACAGGGAAAGGCATCTGGGCGGTTTCCTGTGTGGCAGCGATATGAACACTGCCCACTTGATGGGCTTCGAGGAGCCGTATGTCACTCGGATGCAGGACGGCCCCGGCGGGCAAAAGCAGCAGTCCGTACTCATTGTAGACGTCTTGTGCGAGTGTAGTGCCGATAAGGGAATGGGAAGGTTTCACCTCTGCCATGAGGATTCCTCCTGTGCGATGTACGACCGCGAATGGGAAGTAAGTGGAGTGACTACTAGGTATTATAGCATAGGGAATCTAGTAAGTATTGGTAAAATTCTGTCGATTGTCGCTGGATTGTAAATATTTTGTTTAGTCTTTTCGAAGCCAAACAGGAGGATTATTTACAATTCCGGCGAATATTCTTAAATAGACGGAAGGAGGTTGGAACCATGAAATTTAACATTCGTGGAGAAAACATTCAAGTCACCGCAGCACTTAAAGAGTATGTGGAAAAGAAAGTCGGCCGTCTCGAAAAATACTTCGAAGCACCACAGCCCACCGATGTCCAGGTAACCATGAGGGTTCAACGGGGGGAGGGCACGATCGAGGTAACGATTCCGCTAGCAGGGGTCATTATCCGAGCTGAGGAAACGCATGAGGACATGTACGCTGCTATCGATCTGGTGGTAGAAAAACTGGAACGTCAGATTCGCAAGCACAAAACCAAACTGATGCGAAAATTGCGAGTTGAATCTATGAACAAAGCCGCCGGGCGCGAAAGTCAGCCGGTAGCTGTGGCTCTCGCAGATGAAGGCAACGAGGAAGACGTAGACATCAATATCGTACGCACCAAGCGTTTTAATTTAAAGCCGATGGACGCGCATGAAGCGGTCATGCAAATGGATATGCTGGGACACAGCTTTTTCGTATTCCAAAACAGCGATACGAACGATGTGAGCGTGGTTTACCGCCGCAACGACGGACGCTACGGTTTGATCGAACCAAAATAACGAAACTTATCAGGCTATCACACGTATAAGACTAGGGAGTTGCTACCTGCAACTCCCTTTACTTGTGCATAGGCGAATTTATTTGTTAGAATAGATTTTTAGAGAGAGTTTATTTTCGGAGAATCTGTATCCCGTATGGGGTATGTGGAACCCTCCCAATCTGAGACGAAAGACTTATCTTGCCTTGGGAGCATATGGAAGGGGTGTCCTCATGTTAGGACTCGTTAAAAAGATATTTGGCGATAGCAATGAGCGCGAAGTCAAAAAAATGTTTAAGCGCGTGGAATTGATCAATGCGCTGGAACCAAGTATAGCGGCACTCTCCGATGAGCAGTTGCGGGAGAAGACAGCGGATTTTAAAGCCCGCCTGCAAAACGGGGAAGAATTGGACGATATTTTGAACGAAGCCTTTGCCGTCGTTCGGGAAGCTTCCAAGCGGGTTCTCGGCATGAGGCACTTTGACGTTCAGCTGATCGGTGGTATGGTCCTGCAGGAAGGCCGCATCTCCGAGATGAAGACCGGGGAAGGGAAAACGCTGGTTGCGACGCTGGCGACGTACCTCAACGCCTTGCTGGGAAAAGGCGTCCACGTCGTTACCGTGAACGAATACTTGGCGGAGCGCGACTCGACCATCATGGGTCAGCTCTACAATTTCCTCGGCCTCACCGTAGGTCTCAACAAGAACGGATTGTCCGCGGAAGAAAAGCGGGCTGCCTATGCGTGTGATATCACGTACGGTACCAACAACGAATTCGGCTTTGACTACTTGCGCGACAACATGGTGCTGTACAAGGAACAGATGGTTCAGCGTCCGCTGTTCTACGCCATCATCGACGAGGTGGACAGCATTCTGATCGACGAGGCGCGTACGCCGCTGATCATTTCCGGTTCGGCCAACCGCTCGACGGAGCTGTACTACATCTGCTCGCACTTCGTGAAGCGATTGGAGCAGGAAAAAGACTTCACCATTGACGAAAAGCTGAAGATCGTCTCCCTGACGGACGAAGGTGTCAGCAAGGTCGAGCAGGCTTTCAATATCGAAAACCTGTACGACACCGCGCACATCACACTCAACCACCACATCACGGCTGCCTTGAAGGCGCAAGTCCTGTTCAAGCGCGACGTAGACTACGTGGTGCAGGAAGGCGAAGTGGTGATCGTCGACGAATTCACCGGACGCCTGATGGTGGGACGCCGATACAGCGACGGTCTGCACCAGGCGATCGAAGCCAAGGAAGGCCTGCGTGTACAGAGCGAAAGCATGACGCTCGCGACGATTACGCTGCAAAACTACTTCCGCATGTACCAAAAGCTGTCCGGGATGACCGGTACGGCGAAAACGGAAGAAGAAGAATTTAAAAAGATTTACGGACTGGACGTTGTTGTGATTCCGACAAACAAGCCGGTAGCCCGCGTCGACTTGCCCGACCTGGTGTTCAAGACGGAAGCGGCGAAGTACCGTGCCGTTGTGAACGACATCGTAGAGCGCCATAAAAAGGGCCAGCCGATTCTGGTGGGTACCATCTCCATCGAAAACTCCGAGCGCCTGTCGCAAATGCTGAAGCAAAAAGGCGTTCCGCACAACGTCCTGAATGCGAAGCAGCATGCTCGCGAGGCCGAGATCGTAGCGCGCGCCGGTCAATACGGAGCCGTCACGATCGCGACCAACATGGCTGGGCGCGGTACGGACATTCAGCTCGGGGAAGGGGTAGCGGAACTGGGCGGTTTGCACATCATCGGTACGGAGCGTCACGAAAGCCGTCGGATCGACAACCAGCTGCGCGGTCGTGCCGGCCGTCAAGGGGACCCGGGTTCCTCCCAGTTCTTCCTTTCGATGCAGGATGAGCTGATGCGCCGATTCGGTGCCGACAACATCATGAACATGATGGATCGTCTGGGCATGGAAGAAGACATGCCGATCGAGAGCCGTCTCGTTACACGCGCTGTCGAGTCCGCCCAGAAACGGGTAGAGGGCTCCAACTTCGATGCTCGTAAAGGCGTCCTCCAATACGACGACGTCATGAACCAGCAGCGTCTGGTCATCTACAAGCAGCGCCGCGACATTCTCGAGAAGGAAAACCTGAGCGAGATCGCGCTGGGCATGCTGTACAGTGTCATGGACCGCAACATTGAGATTCACTGCCCGAAAGAAGAGGTGCCGGAGGATTGGGACCTGCAAGCGCTGGCGGATGCAGCCAACAATATGTTCCTGCATGATGAGACCATCACCGTGAAAATGCTGAAAGGCAAAGAAGCGGAAGAGATTCGCGAGCTCCTGAAAAACGAGATCGACAAGCAGTACGCGAAGCGCGAAGAGGAAATCGGCGAGATGATCCGCGAGTTCGAGAAAGTGGTCATCCTGCGTGCGGTAGACAGCAAGTGGATGGATCACATCGATGCGATGGATCAGCTGCGTCAAGGGATTCACTTGCGCGCTTACGGTCAAAACGATCCGCTGCGCGAATATCAGTTTGAAGGCTACGAAATGTTCCAGTCCATGATTGCAGCCGTCGAAGAAGAAGTGGCGATGTACATCATGAAAGCGGAGGTCAGCCAAAACCTGGAGCGTCAGGATGTCATCCGCGGACAAGGAATGGATCCGGATCAGCTGCAGACCTCCGGACCATCCGAACGCCCGGACAAAGATACGTCCGGAGATGCGGATCCGAAAAATCGCGCGCAGCGCCGTGCCGAAGAGCAGGAGCGCCGCCGCAGCAACAAACGCAACCAGTAAAAGAACCTAAGTCAACAGATCCATCCCTTTCCGACAGCAAAAGCTGGAGGAAAGGGATGTTTTTTTGTGCTTTCTGTCATTTCCTCGGGGAAAGAATCGAAGGGTTTGTCTGGAGCAAGATCATGGAAAATTTTACAATGAGATAAGCGTTTACTAATGGATTGGGGGAATGAACATTGAAGAAATCACTGAAGCTTGTACTCTTGAATTCCGCTCTGGTGCTTGGGCTGGCAGCATCTGTGCTTTCCGCCGTTCAGGCGCCCGTACAAGGCAAAAGCAAAGAAACCTCCTATCTGATTGCCTTCAAGAAGGAAAGCCTGCCGGACGATTTTGAGGAGCAGATCGCGGAAGCGGGTGGAAGCGTGGAGACAGTCGTCGAGGATATCGGCATTGTGTCTGCCAGCTCCGACGATCCAGACTTTTTGGACAAGCTCAGTGCCTCCAGTGACGTACTCGCAGCAGAAAAGGAGCTGGAAGTCTTCCTGGACGAAGAGGAGCCGGATGCGGCAGACGGCCAGCCAATCACGGATATTCCGCAGCCTGACTGGGATGATCCGGATCAAAATTACCACGATTTGCAATGGGACGTGAAGCGGGTCACCAACGATTTCGCCTCCCACGAAATAAGCGAGGGCAACTCCAAAACCGTGGTAGGCATCATCGATACCGGTTTGGACTTTGACCATCCGGACCTGCGGAAAAATGCGGACGAGAAAGGGAGCAAAACGTTTGTTCCCGGGACGAAAGACGCTTGGGATGAAAATGGACACGGCACCCATGTGGCAGGGACGATCGCTGCAGACGGCAAGGTTTTGGGGATTGGACCCAGGCTGACCGTGCGTGCCTACCGCGTTTTCGGGGCGACAGGAGGGGCGCAGCAATCGTGGATCACCAATGCACTGGTGACGGCAGCGAACGACAAGGTGGATGTCGTGAACATGTCGCTGGGCGGCTGGCGCTGGATGGCTCATAATTACGGCGAAAAAGGTGACTCCGCTTCCATGGTCGCGTACCATCGGGCGGTTCAATATGCGGTGAAGAAGGGCGTCACGGTTGTGGTAGCGGCCGGAAACGACTCGAGGAATTTGGGCGACCTCCACGATATGCGAGAATATTGGAAGGAGACGTACGGCCTGGACATCAAGGGGCCTTCCCGAGTCGTGCCGGCACAGCTCCCCGGAGTCATCACGGTATCGTCCTCCGTCGAATGGTCGGACGACAAGGTCGCCTTCTATTCCAACTACGGCAATCCGATCGATATTGCGGCACCGGGCGGAGACAACGGTCCGGAATACGACGAGCTGTACCGCGAAGACCCCAAAGGCGATTACCTCGACAAACGGGACTTCCGCTACCGCACCCTGTCGACATGGCCTACGTACCTGCCTCCTTACTTCACTTCCAATTTGAAAGGGTACGCGTTCATGCACGGCACATCGATGGCTGCGCCCAAAGTAGCCGGGATCGCTGCGGTCATCAAGGCCGAGCATCCGAACTACAAGCCTTCGCAGGTAGCCGCGCTGATCAGAAAGACCGCACTGGATTTCGGCAAAAACGGGCAGGATAAGTATTTTGGCGCCGGTGAGGCAAACATTTACGAGGCGCTTACCGACTGATCGTTTCACCCGACCTCCGAGCTTTCGCGCTCGGAGGTTTTTTTCTGCTTCATTCCTTTCGGGTAGACAGCGTTCGTCCCGATCCCTAGTTCCTCGTCGGCATAGGCACGTCGATTTGTCTAACACTGGAAAAAGCCATCGAACGATTCTTGTGGAAATCCTTGCAAAATCACATAGAATCGTAAGTACAACACTTTTCCAAATAACGAAGATGACGGAGGAATCAATCATGAAAACGTCAGTCAACGTGATGGGTATACAGGCAGTAAACATTCTGGAGCGAATCGCCGTTACTCTGAAAGCGGTGCTGCGAGTCGGAAAAGAAAATAGATCCATGCAAGTCATCCATGATGAAACATCGGCAGAAGCCGAGTTGAAAGTATTTACCGCCCGAGATCCTGTCTTCGCCGAAGAAAGGGTGATCTCGGAAATACCGGAGCCGCTTTGGATGAACGGGTTGCTCGCCGAGCCCAAAGCGCTGACGGAAAAAGAGAATCCAGAGCCGATAATCCAGCGAAATACACCCGGGAAAAAAGTGAATAAACATACAAAAGCACGCAAACGTTCGGTTGAACCCAGAGCTGCGCATCTGACGCTCGTCAAGCCGCCGCAAGCGGAGAGAGCCTCGTCTCTCGAGATCCGAGACCTGAGATCCTCGCCCTCGCCGCCAGCCGGGACGCGGGCTTGACCCGCAAATTCGCTGGCTGAAAACTCACCTTCCCCGTCTCCCGGCACTCTGTCAGGTTGCGGATCTGGCAAATTACGATACAATAAACGTAAGCTTACGTAAAGAGAAGGTGGTTTTAAAGCATGGCATTGATCGATATTGCGGACATCAAGCAAGAGATGTCCAGTATGGCTAAGCGTTTAGCAGATATCAGGGGGTCTCTTTGACCTCCCAGTAAAAGAAGAGCGAATCGGCGAACTGGAGGAGCGCATGCTGGCCCCGGACTTCTGGGACGACAACGATGCGGCGCAAAAAACCATCAGCGAGCTGAACGCCATCAGAAGCCTCGTCGAAACGATGGGCAAGCTGGATTCCCAATACGAAGACCTGCAAGTGATGCTGGAGCTGGTCATCGAGGAGGGAGATCGGTCCCTCATCCCGGATTTGTACGACAGCACCCAGGAACTGAAAAAGGCTTTCGAGAGCTTTGAGCTGGAGCTCCTGCTGAGCGACCAGTACGATAAGAACAACGCGATCCTGGAGCTGCACCCTGGTGCGGGTGGTACGGAGTCCCAGGATTGGGCGTCGATGCTCCTGCGCATGTATACACGCTGGGGCGACGCCAAAGGCTTCAAAGTGGAAACATTGGACTACCTGCCAGGTGACGAAGCAGGGGTTAAGAGCGTGACGCTGTTGATCAAAGGGCACAATGCGTACGGGTACTTAAAATCAGAAAAGGGGGTCCACCGACTCGTACGGATATCGCCATTCGACGCTTCCGGGCGCCGGCATACTTCCTTCGTCTCCTGCAACGTCCTGCCGGAGATTGAAGACGACACCTCCGTAGAGATTCGCTCGGAAGACCTCAAGATCGACACGTACCGCTCCAGCGGCGCAGGTGGTCAGCACATCAACACGACAGACTCCGCAGTCCGGATTACCCATTTGCCGACAGGCATCGTCGTGACTTGCCAGACAGAACGTTCCCAAATCAAAAACCGCGAGCGGGCGATGAAAATGCTGACAGCAAGGCTGTTTGAGCGCAAACGGGAAGAGCAGGAAAAAACGATCGCAGCGATTCAGGGCGAGCAAAAGGACATCGCCTGGGGCAGCCAGATTCGTTCGTACGTCTTTCACCCGTACAGCCTGGTCAAAGATCACCGCACCAACGTGGAAGTGGGCAACGTGCAGGCTGTCATGGACGGAGAAATTGACATTTTCATCGATGCGTATTTGCGTTCGCAAATCAATCGATAAGGGATGGACAGAGGGCGAGGAGAATTCCTCGCCTTTTTTGGCGCAAAAGAAGGGCTCAATGGTAGGCAGGCTCCTGTGGAAGTGATAAAATTTTGGGAAAATAGACAAGCCTTACAGGAGGACAGCTCATGATCAAAAAAGCGGAGCATGTGGCCATGATGGTCACGGATATGGACAGATCCATCGCGTTTTACAGCAGCATGTTCGGGTATCAGGTGAGGCTCCGGGGGCAGAATGCCGTACGGGAGATGACGTTTTTGTTTCACGAAGACCAGCCGGGCTTTGAGATCGAGCTGATCCGTGACTTGCAGCCGATGGAGAATTATGCGGAGCATGGCATCGTCAATCATCTAGCCTTTACGGTGGACGATATCGAAGAAGCCATTCGCCATTATCGGGAAAAAGGGATTACATTCAAGACAGACGAACCCATGCCCGCGCTGGACGGCGGGAGGACGATCCTCTTTTACGGACCGGACCGCGAGCTGCTCCAATTCGTCGAACCGGGCGAGCGGTGAAAGCAAACGTGGTTCAGAGCCAAAAAAGGTTTACCGGCTTGTCGGCCAAGTGGTAAGTTGGAAAGGGATGCGGTGATTGCCCAGGAGTAAAAACGGCAGCCGCAGACGAACAAATAACGCAGTTCAAAGGAGAGTGCCACATGCTGTACGTAGCGTTTTTACCGATTATCGACCAGGAACTGAACGCCAAAATAAGACCCGCTCACCTGGACTATCTGAATGACCTGTATAAGCAAGACAAGGTATTCATGGCAGGCCCATTTACGGATAAGGAAGGCGGTCTCGTCATCTACAAGGCAGCATCTCTGGAGGAAGCGCGAAAGCTGGCGGAGGCAGATCCGGTAGTCGCGCAAGGCGCTCGCACCCTGGAGCTGCGCGAATGGAGTCCGCTGGAATTCCCGCTGGCATAACTTCTTTGATTCGGAAGGAATGAGTTGGACCCGCGTGAGGCATACTTAGCGAAGAATTATCTAGCAAAGGAGGAAACAGCCCATGAAACGCTTCTCACTCGCTGTGGTTGCGGCTGTACTCGCATTCTCGCTAAGCGCTTGCGGCACGAGCAAGCAGACTCAGCCGCCGGCGAATCAGCCATCGACGGGAACCACGCCTTCAACTGGAACGACGCCTTCGACAGGAACCACGCCCTCAACCGGAACCGCACCTTCGACGGAAACACCGTCCACGACGGCTCCGTCGGGCAGCTACGATGCCGCAACAGCAGAGGCACTGTTCAAAAACACATGTGCCGGCTGCCACGGACAATCGCTGGAAGGCGCAGTTGGACCCAATCTTCAAAAGATCGGAAGTCAGCTAAGCAAAGATCAGATATTGTCCATATTGCAAAACGGAAAAGGCGCGATGCCGGCTGGATTGGTAAAAGGCTCCGATGCCGATACGATTGCTGCATGGCTCGCAGACAAGAAATAAATAGCGTTCACCCGCGAAAGCGTCCGGTACCCATCGGGCGCTTTTTTGCATGCCGGCGTTTTTTAGGGTTGTATTCCGTGTGAATTTTTATTATTATTCATGTATAAAAATACAGAAATCGTGGGAGAAGGGGAGAGATCTTATGGTTCGGGTCGGGATAGTCGGGGCAACTGGCTACGGCGGAGCGGAATTGATTCGTCTGCTGGCGGGGCATCCGCATGTGCAAATCGCCAACTTGTATTCAAGCTCCGCCGAGGGCGAAGCGTTCGACAAATCGTTTCCGCATGTGAGCGGACTGGGCTTGCCGGATTTGATGCCCATCGATGCGCAGAGCATGAGCGAAGATAACGATGTCGTTTTTCTGGCGACTCCGGCAGGGGTAAGCGCGGGGCTGTCACCGCAGCTGATGGAGCTCGGCAAAGCTAAAGTGATTGATTTGTCCGGAGATTTTCGCCTGGAAAGCGCTGAGGCGTACCGCACCTGGTACAAACGGGAGCCGGCCCCTGCTCAGTGGGTGCAAAAAGCGGCCTACGGCTTGACCGAGTGGAACCGGGAGCAAGTGGCCGGCGCCAGTCTCGTCGCCAATCCCGGGTGCTATCCGACAGCGACGCTCCTGGCGTTGATCCCGCTCACACGCAGCGGCTGGGTGAAGCCGGGCAGCTGGATCGTGGATGCCAAGTCCGGAGTATCGGGAGCAGGGCGGGGCGTGAATCTGGGAGTCCATTACAGCGAAATCAACGAAAGCATCCATGCGTACAAAGTATCCAAGCATCAGCATACACCGGAAATCGAACAGGAGCTGGCGAGACAGTCCGGAGTGGAATCGTTCGTCCAGTTTACTCCCCATCTTGTTCCGATGACGAGGGGCATTTTGGTGACGGCATACGGGCAGCTGGAAACGAAGGTGACCCAGGAGCAGGTCCAGGAGCTGCTGGAGTCGACGTATGCGGATAAACCTTTCGTGCGGATCCGGCCTGCCGGGAGCCAGCCTCGTACAAAAGAAGTCCTCGGCTCCAATTACTGCGACATCGCCGCTCATGTCGACGAGCGCACCGGACGGATCATCCTGCTGTCCGTCATCGACAACATGGTGAAGGGCGCGGCGGGTCAGGCGGTGCAAAACATGAACGTCATGTTCCAGTTCCCCGAGAAAGCCGGATTGCCACTCGTGCCGGTGTTCCCGTAAAGAGGAGGAGAGCGGATGCAAGGCATCATTGTCATCAAATGCGGCGGGTCTACGATGGATCAGCTGCCGGATACGTTTTTTCAGGCAATCGCCAAGCTGCAGGCTGAGGGCAAGCCGATCGTCATCGTCCACGGCGGAGGGCCGGCGATCAACGGCATGCTCGACCGGGTGCAGATCACTCCGCAGTTCGTCGACGGCTTGCGCGTGACCTGCGAAGATACGCTGCGCATTGTGGAGATGGTGTTGTGCGGCAGCATCAACAAGGCGCTGGTACGGAGACTGACGGCGGCAGGTGCGAAAGCATGGGGCGTCAGCGGGATCGACGGGCAAACGCTGATCGCGGAGAAGACATCCAAACCGCTGGGCTGGGTAGGCGAAGTAAAGAAAGCGGATACGTCCATTCCCCTCGCGATTCTCAGCCAAGGCTACGTACCGGTCATCGCTCCGTTGTCCGTAAGCGCGGATGGGGCAGAATCCTTCAACGTCAATGCGGATGTGGCGGCTGGCGTGATCGCGGCGGCACTGTCAGTGGAGAAGCTGGTCATGGTGACCGACGTGCCTGGCATTTTGCGGCCGCAGCCGGATGGCGGCAAGTCGCTCGTGCAGGAGACGAGCGCGGAGGAAATCGGGCAAATGATAGAGGAAGGAATCATTACCGGCGGAATGATTCCGAAGGTTCAGTCGGCATTGGATGCGCTCGGCCAAGGAGTCGATCAGGTCGTCATCTGCCGGGGGACTGCAGACGATCTGCTTGCGGTATGCGCGGGCGAAGCAGCAGGCACGACCGTACGCATGAACGTGAATCAACCACAATAGGGAGGGGACCCCATATGAGCACCATTGCAGCGCCGCTTCATCTCATGAATAACTATGCAAGATGGCCGATCAGCCTGGTCAAGGGCCAAGGAAACCAGGTGTGGGACGACCAGGGCAAGCAGTACCTCGATTTTACGTCCGGCATCGCGGTCACGTCTCTCGGGCACGTTCCGCCCAAAGTAACCGCCAAGCTCCACGAACAGCTCGATACGCTGTGGCATTGCTCCAACCTGGTTCATGTTCCGCAGCAAGCGATCCTGGCGGCAAAGCTGAGCCGCTTGTCCGGACTGGACCAAGCCTTTTTCTGCAACAGCGGGGCGGAGGCGAACGAGGGACTGATCAAGCTGGCTCGCCGCTACGCGCAAAAAGTGAAAGGGACGGACCGCTTTGAGATCATCACGTTTGCGCAATCGTTTCATGGACGGACGCTCGCGACCCTCACGGCGACCGGACAGGACAAGGTAAAGGACGGATTCGCTCCATTGCCGCAAGGGTTCGTCACCGTGGCATACAATGATCTGGAAGCGGTAAAGGCGGCTATCACCGACAAGACCTGCGCCATCATGCTGGAGCTGATCCAGGGCGAGGGCGGCGTCCATCCTGCCGAGGAGGCGTGGGTAAAAGGGCTGCGTGAACTTTGCGACGAGCATGGACTGCTTCTGCTGGTCGACGAGATTCAGACCGGTATCGGCCGCACAGGAAGCTGGTTTGCCTTCCAGCAGTACGGCGTGAAGCCGGATGCCATTTCTTTGGCGAAGGGGCTGGGCAGCGGATTCCCGATCGGAGCGATGGTGGCTACCAAAGAAGTGGCGGAAGCATTTGCTCCGGGCACCCACGGTACCACATTTGGCGGCAACCCGCTGGCGACGACCGCGGGCATCGCGACGCTGGAGGCCATGGAAGAAGCGAACATCCTTCAGCAAGTGGCGAAAGTTCATGCGCTGCTGGTCCAGGAGCTGGAGCAGCTCAAAGCCGCCCATCCGGACAAGGTGGTAACGGTGCGAGGCAAAGGGCTGTTACTGGGAGTAGAGCTGACCGTCCCGGCAGCGGGTGCAGTAAACTACGCCCGTGAAAAGAAAGGCGTCATTTTGCTTACGGCAGGGCCGAACGTCGTCAGGCTTCTCCCTTCCTTCATCACGACGGAAGCGGAAGTGAAGCAGGCAGTAGCCGCCTTGAGCGAAGGGCTGTCCCAGGCGTAAAAAGGAAATAGTGCGTGCATTGGAAAAATGCAACGAGTGGGAAAGGACAAAAAACTCGTTGCATTTTTATAATTTCAAATGTATATTAATACAAAGAGTTGCATAAATTCTCGGTAAGTGTGCCCTTTGGAGAGGAGTGGCTTTCATAGATGAGTACAGAGAAAAAAGGACTAGGGATCGGATATCTCACGCTGGAGAGCGGGGAAGTGTTCACGGGGACGTTGTACGGAGCACCCATCACCGGCTTTGGCGAAGTGGTTTTTCATACAGGAATGACCGGTTATCAGGAAGTGATGACAGACCCGTCCTTCGCGGGGCAGATCGTTACCTTCACGTATCCGTTGATCGGCAATTACGGAATTAACGAAAGAGACTACGAAGCGGCAAAACCCGCCTTGACCGGCATGATCGTCAGCGAGCTCTGCATGGAGCCGAGCCACTACGAATCGAACAAAACGCTGGCGGAAGCAGCCGAGGATTTCGGCTTTCCGATTCTGGCCGGCATCGATACCCGGACGATTACCAAGCGGGTACGTCAAGACGGCCCTGTTTTCGGAGTCATTTCCGATCACCCTCTCGAGGCGCAGGAAGTCGCGGCGATGCGGTACAAACACGCCAAAAAGTCGCTCGTGGCGAATGTATCCACCCAGCAAGTCGAGCGCTACCCGGGTACGGGAGAGCATGTCGTGCTGGTAGATCTGGGGATGAAGCAGTCGATCCTCGATGCGCTGCTGGAGCTGGGATGCCGCGTGACGGTAGTTCCGTTTGATGCGACGTATGCGCAAATCAAGGCGCTGCAGCCGGACGGCCTGCTGTTTTCCAACGGCCCCGGGGATCCGGAGCACCTGCTCGCGTACTGCAGCGAATGGCGCAAAGCGGTGGAGCAGTACCCGACCTTGGGCATCTGTCTGGGCCACCAGGTGCTGGCGCTCATGTACGGCGGCAAGACCGAGAAGCTCGCGTACGGCCATCGCGGCAGCAACCATCCGGTCAAAGACCTGACGACGGGCAAAGTGTATCTGACTTCACAAAACCACGGGTATGTGGTCAAAGAAGAGGCTCTGGACAAACGTCACCTGGTTGTTTCGTATCGCAACGTCAACGACGGCTCGGTCGAAGGACTTCGCCACCTGAGCCTGCCCGTTTTCAGCGTGCAGTTTCACCCGGAAGCACATCCCGGACCTAGCGACACTTCTCATATTTTCCACCAATTCATGCAATCCATGCGCGTAGTAGGAGCGAAGAATTATGCCTAAATTGTCTCACATCCATAAGGTGTTGGTTATCGGTTCCGGGCCGATCGTGATCGGCCAGGCAGCAGAATTTGACTATGCGGGCGCGCAGGCCTGCCTTTCCTTGAAGGAGGCAGGCGTGCAGGTCGTCCTGGTGAATAACAATCCGGCCACGATCATGACGGATGAACAGGTGGCCGACAAGGTGTACCTGGAGCCGCTCACCGTGGATTCCGTGACAGCGATCATCGCCAAGGAACGCCCGGACGGCCTGTTGCCGACTCTCGGCGGCCAAACCGGTCTCAATCTGGCGGTTGCCCTGTCGGAAGCGGGCGTTTTGGAAAAATACAACGTAGAGCTGTTGGGGACACCCCTTGCTGCGATCGAAAACGGAGAAGACCGCGAGCTGTTCAAGCAGCTGATGCAGAGAATCGGCGAGCCTGTGCCGGAGAGCGAAACGGTCGAATCCGTCGAGGAAGCCATCGCGTTTGCAAATTCCATCGGCTATCCCGTCATCGTGCGTCCGGCGTATACACTTGGCGGCGCAGGAGGCGGCATCGCCGCAGACGAACCGACTTTGCGCAAAGTGGCTGCGGGCGGCATCGCAGCCAGCCCGATTGGCCAGGTGCTGATCGAGCGCAGCGTAAAGGGCTGGAAAGAAATCGAATACGAGGTGATGCGGGATGCCAACGACACCTGCATCATCGTCTGCAATATGGAAAACCTGGACCCGGTCGGGATCCACACGGGAGACAGCATTGTCGTGGCACCTTCCCAGACGTTGACGGACCGCCAGTACCAAATGCTGCGCAGCGTATCGACCAAGGTCATCCGTTCCTTGGGCGTCGTTGGCGGCTGCAACATCCAATTCGCGCTTGACCCGCATTCCGATCGGTATGTCCTGATTGAGGTAAACCCGCGGGTGAGCCGTTCCAGTGCGCTCGCATCCAAAGCGACCGGCTACCCGATTGCACGGATCGCGGCCAAGCTGGCACTTGGCTACGGGCTGGACGAGGTGCTGAATCCGATCACCGGCTATACGTACGCGAGCTTCGAGCCGTCGCTGGACTACGTCGTAGTGAAAATCCCGCGCTTCCCGTTTGACAAGTTCCCGCTCGCCGACCGCAAGCTGGGGACGCAGATGAAGGCGACCGGCGAAGTCATGTCCATCGCACGCAATCTGGAGGCAGGACTCCTGAAAGCGGTGCGTTCCCTCGAGCAGGGCTGCACGCATCTGTCCCGGCCGGAGCTGGCTTCGTGGACGCGCGAGGAGCTGTCTCATGCCTTGCAAGAGGCGACGGACATCCGTCTGTTCGTGTTCGCGGAGGCGATCCGCAAAGGCTTTACGGAAGAAGAGCTGCACAGTCTGACGGGAGTCGATCGGTTCTTCCTGCGCAGTCTCCGCAAAATCGTCGACCTGGAGCTCGAGCTGGCATGCTGCGAAGGCGGCGATCTGCCGCTTGAGCTGCTCCTCGAAGCGAAGCGCCGCGGATTCGCGGACGAGACGATTGCTGCCCTGACCGGTCGGGATGCGGCCGCGATCAAACAAATGCGAGACAAGGCAGGCATTGCGCCGACGTACAAAATCGTGGACACATGCGCGGCGGAGTTTGACGCGCAGACGCCTTATTACTACTCCGACTGGCAAGGCGTCGATGAAGTCGAAGCCTTGACCGGACGCAAGATCATGGTGCTCGGATCCGGTCCGATCCGCATCGGGCAAGGGATTGAGTTTGACTACTGCTCGGTGCACGCGGCCAAATCGCTGCAAAAGAACGGCATCGCTGCGGTCGTCGTAAACAACAACCCGGAGACCGTCAGTACGGACTATGAAACGGCGGACCATTTGTATTTTGAACCGCTTCACGCGGAAGACGTACTGCACATCGCCGAGCGCGAGCAGGTGGAAGGGGTCATGGTGCAATTCGGCGGCCAGACGGCGATCAATCTGGCAGCCAAGCTGGAGAAAGCGGGTCTGAAAGTGCTGGGCACGTCCCTGTCGGCCATCGAGCGTGCGGAAGACCGCGAGCTTTTCTACGAAATGCTGCGCAAGCTGGACATCCCGCACATCCCTGGGAAAGGCGTATCCTCGCTGGAGGAAGCGACGGCCATCGCTGAAGAGGTCGGTTTTCCGGTGCTGATGCGTCCGTCTTACGTGATTGGAGGCCAGGGTATGGCAGTCGTTCACGACCATGCAGAGCTGGCTGCCACTATCAACGGATGGCTGAACCACCCTGACAGCAAATCGTTCTTCCCGCTGCTGGTGGATAAATACGTGCCGGGCCAGGAAGCGGAAGTGGACGCCGTCTGCGACGGTGAGAGCGTCATTATTCCAGGCATTTTCCAGCATGTCGAAAAAGCGGGGATTCACTCCGGGGATAGCGTGGCGCTTTTCCCTGCACCTGGTCTCTCCGACGAAATCAAGCAAAAGATCGCCCGCTATACCGAGGCGATCGCGAAGGAAATGGGCGCGGTCGGCCTGATCAACATTCAGTTTGTGATCGACGGCAGCACCGTGTACGTGCTGGAAGTGAACCCGCGCGCATCGCGTACGGTTCCGATCACGAGCAAGGTAACCGGCATTCCGATGGTGCAGCTGGCGGTTCAGGCGCAGCTGGGCGGGAAGCTGGCGGACATGGGATACCGTACGGGACTTTTGCCGGACATCCCGTTCGCTGTCGTCAAAGCGCCGGTATTCTCCACGGTGAAGCTGAACGGAGTCGATCCGGTGCTGGGGCCGGAAATGAAATCGACCGGCGAAGTGCTCGGTCTGGGACGCACCTTTGCCGAGGCGGCAGGCAAGGCATTCGCTTTCAAAGACAAATGGTACGGAGACTGGAAGGCTGGCCACACCGTCATCGTGTCGCTGAAAGACGCCGACAAGCAGGGAGGCGTGGGCAGGACGCTGGCGCAGCTGAAAGCAGAGGGGGCTGTACTTGCGGCGACGCTTGGCACAGCCGAATGGCTGCAAGCAAACGGGGTAGCCGTCAGCCATGTCATTGCGGACGAAGCCAAGCTGATCGAGCTGCTGCAAAAGGAAAAGGCGGCATTTGCTCTGGTGACGGCTACTGTCGGAAATCGCCAGGGGCGCACCGGATTCGCGATTCGCGGACGCCTGGTACAGCATGGCGTGCCGCTGTTTTCGGCGGTGGAGACATTCGATTTGTACGTGAAATCCATTCAGGAGAAAAGAGGTGGCTCTCATGCAGCCAGTGAAGATATTGGAACACTTTCCAAGCTTGCCGCTCAGCAAGCATAAAGGAAAGGACCTGCTCAGAATCGACGAGTTCAACGGGGAAGAATTGATGGAGCTGTTGCATCTGGCGGCTCACGTCAAGCATTTGCAGAAGCTGGGACAGCCGTTCCAGCCTCTGCAAGGCAAAACGCTTGGCATGATTTTCGACAAGGCTTCGACACGGACGCGTGTTTCTTTTGAAGTAGGCATGTATCAGCTGGGCGGCATGGGCATGTTCCTCAGCGGGAAAGAGCTGCAGCTCGGTCGCGGCGAGCCAATCAGCGATACGGCCAAGGTGCTTTCGCGCTACGTCGATGCGATCATGATCCGCACGTTCTCGCACTCGTATGTGGAAGAGCTGGCGGAGCACGCCACCATCCCGATCATCAACGGCTTGACCGACCTGTATCATCCTTGCCAGGCCTTGGCTGACATGCTGACGATCTGGGAGCACAAAGGGAAGCTGAAAGGAATCAAGCTGGCATACGTCGGCGACGGAAACAACGTAGCCAATTCACTGGTACTGGCGGCTGTTTTGCTCGGAATGGACGTGCGGGTGGCGACTCCGGCCGGCTATGAAATGGACAGCGCTATCGTTGAGAAAGCGAAGCAATATGCGCAGCAAAACGGAGGCGCCCTGATGGTGACGCACGACCCGGCAAAAGCAGTGGCGGGTGCGGATGCGGTCTACACTGACGTATGGACCAGCATGGGCTTTGAAGCTGAAAACGAGGTGCGTCTGAAAGCTTTCGCAGACTATCAGGTCAACGAAGAACTGGTAGCTCTTGCAGATCCAAACTACCTGTTCCTGCACTGCCTGCCTGCACATCGCGGCGAAGAAGTGACGGCCGGCGTAATCGACGGAGCCCGCTCGTTTATCTTTGACCAGGCGGAGAATCGCCTCCACGCTCAGAAAGCCATTCTGGCCGCACTGGTGTGAGGATAGTGCTAGTCCTTTGGAACTACCTGTGAATTAAATCTAATAGACTATGAATATATGATTGCCGAATTTTGTCACTTATGTGTAAAATATAGGTATGAAAGTCGCAAAGAAGTACGGACTGTATTTGGTCGCTTGGTCCGTATGGAGCCAGTAGCGAATCCGCCCTTTTCCATATGAAAAGGAAAGTGGCACAGGGGCTGTAATTGGTCGCTTGGCCTCTGGGTGAACCAATAGCGAATCCAGCTTTCTCCACTATAGTTAAGGGGGGGAAAAAAGAGATGAAAAAATGGGTGGTTACATTTTTGATGGTTGCTGCAATCGTAGCTGCTACTTCGGCAAATTATAATTTCGGTTGATTTTTTCTAGATAAAAACACCGCTTTAAATAAAGTGGTGTTTTTTCTTAAGATTTGGAGGCAGAAAAATGTTACTCGATGTAATCTGTTTCTCTTTTCTAGTTGCTTTTTTGAGAGGCGGCAGAATCAAATCGATCCCGAGTTTTCGGATGCTGTATTTGCTGTTCACCAGCATCGGCCTTCAGATCCTCTCCGCGATTTTTCCGAGTTACGGAGGTATATTTGTTTCGATCGCTTACGTATTTATTTTGCTGTTTCTGGCGTCGAATCGGAAGTATGAGGATATCCGAATCTTCATGATAGGTTGGTTTTTGAATGCGCTTGCCATTTGGACGAACCAAGGGAAAATGCCGATTGACTTGGAACAGGCGAAAAAGACGCCTTATGATTTGACTCCCATTATTGAAGGGACCAACTTCAAACACAGCGTTTTGACAGAAGCTACAAATCTGCCTTTCTTAACCGATATTATTTATATGCCTTTCGTAATTCCGCGTGTCATCAGTATTGGTGATATATTTATTATGTTGGGGACTTTTTTGCTTGTTCAACGTTTCATGAACAAACCTATCTCGCTAATTCAACTTCGTGAAGGTAAGAGCTATGCTACCAAAAACTAACTTCCAGAACCATGTGAAAGGAATAATCGTACAAATTGGCTTTACCGTACTAGGGCTTTTGATCGTTTTTAGCTCGATGGGGGAATGGAACTCGCGGGAGCATTGGGGTGCCCTGATTACTTATGCTTTATTGACCGTTGTCTCCTCTTTTGCTCCGATCCGGACGTTCAATTCGACACTCACCTTGAACAATGCCGTGATCTGTTCGGGGATTATTTTGTATGGAGCATGGATTGGTGTTTGGTCCGCTCTGATTGAAACCCTGATCATTTCGTTTCTGGTGAGGTTTCATCCGGTTAAGGCTTTAGCCAATGTGGGACAAATCCTGATCACCATATGGGTTGTAGATTTTCTCAAGAACTATATGATCGGTTTGGAAATATCCCCGATGATTTCCGACATGATTCTGGCAGTTGTCTATTGGTATGTCAACATGTCGCTTTGTGCTCTTGGAATTTCCTATTACTTTAAAGTGAAATGGATTCCTACGATTAAGGAATTGGCGAGAGGAACGACATTGACCTACCTGTTGCTCATGGTAATGGGCGGCATAGGTTCCAGACTCGTGGAATTGTACGGGCTGGTCACTCTCATCCCGATCATGAGCGCTTTCATCACCATGAGTTTTGTTTATCATCAATACTATGACAGTCTCAATAAGCTCCAACAAAAAGTAGAAGAAGTCAAATCCTTCAACCACAGATTCCTGACTACGATGGCTGCTTCCATCGACGCGCGTGACCGATACACGAGCGGCCACTCTCTTCGGGTCGCACACTGGGGCAGGGAAATTGCCAAGGATATCGGGCTGGCACCGGAAAGAGTCGAGGAGATATACATAGGAGGAATCTTGCACGACATCGGCAAGATCGGAATAGAAGACGAGATTTTGAATAAGAAGGGCAGACTGACGCCGGAGGAATACGACAGGATCAAGCAGCATACGGTGATCGGCTACGAAATCATTTTGCAGGCCGGGATGTTTAACGAGCTCCTGCCTGCTATTCGCTCCCACCATGAACGCATAGACGGAAAAGGGTATCCGGATGGGCTGGTTGGCAACGAAATCCCGTTGATGGCCAAAATCTTGGCGATTTCGGACGCATTCGATGCGATGGTGGCCGATCGCCCTTATCGAAAAGGGCTGCCTGTCGAGGAAGCCCTCCAAGAGATCAGGCGCGGGTCGGGAACGCAATTTGACGAAGAGCTTGCCCAGCATTTCATCGGAATTATTGAAAGACTGCCCCGTGGGGAACTGGAAAGCATCATCAGGCAAGACACGCAATCCCAAAAACAGTTACAGGAGGCGATTTACTAACAGTGCCGTCCTGTAACTGTTTTTTGGTTTGACACGGATGAGCTTTCTATTTCCAGATGCGGTGCAGCTGTCGGCTGGAGTCTGCCACGGTCAGCTGATAGACATCGGGGTTGCTCAGCGCTTCCCACTCCGCAAATCCGATGCAGTCATCAATCGATTTCATCAAAAGCGCCAGCAAGCAGCCGTGGGAGACGAGCAGAATATGCCTGTGCTCGCTTTCAAGCACCTCCGCCAGCAATAAGTTTACACGATCCATAGCGGTCCGGCTGGATTCTCCCCCTTCGTACTGCAAGGTAAGATCGTCGAAAGTGGCCCGCAGGCGTTCATACCAATCCGTCATCGGCTGAGCAGAAAGGACGCGCTCGACCAGGCGTTCGTCCTGTTCGATGGACAACCCGCGCTGCCCGGCAAGTGGCGTGACGGTGTCTACGGCTCGCAGGAAAGGGCTGGAGAGGATTCGGTCAATCGGGCGGTCGCGGAAAAACTCGGCGAGCTGTTCCGCCTGCCTTTTTCCAGACGGCGTGAGAGGGGCGTCAGACTCCTGGCCGGTCGCCTGACAGTGACGGACGAGATAGATTTGCTTCATGGCAGCCTCCTTCGAAGTGATGGGAAATGAAGGGGAACCGCTTTCTGTTCGCTTGCGTCTTGTCCCCAATACAGACATACTGAAGGAAGATGGAATATTTTTCAAGGGGTGAACCGGAAATGATTCCGACCTATCAGGATGCTGACATCATTCTCAAGCTTTACGACCAGTTTGAATCGGAGCGCATGCGGGCAGCCAAAGCGTGGTTCAGGACCGAGCTGGCAGGCGAACCGCTGCAGCCGGAAAGCTTTTGGCGGCAATTCCCCCGCGGGAGTGAGGGCTTCCAATCGTTTGTGACCTTGTATGGCTTTTTTGAGATGGTGGGTGTTTTGCATAAAAACGGCCTCGTTCATCCGGATCTGCTTTTTGACATGTGGTACGTGAACGGGTTTTTCGACCCGATGTACCCGATCATCGCTTCATGGAGAGCGGAGGGCGATATTCATATCGCGGAAAACTTCGAGCGTCTGGCAAGAGCGGAGCTTGAATGGATCCGCAAGCACAAGGGAGCGGAACACGTTCCGCAAGTATCCTATGCAAATCAAGAGTGAGGGCGTATGGCTCCTCACTCTTCCTGTTTTTCTGGGAGCAGGGACGAAGAAAAGTGGTTGTATTTTTATAAGTTTATTTGTATAATTACTCACATGAATAAATCTTCGGAACAAGGAGAGAAAGAACGATGGCAAAAGATAAAATTGTGTTGGCCTATTCGGGCGGCTTAGATACATCCGTAGCAATTAAATGGCTCCAGGAAACATACAACTTCGATGTCATTGCAGTAGCACTGGATGTTGGGGAAGGGAAAGACCTGGACTTCGTGCAGAAAAAAGCGCTGCAGGTCGGTGCGTTGAAATCGATCGTGGTGGACGCGAAAGAAGCGTTCGCGGAAGAATTCGTACTGCCGGCACTGAAAGCCAATGCCATGTACGAAGGCAAATATCCGCTGGTATCCGCACTGTCCCGCTATCTGATCTCCCGCGTGCTGGTCGAGATCGCGGAGAAGGAAGGCGCGGTAGCAGTGGCACACGGATGCACCGGAAAAGGAAACGACCAAGTGCGCTTTGACGTATCCTTTACGGCATTGAATCCAACTATCAAAATCGTGGCTCCGGTGCGCGAGTGGGGCTGGACTCGCGACGAAGAGATCGAATATGCGAAAAAGAACAACATTCCGATCCCGATCGACCTGGACAATCCGTACAGCATCGACCAAAACCTGTGGGGCAGAAGCTGCGAGTGCGGCGTGCTGGAAGATCCGTGGGCAGCTCCTCCGGAAGGTGCGTACGATCTGACGAAATCCATCGCGGATGCGCCTGAAGAGCCGGAAGAAATCGAAATCACATTCGTACAGGGCAAACCGACCGCGCTGAACGGAGAAGAGCTCCCGTTGTCCGAGCTGATCCTGAAGCTGAACAAGATCGCAGGGAACCACGGCGTAGGGCGCATCGACCACGTCGAAAACCGCCTGGTGGGCATCAAATCCCGCGAAGTATACGAGACACCTGCGGCAACGACCTTGATTCTCGCGCACCGCGAGCTGGAGTTCCTGACACAGCCTCGCGAAGTGGCCGCATTCAAACCGATCGTGGAACAAAAAATGGCGCAAGTGATCTACGAAGGCCTCTGGTACTCGCCGATCCGCAATGCCGTGCAGGCGTTCATTGAAGAAACGCAAAAACATGTAACAGGTGTCGTTCGCGTGAAGCTGCACAAAGGCCATGCGATCGTAGTAGGACGCAAATCCGCTTCCTCCCTGTACAGCCACGAGCTGGCGACTTACAACGCAGGAGACCAGTTCGACCACAAAGCGGCACTCGGCTTCATCAAGCTGTGGGGTCTGCCGACCAAAGTATACGCACAAGTAAACGAAGGTGTCCTGCATGAGAACATGAAGACGGACATCAAGATCTTGGATGAAAAGGATGCGATCAAGCAATGAAACTCTGGGGAGGACGCTTCACGAAGCCGACGAATCAGCTCGTAGAAGAGTATACAGCTTCTATCTCATTCGACCAGAAGATGTGGCGCCAGGATATCGTCGGCAGCCTAGCTCACGTAGCGATGTTGGGCAAGTGCGGTATCCTGCCGATGGAGGAAGTCAGACAAATCATTGCGGGTCTGAAAAAAGTGAAAGAAAAGATCGAGCGTGGGCAGGCTGAGTTCCTCGTCGCCCACGAAGACGTCCACATGAATATCGAAAAGATGCTGATTGAAGAAATCGGTCCGGTGGGGGGCAAGCTCCACACCGGACGCAGCCGCAACGATCAGGTCGCTTTGGATATGCACCTCTACCTCCGGGAAAAGCTGATGGAGATCATCCAGCTCGCGATGTATCTGCAAGAAGCGATGCTCGAGCAGGCGGAGCAGCATCTCGATACCGTCATGCCGGGATACACCCATCTGCAGCGCGCGCAGCCGGTTCTGTTCGGCTATCATCTGATGGCGTACGTCTCCATGCTGCAGCGCGACATCGAGCGCATGACCGAGACCTGGAAGCGGGTAAATGTCCTGCCGCTTGGCGCAGGCGCGCTGGCCGGGACGACGTTCCCGATCGATCGCGCATTTGTAGCGGAGCTGCTGCAGTTTGACGGCATTTATCAAAACAGCATGGATGCGGTCAGCGATCGTGATTTCATCGTCGAGTTCTTGGCGGATGCTTCCCTGCTCATGACTCACTTGTCGCGTCTGTGCGAGGAGCTCGTCATCTGGAGCAGCCAGGAGTTTTCCTTCGTGGAGCTGGATGATGCGTTCTGCACGGGCTCCAGCATCATGCCGCAAAAGAAAAACCCGGATGTGGCGGAGCTCGTCCGCGGGAAAACAGGCCGCGTCTACGGCAACCTGTTCGGCCTGCTGACCGTGCTGAAAGGCTTGCCGTTGGCGTACAACAAAGACATGCAGGAAGACAAGGAAGGCATGTTCGACACCGTATCGACCATTCACGGAGCGCTTGCTCTCCTGACGCCGATGATCCAGACCATGCAGGTGAAAACCGAGCGGATGCGCCAGGCGGTGACCAAGGACTTCTCCAACGCCACCGATTTGGCGGACTATTTGGTGCGCAAGGATATGCCGTTCCGTCAGGCCCACGAGGTGGTCGGCCGCACGGTCCTGTACTGCATCGAGCATCAAAAATATTTGCTCGATCTGTCTTTGGAGGAGTTCCAAAGCTTTTCGGAGGTCATCGGCGAGGACGTGTACGAGGCGCTCGCCGTCGAGACTGTGGTCAATGCCCGCAACGTTCTGGGGGGAACCGCCCGCAATCAGGTGGAGTCCCAGATCGAATGGTATCGCAAGCAGCTGGCCGAAACGCATGTTTGGGTCGAAAAAAACAGCCAAAAGGTCATGATCGAATCGCTGATCGACATCGGAGCTCCGGTGCAGCGGTAGAGATCTTTCCCAGCGAAGAGTAGCGGATAGGCACGGGCGCCTGTCCGCTTTTTTGCATTTCCCAAGGGGAGGTGGCCCGTTTGTGCACTTGGACGCCATCACTTCAGGAAAAAAGGTGGCGCCGGAGTCGTAAGGGGAGCGTAGCGGCGGTTCATACCGGCCCCGCCTATGCGAAAAGCCGAACTCCTGTACTCGGAGTTCGGCTTTCCTCGTCTGAAGACAATCGCCGTTACAAGGCCATGCGCAAAATTTGCGCCACGTCTTCGCTGTGCAGTTGCTTGAAATTGCCGATCGGGCCGAATGGCGTTGCTTTTTCCGCCATGACCTGCAGCTTCTCCTCGCCGATCTGATAGTCCGCCAACCGGGTAGGAGCACCGATCCGCGCAAAGAACGCTTCGGTCGCCGCAATTCCTTCCAACGCTACCTCGTCGTCGGTTTTTCCCGTCGGATCGACATTCCATACTTCTGTCGCAAACCGGACGAAGCGGGATACGTTTTCGCGGTAGACGTAGCGCATCCATTTCGGGAAGATGATCGCCAGCCCGCCACCGTGCGGGATGTCGTAGACGGCGCTGACGGCGTGCTCGATGGAGTGCGTGGCCCAGTCTGTGGTCACGCCTACCGGCAAGGTTCCGTTCAAGGCCATGGTCCCGCAGTACAAGATGTTGGCGCGCGCATCGTAATCCTCCGGGTTCGCCAGTACGCGTTCGGCGTTTTCGATCACGGTTTTCATGATGGACTCGGCAAAGCGGGTTTGCAAAGGAATTTCCGTCGTATGGGTGAAATATTGTTCAAACACGTGTGACAAGATGTCGCTCATTCCGTAGATCGTCTGATCCCGGGGAACCGTAAACGTATTTTCCGGATCCAATATCGAAAAGGTAGGGAACGTGGTGCTGGCGCCGTGCTTCTCTTGCGTGTCCCAGTTCGTGATCACGCTGCCCCTGTTCATTTCGGAGCCGGTCGCAGCCAGCGTAAGTACGGTGCCAAGCGGCAATGCGCCGTTCGGCGTCGCTTTCCGGGAGTAGAAGTCCCACACATCGCCTTCGTAAGGTACCCCAACGGCCACCGCTTTTGATGCGTCGATGACGCTGCCCCCTCCGACCGCGAGAATCCAGTCGACGCCTTCCTGGCGGCAGATGTCGATTCCCTTTTTGACAGTGCTGAGGCGCGGGTTCGGCTCCACTCCAGGAAGCTCCAGCACGCGACAACCCGCATCCGAAAGAAGAGCGAGGATCTTGTCATACAGGCCCGAACGCTTGATGCTGCCGCCGCCGTACACCATCAGGACGGTGGTCCCGAGCTGCTGGGCCTTTTCCTTCAGCATCGAAAGCTGTCCCTTCCCAAAAATGAGCTGCGTCGGATTGTAGTAAACGAAGTTGTTCATCGTGCATGCTCCTTTCCAAAATAAGCTCCTTATCTATTGTATCCAACCGATGAAAAGGAAGCTAGGCGGCGATGTGCCGATTGAGCCATTTGTACGAATTCCTGTCGGAAGAAAGCGAAAGGGTTGCGGATTCGACAAGAAATGAGAGATTTAGTGGATACCATCCTAGAATGTGGGTGGTATAATATGTAGGATGGGAGTTCCCGCTATTTTTGTCGATATTCGTTTTTACAGGAGTAGCGGGGCAGAGGGATAGGGGATTTTTGTCGATAAAATCAAGGATCAAAAGATAAAGATGGATCTGACAATGTAGGATGTGAGTAGCTTGATCGAGATGTTTGACGTATGGAAGACATACCCGAACGGAACCAATGCACTGAAGGGTATCAATATTCGGATTGAAAAAGGCGAATTCGTATATGTGGTTGGTCCCAGCGGTGCAGGGAAATCCACTTTCATTAAACTGATGTACCGCGAAGAGAAGCCGTCCAAGGGCCAAATTTTCCTGGGCGGGTTCAACGTGAGCCGGATCAAGGAGCGGCAAATTCCATTGGTGCGCCGCAGCATCGGCGTCGTATTCCAAGATTTCAAACTGTTGCCGACGCTCACGGTATTCGAAAATGTGGCATTTGCCATGGAAGTCATCGAGAGCAATCCCAAGCAAATCAAGCCTCGCGTCATGGACGTGCTGGGGCTGGTCAAACTGAAGCACAAAGCAAAAATGCTGCCGAGCGAGCTCTCCGGCGGCGAACAGCAGCGGGTCGCTCTTGCCCGGGCGCTAGTCAACAGCCCCGGCATCATCATCGCGGACGAACCGACAGGGAACCTGGACCCGGAGACCTCCTGGGAGATCATGAAGCTGTTCGAGGAGATCAACCAGCGCGGTACGACTGTCGTAATGGCGACGCACAACCGGGAGATTGTCAACACCATGAGAAAACGGGTCATCGCGATTGAAGCGGGGCAAATTGCCCGTGACGAGCAGAGAGGGGAATACGGTTATGAAGATTAGAACGCTGGGACGCCACGTCCGTGAAGGGGTAAAAAACCTCGGTCGGAACGGCTGGATGTCGTTCGCTTCAATCAGTGCCGTTACCATTACCCTTTTCATCCTGGGAGTCTTCCTCATCCTGGCGATGAACGTCAATTACTTCGCCCAATCGGTGGAGAAGCAGGTAGAAATCCGCGTATTCCTCGACGTGCTTGCGACTAAGGAAAACGTCGCGCAGGTCGAACAAAATATCAAGGCGATTCCGAAGGTGGACACGGTCTCGTTTATCCCGAAGGACGAAGGGCTCAAGCAGTTCAAGGAAAGCCTCGGGGAAAAGGCTTACTTGTTCGACGGGCTGGAAAAGGACAATCCTTTGCCTGACACCTTTGTGGTCAAAACGAAAGAACCTCAGGACACTTCAGCGGTAGCCGCACAGATCAAGAAGCTCCAATATGTGAAAAACCTCAACTACGGAGAAGGCACGGTGGAAAAGCTGTTTGCCTTGACGGGCGCGGTCCGCAATGTCGGGATTGCCTTTATCATCGGGCTGGGCTTTACCGCAATGTTCCTGATCGCAAACACGATCAAGCTGACGATTGTGGCACGCCGCCGCGAGATCGAGATCATGAAGCTGGTGGGCGCTACCAACTGGTTCATTCGCTGGCCGTTCTTTGTGGAAGGGCTGATGATGGGTATTCTCGGGGCGCTGATCCCTACGGTGATGCTGATGGTTGGTTACTATTATCTGCTGGACGGGATTCAGTCGAGCTTTGAGGCTGCCCAACTGTTCAAACTGTTGCCACTGTTCCCGCTGGTGTATCAAGTGGCGCTCGCTTTGATCGCGATCGGCGCGTTTATCGGCATCTGGGGCAGCTTGGTGTCCGTCAGACGTTTCTTGCGGGTTTAATACAGAACGATGTGGGAGGAGTATCATGCGGAAGAAGATTACGCTTGCACTCTTGATAGCCGGTCTGGTGGCCGGCACAGCAATCCCGACCAATGTGAGCTGGGCAGCAAGCAAGGCATCGCTGGACAAGATCAATCAGGAACTGAAAGCGATCCAGAAAAAATATAAAGAGCAGCAGGCGCAAGTAAAAGCGACCGATCAAAAGATCGCATCCGTCCAAAAGCAGCAGAAAGATTTGCAGACGGAGCTGATGCAAATCGACCTGCGACGCAACGATACACAGAAAAAGCTGGACAAGCTCGAATCGCAAATGGAAGATACGAAAGAAAAGGCGGCGCAAGCCCAGGATCAGCTCGATGAGGCCAAGGACCGCGTCGCCAAACGCGAAACCTTGCTGAAGACCCGCGTCAAGTCGATGTATGAACGCGGCAACGTCTCTTACCTGGACGTGTTGATGGGCTCATCGGATTTCGGCGATTTCCTCACCCGGATGCAGGGGCTGCAGATGATTTTGGAGCAAGACACACGCATCCTGGAAGACAACATACGGGACAAGGAAACCATCGAAACGAAAAAGAAAGAAATCGACCATCAGCTCGTCGTCTATGCGGGGATGTTTGAAGAGGCGGAGAACCTCAAAGCCGAATTGGACAAGCAGTACAAGCAGAGCCTGGTCGTAAAGGCGGAGCTGCAAAAGCAGGAGAAAGAGCTGCATGAAATCAAGCAGGAAGAGGAAGAGCAGCTCCTGGCGATCGCGCGGGAGCAATCGGCCAAATACGCCGAGCGCGTCCGGGCGATGAGCGCTGGTACGAGCGGCTATAAGGGCGGCAAGCTCGGCCTGCCGATCGCATCGGGGTCCTTCCGCATCAGCTCCGGCTTCGGAATGCGTTCGGACCCGTTTACCGGACGTGCTGCTGGGCATAATGGATTAGACATGGCAGCGCCAAAAGGCACCACGATCCGGGCAGCAGAAAAAGGCATCGTGATCTTTGCGGGCTACTCGAACGGTTTCGGCAATACGGTCATGATCAAGCACAACTCAGAAATTACCACCCTTTACGGGCACATTCGGGAGGGCGGAATCATGGTTTCTGTGGGACAATCAGTAGAGAGAGGGCAAAAGATTGCGGAGGTTGGTGCGACAGGCAGGGCAACCGGTAATCACTTGCACTTTACCGTCTACAAAAACGATGTCGCTGTCGATCCAACGCCGTACATCAGGTAGAGCAGCTGCGCCTGACAAATATTGCTAGCGGAAACAGCATACACTAGCTGCATATCTTTTTGCCGGTAGCACAAAGGATGGTGACGCAACAGTGAAATGGAAAGGACGTACCGTATTTGCGCTTGTACTCGTCTCGATGATGGCCAGCAGTCTTTTGACCATGACGATGATGAAAACATCGGCAAATGCCAATTCGAATCAAGGCGGGACGCTCACGGCATCTAGCACCCCCCTGATTTCAGGGACTACTTCCGGGTATCCCGAGGAGTTCAAGAAGCTGTACGAGGCTTTTTCGGCGATCAAGAAAGACTACATCCAAAATGTCACCACGGATCAGTTGGTAGAAGGGGCAATTGGCGGCATGGTCGGGTCTCTGGACGATCCGTACAGCGACTACATGGACCCCAAATCCGCCGAAGAATTTACGTCTACCTTGCACTCCACGTTCCAAGGCATTGGGACGGAAGTGACGCTGCAAAACGGGCGAGTCACGGTGGTTTCGCCGTTCAAGGGCTCGCCTGCCGAGCGCGCGGGCTTGCGGCCGAACGACCAGATCATCAGCGTAAACGGCGAATCGCTGGAAGGGCTCGACTTGCATGAGGCCGTGACGAAAATCCGCGGTCCAAAAGGGACGAAAGCTGTACTGAAAGTCGTCCGCGCGGGTGTAGCGGAGCCACTGAACATCGTCTGCGTGCGCGATGATATTCCGATCGAGACGGTGAACAGCCAAGTGCTCGAAAAGAACGGCGTAAAAGTCGGGGTCATCGCGATCACCCAATTCTCGACGGATACGGCAAAGCATTTCAAAGAGCAGCTGGCCGCTCTGGAGAAACAAGGGATCGGCGGACTGGTGATCGACGTGCGGGGCAACCCGGGAGGCTACTTGCTGGCGGTCAAGGAAATCGGCGAAGTGCTCGTACCGCACAAGGGCCTGATCGTCCAGATCGAATACGGCGCCCACGGCCAGCAGAAGGAAGAGTACCGCTCGACGACAGACGCTGCCAAGCCGTACCCGATCGCTCTCTTGATCAACGGCGGAAGCGCCAGCGCCTCGGAGATTCTCGCAGGCGCGCTGCGCGATAGCGGCAACTACAAGCTGGTAGGGGAAAAGAGCTTCGGAAAAGGCACGGTCCAAAGCACCATGGAGATGACGGACAAGAGCCAGCTGAAGCTGACGATTGCCAAATGGCTTACGCCGAAGGGCGAATGGATTCACAAGAAGGGAATCGAGCCTGATTTCAAGGTGAGTCAGCCGGCGTACTTCAATGCCACACAGCTGCCTGCCGACAAGGAGCTGGCTCGCGACATGGCAGGCAACGACGTGAAAAACCTGCAGCTGATCCTCACCGGGTTGAACCTGTCTCCCGGCAGGGACGACGGGTACTTCGACGAGAAAACCGAACAGGTAATCAAGAAGTTCCAGACTACGCACAATATGCCGGCAACAGGAAAAGTGGATGCGGCTACCCGTACGCAGCTCGAGGACAGCCTACGGGAAACGATGCGCAAACCGGAGAATGATCTGCAGCTGCAAAAAGCGCTTGAGGTCGTCAGCACTCAGCCAAAATAATCCATGCGAAAAAGGCAGGGAATTCCCTGACGTTCGTAGAAATGGTAACCACGGCAAATCGAATGCCGTGGTTTTCTTTTTCCAATTGAGGTGAGGCAATTGGCGATACAGGCAGACATGCTCTCCATCGTGTATGGATTGGCTGGAATCTTTCTCAATCCGCTTCTTTATCTGTTCCTGATCTTCATTTACCTTCATTACCGGCGGCAGATGAATCTGGAAAGGCAGCTGTTTGCTGTGCGCATTCAGTCCCCGCTGCTCCAGACCATTCGCTCTGCGGGGATGGGAGTGACGGCCGGGGTGCTGATCTCCGTACTCGCCGGTGCGCTCGGCGTCGTAGTGCAGGTGCAGGACTTGTGGCTATTATGGGGATTGGCGCTCGTGATGGCGTTGATCCGTTTACGTTTTCTCTGTTTTGCTTATGCGGCCGGTCTGCTCGCCATTTTGCACAGCATCGCTCAGCTCACGCCGGCTGTGAGCGACGTGGCGTTGATCGGTCCTGTGTGGCAGTTGTTTGCGCTGGCGAAGCCCCTGCCGCTTCTCGGGCTCGTGGCGGTCATGCACCTCTTCGAAGCCATGCTCGTCCGTTGGAACGCCGGCCGGGATGCCTCTCCGCTTTTCATCGAAGGGAAACGGGGAAGAATCGTGGGAGCGTATTTGCTGCATTCCTTTTGGCTGACGCCGGTCGTGTTGTTTGTCCAGCAGGATAACGGTGCCTTGAGCGGGGCGCTTTACCCGGGCTGGCCGCTCTTTTGGCCGGACGCCTCCACATTTGGCTTGATGCTGTTGCCGACGGTGACGGGATTTTCGGATATGACCCAGACGATGACGCCACGGCAAAAGTCGAGGGACATTGCGAAGCAGCTGGCGGTTTACGCAGTGGTCTTGCTCGGGCTGGCCGCGCTTGCCGCATGGGTCCCGGCATTGTTGCTTCTGCCTGCACTGTTTGCCCTTTTGGGACATGAAGCCCTGTTTTTTATGAGTCAGCGTCAGGAGCGCAGACATACGCCGTATTTCATCCAGTCTTCGAAGGGTGTCAAGGTGATGGGGGTCATCCCGGGCACGCGTGCGGAGGAGATCGGGATTGTCCCTGGCGAAATTATCGTCAAGGTAAACGGGATCAGCGTACGCAACCGGGAAGAGCTGTATCCGGCTCTCCAAGCGAACCCGGCCTTTTGCAAAATGGAAGTGCTGACGCACGGCGGCGAGCTCAAGTTTGTGCAATGTGCGGTCTATGCGGGGAACCATCATCAACTGGGCATCATCGTTGTCCCGGATGCAGGCACCAGCGTCTATGTCGACCTCAAACGGGCCAGTGTGGTGGAGCTGATCAAGCAGCGGCTGGAAAAACTGCACATCGGAGCGTAAGCAAGGGAGTGGGATCCGCGTCGGGATGGCACGTGTCTCACTCCCTTTTGATGTTGGAAGTGAAGAAATTCTTTTTCAGAATGCCGGATGGATTCAGAAACAATTTGGCCGGCAGTGCGTCTCAACCTATGATGGAAAATTAGGGGAGTGAACAAACATCGTGGGAATGAAACGCAAACCTGTCTTGTGTGCGCTTGCGGGGGCGCTGGCCGCTGTGAGTCTGTACACCGCGCCGATCCCGGCCATGAACGGAGCAAGTGCCGCCAGCTATGACGAGGGGATGCTGGCGAGAGTCGTCGTGCCTGTGCCCGTGCAGGTAACGAAAGGCGTGCAGCAATTGGTCCGGGCGATCCCGGAGCTGTCCAATCGCTATGTCGTCTACGGCGGAGAAGTGGACGGACCGGGAGTCAGCGGTGTGAGTGTGACGTTTGCCCCATCTGCTGCCGAAGCGGAGACGGCCAAAGATCGGGCCGTTTTCGACGCAGCGACGGGCAATCTGCTTATCCTCGACCTGCAGCCCCAAACGGCGCAGAAGCCGGCGGAAATAACCGATCAACAGGCAAAAGCAAAGGCGTCGTCCTTTGTCGCGAGTCTGCTCCCGGTCGGCAACGCGTATCAGCCGAGAGAGGTGACGCGCGAACAAGGCCAGACGACTGTGCGGCTGGTCAGAAAGCTGAACAACATCGCGCTGGATGATGCATACGACGCTTTCGTCACGCTGGACGGGAAGGGCAGAATCATTGCGTTTCGCACGTTTGACGGCAGGCTTTACGAAAAAGTCAGCCAGACAGGGCTACCTTCGCCGCAGCGTGTCATCTCGGCAGGGCAGGCGATTGCCAAATATAAAGAAAGCCATCCCTTGGAGCTCATCTATCTGCTCCCCAGCCAATATGATGGGAACGGGTCGGTACAAGCGAAACTGACGTACGTCGTCAAGGACGGGATCATCAGGGCGCCGCATACGGGAAGCGCGCTTGATGCGTTTAGCGGAAAGCGGTTGGCCTCTTCACAACAAAAGCTGCAAGCCCAGAGTGTTTCGATAAACGGAACCGGTGAAAAGTGGATCGTCCAATCCGCGGATCAGGCAAAGGATGTCGTGAGGAAGCTGCTGCGGGTAGAGCCCAATACGCTGCCGCTCGGGACATTCACGGAGACCTACGAAAACGGACAGGAGCGACGCTTCTTCATCTGGGGGTACTTCGAAGAGGGGACGTCCGATCAAGACAAGCGCTATCAGATCGGTCAAATTCCTTCCGGAGTAAAGCCGGCGGAGCGTCTGCACGTACTGGTGGAGGCGGACGCCAAGACAGGCCAACTGCTCCGGCTTGTCATGAGCGACGGAGTGAACAGCCGTCTGAAGACTGACAAGAAAAGAGACTGGCAATCGGCAGAGGCGGTGCTCAAGCGTCTGCTCCCGACTGGATCGAGTCAAATGCGCATTCACGATGCAGGGGATGAGAATTTTACCCTCTACACAGCAGATCCGATGATCGATGGCATTCCCGTTTATCAGGAAGACCACACCGCCGAGCAAGGCATGTACACCATCCAGGTGGACTCCTCTACGGGAAAAGTGAAAGAGATCGTTGTCAATCGTCCGGCAGAAGTGATCGCACCGGCCAAAGCGAAGGCGCTGACGGAGCAGGCTGCCGTCGATCGCCTGCTGCAGGCGTATCCGCTGGAGCTGACCTACATTCATCAGACTGATCCACAGACGGGAGAAATCACCTGGAAGCTGGGCTACGACCTTTCTTTCCGGCAGTCAGAAGCCCATTGCTTCTGCGGCGGCGAGAGCAAGGTGGATCTCACTGTTCAGGTAGATGCTGTGACGGGAAAAGTCATCGCAAGCGAATAAGAGTCGGGACAACGGAAAAATCCGCGCTCCTCCATGGGGGAAAGCGCGGATTTTCATTTTACAGACAGGAATTTATAAAATTCCTATCCAGGATAAGGGCAACATAGCGAGACTTCGAACACAGTGAGATAGCAAGACTTGTGCCCTTTGGGTACCGAGGCTTCGCCAAAAGGCATGGCGTAGCCAGGTTTTCTAATGGCCGTTACGCCTTTGCCTCATATCCGGTGATTTGGTTCAGCGACACTTTCTTGCCATCCTCCAGGACGAACTCCACAAGACCGTTTTTCATGCTGACCGCCTGGATCACGCCGGTCTGGCTGGTGCCGGCGGTCGTGCCGTCCGCATTGGTCTGGGAGTCGTTGTACGTGACGGTAAAGCCGATCATCTGGGCGTATTGCAGCGAATTGCTCATCGCCTGGTTGTCCGGCTTGACGGTCATGCCCACGATCTGATCCAGCTTGACGGTAGAGCCGTTGTCCAGCTGGAACTGGGCGGTGCCGTCTTTCATGGTAAACCCTGTGATGACGGCGTTGCTGACATCGCCGACCGAAGAGTCGCTGGCAGGTGTCTTGTACGAAATTTGGTTGCCGATCATGTCCATATACTTGAGGCTGCTGTCCAGGGCATTTCCTGTCATGCCTTGCGATTCCAGTCCTTTTACATTCGCCAGCGGAATCGGATTGGGTTCATCGGCCATGCGGAAGTAGAGTTTGCTGTTGTCCATGAAGACGGACTGAATGATGCCTTTCTTGGTCACGGTCGTAGTCTCTCCCGTGATGTCATCGGTAGTTGTCAGTTCGTACTTCGCGGAACGTCCGACCAGCGCCTCGTATTTTTCCAGCGTCAGCATGCTGTTGTTGGACTGTTCCATCAGCGAGGCCATCTTGGTCATCTTTTCGACCATGGTCATCATGCTGGACTGCTGAATAAACTGGGAGTTATCCATCGGAGACATCGGATCCTGATTCTTCAGCTGCTCGAGGAGCAGCTTCATGAAGGCATCGTTGTCCAGTTCGGTGGAAAACTCCTTCTTGCCTTTGTAGCTGAGATAGGATGGTATATTCGAACGGTTGCTAACCTGTGTGTTGGCGTCAGACATGGTGCTCCTCCCTCATTGTACGGGTCTTATCCGTGCGGGCATGTACTTCCATTATCAGTATCGGAAAATGGGAGAGTGTGCTAAAGACAAACATTTGTTCGAATTTCGGCTTATTTTTGTACGGAATGTGTTATAATGGAAAATAGAAATCGTTAGGCAATGAGGAGATGAACGAGGGAATGGAGCGTTTTGAATTGGTATCGGAGTATCAGCCTTCCGGTGACCAGCCGACTGCCATCGCTGAACTGGTGGCTGGGATCCAGGCGGGCAAGCGGCACCAGACCCTCCTGGGAGCGACAGGTACGGGGAAGACGTTTACTGCCGCCCAGGTGATCGCGCAGGTAAACAAGCCGACTTTGGTCATGGCCCACAACAAGACGCTGGCGGCTCAGCTATGCGCGGAATTCAAGGAGTTTTTTCCGAACAATGCCGTGGAATACTTCGTCAGCTACTACGATTACTATCAACCAGAAGCATACATTCCCCAGTCGGATACGTTTATTGAAAAAGACTCCAGCATCAACGACGAGATCGACAAGCTGCGCCACTCGGCGACCAGCGCGCTGTTCGAGAGACGCGACGTCATCATCGTGGCATCTGTCTCGTGCATTTACGGCTTGGGTTCACCCGAGGAGTACCGGGAGCTGCTCCTGTCCCTACGCGTAGGCATGGAGAAAAGCCGGGACGAGATCCTGCACCGTCTGGTGGACATCCAGTACACGCGCAACGACATCAACTTCACCCGCGGTACTTTCCGTGTGCGCGGCGACGTGGTAGAGATCTTTCCGGCTTCGCAGAGCGAGCAGGCCATTCGCGTGGAGTTTTTCGGCGACGAAATCGAGCGGATCACTTCCATTGACGTGCTGACCGGAGAAATCCTGGGCCAGCGCGATCACGTCGCGATTTTCCCGGCTTCCCACTACGTGACGCGCGAGGAAAAAATGAAGCTGGCTGTCAAAAGCATCGAGGCGGAGCTGGAAGAGAGGCTGGCCGAGCTTCGCGGTGCAGGCAAGCTGCTGGAAGCGCAGAGGCTGGAGCAGCGCACCCGCTACGACATTGAAATGATGATGGAGATGGGCTTTTGCTCCGGGATCGAGAACTACTCCCGCCACTTGACCGGCTTGCCGGCAGGGCATCCGCCGTATACGCTGTTCGATTACTTTCCGGACGACTTCCTTCTCCTGATGGATGAGTCCCATATGACGCTGCCGCAGGTGCGGGCGATGTACAACGGCGACCGGGCACGCAAAGACGTTCTGGTGGAGCACGGATTCCGTCTGCCTTCTGCGAAGGACAACCGGCCGCTCACCTTTGCTGAGTTCGAGAAAAAAGTCAACCAAGCTATCTATATATCCGCGACGCCAGGTCAGTACGAGCTGGAGCACTGCCCGGAAGTGGTGCAGCAGGTCATTCGGCCGACCGGTCTGGTCGATCCGATCGTCACGGTGCGTCCGATCAAGGGACAGATTGACGACCTCATCGGCGAGATCCAGGCGACCATCGCGAAAGACGAACGCGTGCTGATCACGACCTTGACGAAGAAGATGGCGGAGGACTTGACCGACTACCTGAAGGAAGTGGGGATCAAGGTACGGTACCTCCACTCGGACATCAAGACGATCGAGCGCATGCAAATCCTGCGCTCCTTGCGTCTCGGCGAGTTTGACGTCCTGATCGGAATCAACCTGCTGCGGGAAGGTCTCGACCTTCCGGAAGTGTCGCTGGTAGCAATCCTCGACGCGGACAAGGAAGGCTTCCTGCGCAACGAGCGCTCAATGATCCAGACGATTGGACGGGCGGCGCGCAACGCCGAGGGCCGCGTCATCATGTACGCCGACAAGATGACCGATTCGATGAAAGCGGCCATCCAGGAGACGGAGCGGAGGCGTTCCATCCAGATGGCTTACAACGAAGCTCATGGAATCACGCCGCAAACGGTGAAGAAAGCGGTCCGCGATGTGATCGAGGCGACCAAGGTGGCGGAGGAAAAAGCCGATTACCTGCCGCATGAAGATTTCAAAAAGATGCCGAAGAAAGATCGCCTGGTAGTCATTGCACGAATGGAAGAAGAAATGAAAGAAGCGGCCCGCAATCTCTTGTTCGAACGTGCGGCGGAATTGCGCGATTTGATTCTGGAGCTGAAGGCCGAACTCTAAGGAGAGATTTTTTCATGCCTTTGGAACATATTGTGGTAAAGGGTGCCCGCGCCCATAACCTGAAAAATATCGACGTGGTGATTCCGAGGGACAAATTCGTGGTGCTCACGGGTTTGTCCGGCTCGGGAAAATCCTCCCTCGCCTTTGATACGATCTACGCAGAAGGGCAGCGCCGCTACGTCGAGTCCCTGTCCGCCTACGCCCGGCAGTTTCTCGGGCAAATGGACAAGCCGGACGTCGACTCCATCGAGGGGCTTTCTCCGGCCATTTCCATCGACCAGAAGACGACGAGCCGCAACCCTCGCTCCACAGTGGGGACCGTCACGGAAATTTACGATTACTTGCGGCTTCTGTACGCCCGCGTAGGTCGGGCGATCTGTCCGGAGCACGGGATCGAGATCCAGTCCCAGACGGTGGAGCAAATGGTCGACCGCCTAATGGAATATCCGGAGCGCACCCGCATGCAAATTCTCGCGCCGATGGTACAGGGGCGCAAGGGCGAGCACGTCAAGCTGTTGGAGGACATCCGCAAGCAAGGGTTTGTGCGCGTGCGCGTCAACGGAGAAATCCGCGACCTGTCTGAAGACATCAAGCTGGAGAAAAACAAGAAGCACAACATCGAAGTGGTCGTGGACCGCGTCGTCATCAAGCCGGAGGTGCAGCCCCGACTGGCCGACTCTTTGGAGACTGCGCTGCGCCTGGCCGACGGCAAAGTGATCGTCGATGTGATGGAGCAGGAGGAGCTGCTCTTCAGCGAGAAGCACGCCTGCCCGATCTGCGGCTTTTCCATCGGGGAGCTGGAGCCGCGGATCTTCTCCTTTAACAGTCCGTTTGGCGCCTGCCCTGAGTGCGACGGATTGGGCGTCAAGCTGGAGGTAGACCCGGATATGGTCGTGCCTGACGTGACCAAGACGCTGCACGACGGCGCGATCGGGGCTTGGGAGCCCAAGTCCTCCACGTATTATCAGCAGCTGCTGGAGTCCGCATGCCGCCATTTTGGGATCCGCATGGACGTTCCGTACGAAGAGCTTCCCGAGGATCAGCGGCAGATCTTGATGTACGGCAGCAACGGAGAAAAGATCGAGTTTCGCTACGAAAACGAGTTCGGCCAAGTGCGGGAAGCGGTCGTCCCCTTTGAAGGGGTCATTCCGAATCTGCAACGGCGCCATCTCGAAACAAGCTCGGAGTACATTCGTGAGCAAATCGAAGGATTCATGAGCCAGAAGCCGTGTCCGGTCTGCAAGGGCCATCGTCTGCGCCAGGAGAGCCTGGCCGTCAAGGTCGGCCAACGGAGCATTTCCGAGCTGACCAATCTGTCGATTCTGGACGCCCATCAATTTGTGGACGGATTGGAATTGACCGAGCGGGAAGAGAAGATCGCCAACCTGATCGTCAAGGAAATCAAGGCGCGTCTCAACTTTTTGATCGATGTCGGACTCGACTATCTGACGCTGAGCCGAGCTGCCGGGACCTTGTCCGGTGGAGAAGCGCAGCGGATTCGCCTGGCGACGCAGATCGGCTCCAGTCTGATGGGCGTCCTGTACATCTTGGACGAACCGAGCATCGGGCTGCATCAGCGGGACAACGCCCGCCTCATCCGCACGCTGGAGCATATGACCAAGCTGGGCAATACGCTCATTGTCGTGGAGCACGACGAAGACACCATGCTCGCATGCGACTACATTATCGACATCGGACCGGGAGCGGGAATCCACGGCGGCCAGGTCATCGCGGCCGGCACGCCGGAGGAAATCATGAAAGACCCCAAATCGCTCACGGGGGCGTACCTGAGCGGACGCAAGTTCATTCCGGTGCCGATGGAGCGCCGCAAGCCGAACGACAAATGGCTCAAGATCGAGGGCGCCAAGGAAAACAACTTGAAAAACGTGAACGCGAAGATACCGCTCGGGCTGTTTGTGGCGGTGACGGGCGTATCCGGTTCGGGGAAAAGTACCTTGATCAATGAAATCCTGCAAAAGACGCTGGCGCGCGATCTGAACGGCGCGAAGGTCAAGCCGGGCGAACACCGGCGCATCGTGGGCCTGGAGCATTTGGACAAGGTCGTCGACATCGACCAGTCCCCGATCGGGCGAACGCCGCGTTCCAATCCGGCCACGTACACCGGTGTGTTCGACGACATTCGCGACCTGTTCGCCTCTACCAACGAAGCCAAGGTGCGCGGCTACAAAAAGGGCCGGTTCAGCTTCAACGTCAAGGGCGGACGCTGCGAGGCGTGCAGCGGCGACGGGATCATCAAGATCGAAATGCACTTTTTGCCGGACGTTTACGTGCCGTGCGAAGTGTGCCATGGCAAGCGCTACAATCGGGAGACGCTCGATGTGAAATACAAAGGCAAGAGCATCGCCGACGTGCTGGACATGACGATCGAGGACGCGGTGGAGTTTTTCCGCAATCTGCCCAAAATCGAGCGCAAGCTGCAAACGATCGTCGACGTCGGACTGGGCTATATGAAGCTGGGCCAGCCGGCGACCACGCTGTCAGGCGGGGAAGCGCAGCGCGTCAAGCTGGCTTCCGAGCTGTACCGTCGCAGTACGGGGAGGACCTTGTACATTCTCGATGAGCCTACCACAGGTCTGCATACCGATGACATCGACCGCCTCCTCAAGGTGCTCCAGCGTTTGGTGGAAAGCGGCGAAACCGTTTTGGTGATCGAGCACAATCTGGACGTCATCAAGACGGTCGACTACATCATCGACCTGGGGCCGGAGGGCGGTACCCGTGGCGGCCAGATCATCGGCACCGGTTCGCCGGAAGAGGTGGCGGAGATGGAAGGCTCGTATACCGGGGAATACTTGAAGCCGATCCTGGAGCGCGATCGCGCGCGTACGGCGGCAAGAATGGAACAGCTCGTTTCCAAATAAGGATGAGTAAGGGATCACAGAAGGGCGTTCTCAGCGAAGGAGAGCGCCCCTCTTGCCGTAAAGGGAGAGTGGGTTGGAGATGGCAGAGGAGACGACAACGGACTATCTCGCAGCCGCCTTGGATCGATTGCCGGGGAGACTGGTCGAGGTGGCGAGAGAGCGTTTTGATGGGCAAGACCCTGCGCACGACTGGCAGCACAACCTTCGGGTGATGGCTATGTGCGAGCGAATCGGGCGAGCAGAAGGAGCAAGCATGGACGTCTTGGGCTTGGCCGCGCTGCTGCACGATATCGGCAGGGCAGAGGAAAGGCGAACGGGGGAGTGCCACGCAGAGATCAGTGCCAGAGCGTCCGGGGTGCTTCTGCGGGAGGTAGGCTGTGCAGACGACGTAATTGAATCGGTACAGCGTGCCATCCTCGCCCATCGCTTTCGCAAGGACCGTCCGCCTGTTACACTAGAGGAACAGATTTTATTCGATGCCGACAAGCTGGATTCCATCGGTGCCATCGGGGTTGCGCGCGCCTTTGCCTATTCCGGGGTATTGGGTCAGCCCATCCAATCCGACCAGCCCGGCCAGCATACGCCGCTCGCGGAATACGAGTGGAAGCTGCAGAGGATCCGGGAAAAGCTGTTTACGAAAACGGCCAGGCAGATTGCGGAGGAGCGGCATCGGTTCATGGCTCAGTTTTTTAAGCGTTGGAAAGAAGAAGTGGCGGGAATCCGCTAATCGGTGACCCGTGTGACGAGAAGGGAGGATAAGGATGATCCGGTGGATAATCAAATTGCTGTTGAATGCAGCGGCTTTGCTTCTGATCAGCAGCTGGTTTCAGTCCATTCAAGTATCCAGCTATGGCATCGCGGTATGGGCCGCCCTGATTCTGGGTATCGTCAACTCGCTGATTCGCCCGGTGCTGACGTTTTTCACACTGCCGCTGACCATTTTGACGTTGGGTCTGTTCTGGTTCGTCATCAATGCCATTACGTTTTCACTCACCGCCTTTTTCATACGCGGCTTCGAAGTCGGCCCATGGCCGGACAATATCGGGATCGTCATCGTAGCATCCGCCCTCATGAGCCTGTTTGGCTGGCTCATTGATTGGGCGATAAGGAAGACGCAAAAATAGCGGACATGAAAAAAGAAAACCCGCGGGGCTCGGAGACCGCGGGTTTTCGTATGGGCTGAAATCTATTTGCGATTCGGCTGCTTGTCTTTCTCGCGAAGATGAGGTGGGCGCGGTTCATATATGGCGCCGACTTTTAATACACCAGAAATGTTCAACGTGGAAATCAAAGCGAAGAACAAGGAAAAAGCCATTTTTAACTGCTTCACTGACAATCATCCTCTCAAAATGTTTTTTCCAATAGTGATACGAATCGAAAGGAAATCGGCATGAGAAGAACGGATTGCAATAGTACAGCTAATGTGAAAGTCATAGAGAGTGTATAGGTATATCCTACCAAAGCGATTGAGAGAACGCAACCTGCGAGAATCAGACATAGCACAATAAGTTTACTTCTTCGCTGGATTTGTGGATCTGTCGGCACATAGGTATGCTTTGCAGGCGCATGTCGAACGTTCACCCAAAAAGAGAACCCGTACCCTAGCAAGATTACCAGTTGGGCAAAGGGAGCCGGAAGTAACGGCAGGTGCTTCAGCACAACTCCGCCCGTCAGCATCAGGAGGAGGGTGGCGAGCAGGCATGTCCACGGGCTTCGCATGTGAACGCCGCCCGTGAACAGCCGGTGCAGGTAGAAGAGCGTAAATAATAGCATCACTTCTTTGAACATATGGAAGACTGCGGAGCAAATCACCAGTGCCAGGACATGAATGACGTTGAGAAGGAAGATCTCTACGCCGTGCGCGAGTTGACCCAGCGAGTGGGGGGCTCCTTCTATTTGGATCCGTTTGGCTATGTATAACGACACCTTTTCCGTCCAAGTCATACTACCCCTCCTCCTAGCACACGTGATGCCTGTCCAAAACGAAAACATTAACGGCTGAGAAAGGAAATGCGGAAACTGGTGATCCCATCTTCCGAGCGGACCTGAATTTTTCCGCCATAACGATCGGTGACCGTTCGGACGATTGCCAGCCCGAGCCCGCCATCTCCGTCCTTTTTCGTGGTGTATCCGGACTGAAAAATGCTGGAGAGCTTTTCCTGCGGGATGGTCGGACCGCTATTCTCGATCACCAGGTAATGCTCTCCCTCGCTCTGGCCCCATTCAAAACGGATAAAACGGTTTTCTTCCAACTCGTACGAAGTGGCTCGAATCGCGTTGTCAAACAGATTGCCCAGAACCTTGATCAAATCATAGGTCTTCAACTGAGAGAGCTGGCTGACGGTTCGGATGTTCATGGACAAATGAATGCGTTCCGCCAGGCAAACTTCCATTTTGGATTGTAGCAGCGCTGAGACTGCCGGGTTTTTGACGGTTTCCAGTTCTTGCGAGCTGGAGTCGACCGTTTTTTCTACGGTGACGGTCTCTTGCAAAAGCTGCCCTACGTATTCTTTCGCCAGGTCCACGTACCCTGTTTTTAAAAATCCGTTGATTGCCGTGTAATGGTTCAAGGCATCGTGCTTGATGGAACGAATTGCGGTGACCAGATCGTGGATGCTGTTTAAGTAGGGAGTTTCTGTCTCTTCTTCCACGCGATTGATCGTCAAATTTAAATAAATCCGAAAGAGGATGACAATGACAATAAAAAAAGCGAGAATCAGGAGCTGAAACAAGAGCTGGAACTTTGGCAAATAAAATGTAAGGAATTGTGAGTTGTTATCTTTTAGGAAGTAAGACGTATTTAAAAACAAGATTAAGAGAAACTCGACACTACCCACGAGCACCAGTAAAAATAGGTAGCGGTTGTAGCGGTTTTCCGGCAGCAGCCGATGGACATCAAACTTCGTGAACCGCAGAATTGCAGCGATAAACAGGAAGATGCCCAGGTAAATAGACCGGATGGTAACCGTCTGCATCGTCGTGGAAAGAATCTCTTCCCAATAAATGTGCTGAATATTATAGATCATGATGACAATGGATTCGTTGATGATCAGCGTGCAAATGGCTGCGATTCCGAGAAAGACCGTCTTAAGCAGATGGAATCGGTAGAGCAGAAAAACAGTCAGGGTGAAAAGCAAAAACATGAGCAAAATTTTTGGCTGATAGGAGACTTCCAAAAACGACAGGACTTCGCCGGCAATCGAATAAAGCAGACTGAAAATGAGCGCTTGCTTCTTTTTTTCGAATACCGAGTGGTTGAACATGGCAAGTCCGATCGTAAGCAGCAAGAAGGCTTCAGGTATGTCCACGAGTACAAAGCGAAGTAGAAAATCCAAGGTGTTGCCTCCCCTCAGTCCGAAATTCGGAGTGCAAATGATGTCAAATTTACTGTAACCCATGCGGCGTCTGAGACCAATACATTTTCTATCTTAAAAAATAACGCGAAAAATGTAAATGATACGACAATTATCCCGGTCTGGATTCGGACCTCGGTGGTTGTCGCCACTGTTGCCTATTCGATACAATAGGGGTACACAAAAGGGACGGAAATCCCAAGGTAGGGGGAACTCTCATGCGCAAGACCAATGTTAGTCATCTCGCCGAGCACTTCAACATGGCCATCCTCAGTGGCGAAGAAGGCTTGGGACGGGAAATTACCGTAACCGATCTCAGCAGACCCGGTTTGCAGCTTGCAGGCTATTATTCATACTACGCGGAAGAGCGGATCCAGCTCTTTGGGCTGACTGAAATCAACTTCTTTCAGACATTGAATCGAGAGAAGCGCCTGGAGAGAATGAACTTCCTCATGCAGGGGCAGACGCCTTGCTTTTGCGTGACTCGCAATCAGCCTGTTCCGGAAGAAATGATAGAAGTGTCGAATGCGCGCGGTGTGCCTGTCCTCCAATCTCCTCTCGCTACCACGACACTGGTAGGAAAAATGACGAACTTCCTGGAAAACCGCCTGGCCCCGACGACGACCATACACGGCGTCTTGACGGATATTTACGGTGTGGGCGTCCTGATCATGGGCTCCAGCGGGATCGGTAAGAGTGAGGCGGCGCTGGAGCTGGTCAAGCGCGGTCATCGGCTGGTGGCGGACGACGCCGTCGAAATTCGCCAGACACAAGCAGGGCAGCTGAGCGGAAGCGCGCCTGAGCTGATTCAGCACTTGCTGGAAATCCGCGGCGTAGGCATCATCAACGTCATGACGATGTTCGGAGCCGGAGCCGTACGCAATGTGAAAAATATCGAGATGGTCGTGCAGCTGGAGCTGTGGGAACCGCAAAAAATGTACGAGCGCCTCGGGCTGGATGAAGAGACGCTGAAGATCATGGATACCGATATTCCGATCATCACCGTACCTGTCCGTCCCGGCCGAAATCTGGCAGTCATCATCGAAGTAGCGGCGATGAACTTCCGTTTGAAACGGATGGGGTACAACGCAGCTGTTCACTTCTCCCGCAAGCAGTCGGATGCCATCCTCGAAGATGCCGATGCCGATTTGTAGAATCAGCAAGAAGGAGACCCTCTCATGAGAAATACGACGCGCTACTCCGTCCAAGGGGCGAACCCGCTGTGGCAAATGTATCGGACGGTGAGCTTTTGGAAGGTCATGAAAAACTTCCTCGTGATTCAGCTGGCGAGATATACGCCGTTTTTGTCCTGGAAAAACTGGCTGTACCGCACTTTCCTCCGAATGGAAGTAGGAGAGCACACGGCAGTGGCCCTGATGGTCATGATGGACACGATGTTCCCCGAGCTGATCAAAATCGGCCGCAACTGCGTCATCGGCTACAACACGACGATTCTCGCCCACGAATATCTGATCAAGGAGTACCGGCTCGGCGAAGTGCGCATCGAGGATGAAGTGTTGATCGGGGCCAACACTACCATCCTGCCGGGGGTGACGATTGGAAAAGGCGCCATTGTTGCCGCGGGAACGCTCGTGCACAAGGACGTGCCGCCGGGGGCGTTTGTCGGAGGAAATCCCATGCAGCTCATCCGCAGCGGGAATGCCTCGGGAGAAGAGCGGGAATAGCAACAAACAACGGAGAGAAGGTCATACTAGGGAGTGTCTGCTGCATTGGGCGGACACTCCTTTTTTGTTACTTTCAGGAAGGAAGGTAGACCAATATCGAATTTTTTGACTATTCTTATCTGTGTTGACCACAGGGAACGAACGTGGTACTCTTCTTCATAATACTTTAACTTGTTACCATATTAGCAGAGTAAAGCACATGAGATGGAGGGAAGTACGATGGCAAAGCCGTTGGGATTTGAAAAGCCGCTGGGGATGCGGGACATTTTGCCGGATTCATTGGCCAAACAACGGCATTTGGAGCGGGCGCTGCGCCAGTGCATCGAGCCGTGGGGATACGAAGAAATCTCTACGCCGTCACTGGAATACTACGACACGGTAGGGGCAGCCAGCGCGACGCTGACGGACCGGATGTTTCGTTTGCTGGACAAACAGGGACATACGGTGGTACTCCGACCAGACATGACAGCGCCGATCGCCCGCGTCGTCTCCTCTTTATATAAAGATGTACCGTTGCCCATCCGTTTGTTTTATCAGGCCAATGTGTTCCGGGCGCAGGAAAAGGAAGCGGGGCGGAACGCCGAGTTTTTCCAAACCGGAATTGAGCTGATCGGAGATGCGTCCGTCGATGCGGATGCCGAGGCGATCGCGCTGGCCGTCTTTTGCTTGCGGGCTGCAGGGGTGGAGACGTTCCGCATCGCCATCGGACATGTGGATTTTGTGGATGGCCTCCTGGATGAATGGATCGCTGACGAGTCGATCCGCAACCAGTTCCGACAGCATTTAGCGGAGCGGGACTTCGTCGGATTTCGCCAGCTGCTGTCTACTCTCGACCTCTCTCCCAGCGCCAAGGAACGTCTGGAAGCGCTGCTGCGGCTTCGCGGCGGCAAAGGGAAGATCGAGGAGGCACGGAAGCTCACGGAAAACGGGAAAGCGAGACGGGCAGTAGAAACCGTCGCGTCTCTGTGGGAATCGCTGGAGGCGTACGGCGTCACGGATGATTTGCTGCTCGACTTCAATTTGATCATCAATCTGAACTACTACACGGGCGTGGTTTTTGAAGGCTACGCCGCTGATCTGGGCTCACCGCTGCTCGGCGGGGGACGATACGATCACTTGCTGGCCCAGTTTGGCCGTCCGGCTCATGCGACGGGCTTTGCCATCAAGATGGACCGCCTGCTGCAGGTGACGCCGGCTGTGGAAACCGAACCTCGCAACCGGGTACTGCTATGCTACACGGAAGACAAGCGGACGGAGGCGCTGGCGGAGGCGCAATTGCTCCGGGAAGACGGACTGGTAGTCGTGACGCGGCTCGTGAACAATCAGGCGGAGGCAGATGCAGCCCAAGGGGCGGCGTACAGCAAAATCATCTGCTTGACGACACAGGAGGAATAGGACATGGCTTTTTCCGATCACTCGCAAAAATTGACGATCGCGATGCCGAAAGGGCGGATTTTTGAAGAGGCCGTCCACTTTTTGCAGCAGGCCGGCTTGCAGGTGACGGCAGAGCTGCAAGATTCCCGCAAGCTGGTGATCCCTGTGGAGAACGCCCGGCTGGAATTCATCCTGGCAAAACCGACTGATGTGCCCACCTACGTGGAATACGGCGTGGCCGATGTGGGTGTGGTAGGAAAGGACGTCTTGCTGGAGGAAGAGCGGGATGTTTACGAGCTTTTGGACCTGCAGATCGGGTACTGCCGGATGATGGTGGCCGGGATGCCGGACTGGAAGCCGACAGACGCGCCGCGGGTGGCGACCAAATACCCGAAGATCGCCTCCCGTTACTTCCGCGAGCAAGGTCAGCAGGTGGAGGTCATCAAGCTGAACGGTTCTGTGGAGCTGGCGCCGATGATTGGACTTGCGGACCGCATTGTCGATATCGTATCGACGGGGCGGACATTGAAGGAAAACGGGCTGGTGGAGCTCGAGCACATTTGCGAGATCACGACGCGGCTGATTGCCAATCGCGCAAGCTACCGGATGAAAAGCGAAGCAGTGGATGACATCGCGGGCAAGTTCCTCGAAGTCATTCCGAAACGAGCATAGAGAAAAAGTGGAGAGGTGACGCAAGCGATGCGCATCATGTCAGCCAGTCAGTTCGATGGAAAGCGGTCGGTGGACGCCGGCACGAGAGAGCAGCAGGAAACAGTCAGAGCCGTCCTTGCCGAGGTGCGGGCGCGGGGAGACGAGGCGCTGCGGGAATATACGGAGCGATTCGATCGCGTGCGCCTGGAGCGGTTTCTGGTAACCGAAGAAGAGTTTGCGGAGGCAAGCGCGCAGGTATCGCCGGAAGTGAAGGCGGCTCTGGAGGAAGCGGCAGAGAACATTCGTGATTTCCACAGCCGTCAAGTGCGCCAGTCCTGGTTTACGACGAAGGAGAGCGGGACGCTGCTCGGGCAGATCGTGCGGCCGCTCAGACGCGCGGGCTTGTACGTGCCGGGCGGAACCGCCGCCTATCCCTCCAGCGTCCTGATGAACGCCATTCCTGCCAAAATCGCCGGAGTGCCCGAAGTCGTCATCACGACTCCGCCCGGACGGGATGGCAAAGTCAATCCGGCCATTCTCGTGGCGGCGCAGATCGCCGGCGTGAAGGAAGTGTACAAGGTAGGCGGAGCGCAGGCGATTGCGGCCCTTACCTACGGGACGGAGCAAATCAAGGCGGTTGACAAGATCGTGGGCCCGGGCAATATCTACGTCGCTTTGGCCAAGCGGGAAGTATTCGGCCTGGTGAGCATCGATATGGTGGCGGGACCGAGCGAGATCGCCGTCCTGGCCGACGAGACCGCCAATCCGCGCTACATAGCGGCGGACCTGCTGTCACAGGCGGAGCACGACCCGATGTCGGCGGCCGTCCTCGTGACTACGTCGCGAAAGGTAGCGGAAGAAGTGGCAGGCGAGGTCGAGCGCCAGCTGGCTGACTTGCCGCGCCGCGAAATTGCAGAGGCGGCCGTGCGCAATTTCGGAGCGATCCTGCTGGTCGACGATCTGGAAGAGGGCTTCGCCGCCATTAACCGGATCGCGCCGGAGCACCTGGAAATCATGATTGCGGATCCCCTCGAGCACTTGGGAAAAGTGGAGAATGCCGGGGCCATCTTCCTCGGGCCGTACAGCTCGGAGCCGGTCGGCGATTACTTCGCGGGGACGAACCACGTCATTCCGACCAACGGGACGGCTCGTTTCTCCTCGCCGCTCTCGGTCGACGACTTCATCAAAAAATCGAGCGTCGTCTCCTACTCCAAGCGCGACTTGCGGGAGAACGGACATAAAATCGTAGCGCTGGCCGAGCAGGAAGGGCTGGCGGCACACGGACGGGCGATTGCCGAACGTCTGCGGGACTTTGATAGCGAAGAGCAGGAGCGTGAAAACGGATGAGTGAGCTGCAAAAGCGCGAAGCCAGAATCGAACGCAACACCAATGAGACCCAGATTGCCCTTTCCTTTGGAATCGACGGCGCGGGGGAGAGCAAGCAGGACTCCGGCGTTCCATTTCTCGATCACATGCTGGACCTGTTTACGCGGCATGGACACTTTGATCTGAACGTCAAAGCGAAGGGCGACATCGAAATCGACTACCATCACACGGTGGAGGACATCGGCATTTGCCTGGGGCATGCGCTGCGTGAGGCGCTGGGCGACAAAAAGGGCATCAAGCGCTACGGCAACGCCTTCGTCCCGATGGATGACGCGCTGGCGCAGGTCGTGATCGACATCAGCAACCGGCCGCATCTGGAGTACCGGGCGGTTTACCCTTCCAACGTCGTCGGGCAATTCCCTACGGAGCTCGTCCATGAGTTCCTCTGGAAGTTCGCCCTGGAAGCGCGGATCAACCTGCACGTAATCCTGCACTATGGGCACAATACCCATCATATGATTGAAGCGATCTTCAAGGCGCTGGGCCGCGCGCTGGACGAAGCGACGACGATCGACCCGAGAGTCAAAGGGGTCCCGTCTACCAAAGGGGTTTTGTGACATGATCGGCATTATCGACTACGGCATGGGGAATTTGTTCAGCTTGAGCAAGGCGCTGGAGCGTCTGGGCTATTCCTATGATTTCGTCTCCCAGCCGGAGCGTCTGGATGAATGCAGCGGACTGATTCTCCCCGGCGTGGGAGCGTTTGGAGATGCTGTCGCGAATATTCGGGAGCTGGGGCTGGAACAGGCCATTCACGACTATGCAGCTTCCGGACGTCCGATCCTCGGCATTTGCCTCGGCATGCAGCTGTTGTTCGGGAAAAGCGAAGAGCATGGCGAGCACATCGGGCTTGGGCTCCTGAATGGAGAAGCGGTTCGTTTTGCCGGTGGAGAGTACAAGATTCCCCACATGGGCTGGAACCAGCTCACCCTTGCGCAAAGCCACTGGCTGCTCGACGGCGTACAGACCGGCGACTACGTCTATTTCGTGCACTCGTACCATGTGCGGGTAGGAAGCCCGGACATCTTGCTGGCAACGAGCGACTATCACCAGGATGTGACGGCCATCGTCGGACGGGAGAACGTATACGGCATGCAGTTCCACCCGGAGAAGAGCGGAGAGACGGGGATGCGTCTGCTGCAAAATTTCGCGGTACAGTGCGAGGGGGTATTGGCATGAGCTTTCTCATTTATCCGGCCATTGACATACGCGGGGGAAAATGCGTTCGGCTGTTCCAGGGGGATTACGAGCAGGAGACGGTGTATGCCGACTCTCCGGTGGAAATGGCGAAGCGGTGGGTCGCGCAAGGCGCTTCCTGGGTGCATCTGGTCGATTTGGACGGGGCGAAGGAAGGCAAGCCTGCCAATGCCGAGCTGATCAAGGAAATCGCCCGCAGCATCCCGGTCCCCGTGCAGGTGGGCGGTGGTATCCGGACCGAGGAGCAGATCGCGGATTACCTGCAAGCGGGGGTAGCGAGGGTCATCGTCGGGACGGCGGCCATCGAAGACGAGCCGTTTACCCGTCGCATTCTCGAGACGTACGGGGACAAAATCGCGATTGGACTCGATTGCAGAAGCGGCATGGTCGCTACGCGCGGCTGGCTGAACACGACGGATGTATCCGCCACGGAGCTGGCTAAACGGCTGGTGTCGTACGGAGCGGAGACCTTCATTTACACCGACATCGCAAGGGACGGCACGCTGACCGGCCCCAATGTGGAGGAAATTACGGCCTTGGCGATTGCCACAGGCAAGTCGGTCATCGCATCCGGCGGAGTCAGCAGCCTCGACGATCTGCTTGCGCTGTCCGCTCATGAAAAGGACGGAGTCTCCGGTGCCATCGTCGGAAAGGCCCTGTATACAGAGGCGTTCTCCTTGGATGAGGCGCTGAATCGCATGGGGGAGCGTGTGTGAAATGCTGGCAAAACGAATCATTCCCTGCCTGGACGTAAAAGACGGACGGGTCGTAAAAGGCGTACAGTTCGTCGGGCTGCGCGATGCGGGAGACCCGGTGGAGCTCGCCAAAAAATACAGCGAGCAGCGGGCGGACGAGCTGGTATTTCTCGACATTTCCGCTTCGCATGAGGGCCGCAAGACGATGGTGGACGTGATTGAACGCACCGCTGCCAACATCACGATCCCGTTTACGGTCGGCGGCGGAATCAACAGCGTCGATGACATGAGGCGCATATTGCGGGCCGGAGCCGATAAGATCTCGTTGAATACAGCGGCCGTGCTGAGGCCGGAGCTGATCGGCGAAGGGGCGACTGTTTTCGGATCGCAATGTATCGTCGTCGCGATCGATGCCCGCAACGTGGGTGGGGATCGTTGGGAAGTGTACACCCACGGCGGACGCAATGCTACGGGAAGAGACGTCGTGGCATGGGCCCAGGAAGCCGAGGCATTGGGCGCGGGGGAAATCCTGCTGACGAGCATGGACGACGACGGCGAGAAGAAGGGCTTTGGCATCGAGCTGACCAGACGGGTATCCGAGTCGGTAGGCATTCCGGTGATTGCCTCCGGCGGCGCGGGAGCCCGGGAGCATTTTTACGATGTGCTGACAGAAGGAAAAGCGGACGCGGCTTTGGCGGCATCCATTTTCCATTATGAGGAGACCTCGATCCAAGCGGTGAAAGAGTATCTCCAGACCAAAGGAGTTGTAGTGCGGCCATGACAGCAGAGACCCTGTGGGAACAATTGAAATTTGACGAAAATGGCCTCATTCCCGCCATTGTGCAGGATGCCGTCAGCAAGGAAGTGCTGACGCTCGCGTACATGAACAAGGAATCGCTGCAAAAATCGCTGGAGACGAAGGAGACGTGGTTCTGGAGCCGTTCGCGTGCGGAGCTGTGGCATAAAGGCGCTACTTCCGGAAATACACAGCGAATCGTGTCCATCCGCCCGGACTGCGACAGTGACGCCCTGGTCGTGCAGGTGGTACCAAACGGTCCGGCCTGCCACACGGGTGCTTACAGCTGCTTTGCCGGGGAGCTGGTGGAGGGAGCAGCGGAGACTGCCGGTTCATCGGAGGCCGATCGCTTTGCCATTCTCGGAGAGCTCGAGCAGTTGATTGCCGCCAGGGAAGCAGAGCGCCCCGAAGGCTCCTACACGACGTACCTCTTTGAAAAAGGCGTCGACAAAATTTTGAAAAAGGTGGGCGAGGAAGCCGCTGAGGTCATCATCGCCGCGAAAAACCGCAGCCACGAGGAACTGCGCTACGAAGCGTCGGACCTGATTTTCCACCTGCTGGTGCTCTTGCGGGAACAAAAGCTGCCGCTGGACCAGGTCTTGGCTGAGCTCCAAAGCCGCCGCTGACCGCTTTGCGTGCGAAGGCCGCTCTCTTTACCAGAGAGTGGCTTTTTTGTTATGATTAGGGCATCTTGCTTTCGAGGAGCGTGGTGACCATGGTGAAAAGAAAGAGATGCATTCGACGCGACGCATATGCTCATTCTCTATCGAAAGGAAGAAGTCTGCATGTATACAGGAAAGTTGGTCGAACTGCGGCCGGTTAGCAGAGAAGATATGGAAAGACAGTACGTTTGGCGGAACGATGAAGAGGCAGTCACATGGGCTGCGGGTTCATCGGCGGCGTCCTACGGCAATGTCTCGCTGGATACGTTGTACGCTGCGTATGATGAGAATATTCAGCCAAAAGCTTCGGAAAAACGATCGCATTTTTCGGTTTATACACGTGAAGGCGTTCATATCGGCAGCTGCTCTTATCGCGATGTCAATCCGATTACGCGCACTGCCACCATCGGCATCGCTATCATGGATAAGAATTACTGGAGCAAAGGGTACGGAACCGATACGCTTCAGGTCTTGCTCCGATTTCTGTTTCTCAAGCTGAATCTGAACCGGGTGCAGTTGGATACGTGGAGCGGCAATACGCGCGCGATCCGCGCTTATGAAAAATGCGGCTTCGTCTTGGAAGGGCGTCTGCGTCAGAACGAGTACGTGGATGGCCAATATTACGATACGATCGTGATGGGGCTCTTACGGGAAGAGTTTCTTGGCAAAGCGTAAAAACCTTCGTCCCCTGCCGCCGCGGGGGGCTTTTCTATGCGAGGATCAGTTTGGGGCAGCGGTGAGCTGGCCAGTTCGGACAAGGGGGGAAGAGTGGACATGGGTATGCGGAAAAGATCGTGGATATGGCTAGTCATCTGCAGCTGCTTGCTTTGCTCGTTTCCCGTCGCTGCGCAAGCCGAACAAAAAGTCGTGCGCGTTGCTTTAGACAAAGCGCTGCCCCCTTTTTCGTCCGTGGATGAACACGGAGAAATATCCGGCTTCAACATCGAGCTGATCCAAGCCATCGCCAGCCACAACAACTGGGAGCTGGAGTATGTACCGCTCGACTGGGAGGAGGCAGTGGATGCCCTCCGAAACGGGGAAGTTGATGTGCTCCTCGGCATGAAATACACGAGCCGGTACGATGAGCTGTTCGACTTCAGCGAATCGTTTTTTACCATGTCGGAGGTGCTTCTCGTCCCTGCCACCGATCGCGGCATCTATACACTCAATCAATTGTCGGAGAAAGTGGTGGCTGTCCAGCGGGGGCATTCGAGCATGGATCTGTTGGAAAGTGTCAGAAGAGTCAAAATGATCGTCTCCTTCAGCCAGCAGGAGGCGCTGTCGAATCTCCTTCGCGGAAGGGCAGACGCGTTTATCGGCAATCGCTGGACGGCTGAGTACCTGCTGCGAAAAGAAAACCGCTGGGATGATTTTACGATGCGATCCGGCCTGATCAATCCGACCGACTACGCTTTCGCGGTCCGAGACGGGCATGGGGAGCTGATCGGGGCCCTCAATGAAGGGTTGAATCAGCTGTATCGCGACGGGACGTACACCCGGCTGTACAGCAAATTTTTCGAGCCGTACTCCCCTCATCTCACGGACTGGTGGCGCAAGGTCGTAGCGGGACTGCTCATCGTCTTGGCAGTGGGGATTATTTCCCTCGCCACCTTTTACACGTGGAATAAGCGGCTGCAGGCAGAGGTCAGAAGGCAGACGGGAGCTTTGGCGGATGTCCTGGCCTTCCAGCGGAAAGTTCTGGACCACACGGAGAGCTCGATCCTTTCCCTCGACGTCCATGGGCATATCACGCTGGTCAACCAGGTCGCGGTGCGGATGCTGTCGCTGCGGGGCGATCCCATCGGCAGGCATATCGCCTCCGTCTTGCCGCAGCTGCCGTGGGAAGCGGCTGCGGCGGACGGACGCAGGCAGTACGAGGATGAGTTTTACTGGGACCGGGACGCGCAGCAAGTGTACCACTTTTACATGGCGCCGTTTTCCAATGCGGCACAGGAGCATGTCGGGTGGATCGTCACCTTGCAGGATCGGACCGAACAAAAACGGATGCAAGCGCGGCTGGTCGACCAGGAGAAATTGCGTGCGCTCGGACAGCTGGTGGCGGGGATCGCTCATGAGCTGCGCAATCCGTTAACAGCCATCAAGACTTTCGTCGAGCTGCTGCCGAAAAAGATAGACGACCCGCGTTTTCGCACAGAGATGCTCCGGTACATGCCCGAGGAAATGGAGCGGATGAACCGGATTCTCGAGGATTTGCTGGATTATTCCCGCACCAGACCTCTCCAGATGCAGCACACCCGGGTGAAAGAGCTCGTCGATTCCGTTCTTGGCCTATTTGCCAGACGATTGGAAACCGAGCAAATCGCGGTGCGGGTGAATGTGCCGGAACAGCTGACGATTGCAGTGGATAGAGCCAGGCTCAAGCAAGTGTTGATCAACCTGGTCTTAAACGCGCTGGAAGCGATGGGAGCCAGCAGGGAAAAACGGCTGATCATCCAGGCGGGTGCGGATGCCAAAGGAGTGTGGCTGGCGGTTTCGGACACGGGTGAAGGCATCTTGCCGGAGCAGCTGGACAAGCTGTTTGAGCCGTTTTATACGAACAAAGCCCAAGGGATCGGCCTCGGCCTGTACGTCAGCCAAAAGATTATGCGGGAGCACGGGGCTCGCCTGGAAGTGAGCAGCGTCGAGCGGTCGGGCACGACTTTTACCTTGAGGTTTGAACAGGAGGCCAGCGATGAAGCACTTGTTGATTGTCGATGATGAACCCTCGATTTGCGTATCGCTCTCGTTTGCGCTTGAAGACGACTACGTGGTTTGGACAGCGACGGATGCCCATGCGGCGTTGGAAATGGTTCAGGCAGAGCGAATCGATTGCGTGCTGCTGGACCAAAGCCTGGGACAGACGAGCGGGCTCGCGTTGTTGCCCCGGCTCAAGGCTGTCCGGCCCGAGCTGACCGTCATCATGATGACAGCCTACGGAACGATCGAATCGTCGGTGGAGGCGATCAAAGCCGGAGCGTACCATTACTTGACCAAGCCTCTGCACGTCGATGAGGTCAAGCTGCTGCTGGCGAAGGCGCTGGAATTTCAAGCCTTGCACAAACAGGTGCGAGTGCTCAGCGAAGCCGTCAAACAGCAGCAGTCGTACGCCGGAATCATCGGGAAGAGCCCTGTCATGGGAAGACTGTTCGCACTGATCGAAAAAGTGAAGGATATACCGTCCAGCATCCTGATCACGGGGGAAAGCGGGACAGGCAAAGAACTGGTGGCGAGGGCCATCCACTTCGAAGGCAATCGCGCTGCGGCTCCCTTTTCCGTGATCAACTGCGCGGCGATCCCCGAGCCTCTGCTGGAAAGCGAGCTGTTCGGGCACGAAAAGGGGGCGTTTACCGGCGCTTATCAAAGCAAGAAGGGGTTGTTCGAGCGCTCCCACGGCGGCACGGTTTTTCTCGACGAGATCGGAGAATTGCCGCTCTCGTTGCAAGCAAAGCTGCTGCGGGTCATTCAGGACAGAGTCGTGACTCCGCTGGGCAGCTATGAGCCAAAAGAGGTCGATATCCGCATCATCGCGGCGACCAACCGGCAATTGGAGGAGGAGGTGGCCCGAGGAGCCTTTCGGGAAGATCTCTTTTACCGCCTCAATGTCATCCCGATTCGCACGCCGTCGCTGCGGGAGCGGATGGAGGACGTGGCGGTTCTGATCGACTACTTTTTGCAGAGATGCACGCTGAGCATGGGGAAGCGGGAGAAAGCCTTTACTCCCGAGGCCAAAAAACGGCTGTACGCTTATTCGTACCCCGGGAATGTCAGGGAACTGTCCAATATCGTCGAGTACGCGGTTGCGCTGTCCCAAGGGGAGCTGATTACGGTAGAAGACCTGCCGCCTGCCCTGACCGGAAGCAAGCGAGAGGGACAAGAACGTCCGCTTGAGCCGGACGGCGTGACGATCCCGGGCGGCATTACCTTGGAAGAAGCGGAACGGAGGATCATCCTGCATGCGTTGGAGAGAAACGGGGGGCATCGCAAGAAAACGGCCGATCAGCTGGGGATCAGCGAACGGGGACTGCGGCAAAAGCTGAAGCAGTATTTGGAAACGGAATAAAAGGGAACCGGCAAAAATTTCCTCACGGAAGGGGATTTTTTTGCCGGATTTTTATTGGCGGGTGCCGACATGACGGGTAGCTTCCTCCACTTCGGAATTGGCACAGAAGTTGCATTTTCAGCAAATGTTGTAAGCGGTTTCAGAAACATAAAGGGGGAATGAAAGGTGTTGAAAAGAAAGATGCTGACGGTCCTGTCATCTGTATTGCTCGTATTGACCGTTTCGGCTTGTGGTGGCGGGGCTGCAACAGCGCCGGGAGCTGCGCCGCAAGGAGGGGAAGCGACGTCGGGCGGAGGAGCCGAGCAAAAATTTTTGACGATCGCCACTGGAGGAAGCTCCGGGCCTTACTACACGCTTGGCGGCGCGATGGCCAAAATCTACAAGGACAAGCTGGGCTACAACGCATCCGTGCAATCGACGGGAGCCTCTGTGGAAAATATCAACCTGATCAAGGCGAAGAAAGCGGATGTGGCATTTGTCATGTCGGACGTGACGACGTTTGCCTACGCCGGCCAGGAAAATTTCAAGGAGGGCGGGGCTATCAAGGATTTGCGGGCCATGGCGGGTCTGTACTTGAACTACGTGCAGATCGTGACGCTCAAGGATCGGAATATCAAGTCCGTCGCCGATCTGAAAGGCAAGCGCGTCGGCGTGGGAGCGCCGAACTCCGGAGTGGAAGTCAATGCGCGCATGGTGCTGGCCGGTCACGGCATCACGTACGACGACATCAAAGCGGACTACCTCTCGTATGCGGAGGCCATTGAACAGCTCAAAAACAACACGATAGACGCCGCCTTTGTCACTTCGGGTCTGCCCAACTCCACCGTCATTGACCTTAGTACAACCAAAGACGTCGAGATCGTGCCGATCAAAAAAGAAGATGTGGACAAAATGGCGCAGCAGTACCCGTTCTTCGTCTCGGCGGAAATACCGGCTGGCCTGTATAAAAACGACCAGCCGATCCAGACGGCCGCGATTCGCAACATTTTGCTGGTGAGGAGCGACCTGTCCGACGATCAGGTCTACAAGCTGACCAAGACGTTTTTCGACGAAATGCCTGCGCTGAAGGCAGCGCACAACGCAGCCAATGAAATCGATGTGAAGGAAGCGGGGAAAAATCTCGTCGTTCCGCTTCATCCAGGTGCAGAAAAATACTACAAGGAAGTCGGCGCCTTGAACTAGGCTGGCTTTCAAGGGGCGGACGATTCGAGGGGACAGGCAGGAGGTGAGGGTACATCATGAAAAAATGGCTGGCTCGTATATTCCTCCTGCTGATCGTGGGGCTCATCCTGGCAGGGCCCCATCCTTATTTGCAGCTACGCGACTTTCAGCGTCAGGCTGTGATCGGCGTAGTGCCGCTGCGTCTTCAGGACACGTTTACGGTCGGGTGGGTTCACTCCGTGGAATTGACGCCATGGCGCGAAACGTATCGGTTGTCCGGCCTGTCGCAAATGGAACTGTCCGAGACCTCCTTCCGCTCGTTCGGGGCAGGTGTCCCGGCCGACTTTCCCGATCGGAAAGCTGTGCGTGTGACTGTTCAAAATGGCTGGATTACCGTCTCCGGATTGAATGAGCGTCGAGATACCGTCTTGTACCTGATCACGCGCGACGATTACACGCTGACGGTGGGGAATGCCAGTTGGAAGCTGTCTGAAGTTTTGCCGCTGGGTACCTCGCTGGAGCTGTCCGTCAGTTGGTACCCTTGGTGGTACCTGTATATACACGGATTGGAAGAGAGGAAGTGATGAGTGAATGAACGCGCACGATCAACTGCCGAATGAAGAAGAGATCCGCAGCAATGAAAGCAAGGCGCAGGCCATCCTGCAGGAGTACGACAAGGAAGCGGGATACCGCGTTTTTACGAAGAAATGGCCGACTGTTCTGGTTTCGGCTATTGCGGTCGCTTTCGCCCTGTACCACATGTACGCTGCCTATGCGGTTCCGCTCGTGACCTTAAAGCATCGTTCCCTGCATGTCGCAATCGTCCTCTGCCTGATCTTTATCCTTTATCCTGGCTGGAAAAAGGCGTCGCGCAAAACGCTGTCCTTGCTGGATGGTGTATTGGCCGTCCTGTCATTAGGCACCGCAGGTTACATTTTCATCTATTACCTGGACATTGTGAATCGGGGCGGGATCCCGTCGATGCTGGATGTCGTGTTTGCGACGATTACGTGCATACTCGTGCTGGAAGCGTCGCGTCGCGTAGCCGGCTGGGAGCTGACGGCGATGGCAGCCATATTTGTCGTGTACGCATACGTGGGCCCGTACTTGCCCGGTGACTTCGGACACCGGGGGTACACGCTGAGCGACATTGCAAACTACATGTACGTCACCACCGAAGGAATTTTTGGCGACGCAACTGCGGTTTCCGCCTCGTTTATTATCCTGTTCATTATTTTT